>QBLT01000016.1 GCA_003249105.1 Leptolyngbya sp. | reverse complement strand
AAAGCCGGAAATTACCTCCTGGAACGTTTTATATTTAATTCCGCCTAGCTACTTAGCGCTACCCTCCCACCACGGACTCCACCTTGGCCGTTTCATCCTCGATGGCGAGCACCTCAGAGGCGGCGGGCTCGCGGTGGTCAAACGCCAGCTTGCCGTCCTGCAAGTCCACGGTGATGGTCGCGCCCTGGGCAAAGGTGGTCTCTAGAATCTTGGTGGCGATCGGATTCTCTAGCAGCCGCTGGATGGCTCGCTTCAGGGGACGAGCACCGTACACCGGGTCATAGCCGCTCTCGGCAATGAAGTCGATCGCCGAATCGGCAATCTCTAGGCCAATGGTTTGGTCAGCTAATCGGCGCTGCACCCGGCGAATTTGCAAAGCCACAATCTTGCGCAGCTCGCTCTTGCGCAGGGAGTGGAAGAGGATAAGGTCATCCACCCGGTTGAGGAACTCGGGGCGAAACTGCTTTTGCAGCGCTTTGAGCACCTGGACGCGCATTTCGTCGTAGCGATCGTCGTCCCCCGCCAGCTCTAGAATGTGGTCGCTGCCCAGGTTGCTGGTCATGATCACCACGGTGTTACGGAAATCGACCCGGTGGCCCTGGGAGTCGGTGATGCGACCGTCGTCGAGCACCTGCAAGAGAATGTTGAACACGTCAGGGTGGGCTTTTTCTACTTCATCCAGCAGCACCACCGAGTAGGGGTGGCGACGCACCGCCTCGGAGAGCTGACCGCCGTCTTCGTAACCGACATAGCCGGGAGGTGCCCCCACCAGCCGCGACACGGCGTTTTTCTCCATGTACTCCGACATGTCGATGCGAATCAGGGCATCTTCGGTGTCGAAGAGAAACTCCGCCAAGGCGCGGGCCAGCTCGGTCTTGCCCACCCCCGTCGGCCCCATAAATAGGAAGGATCCCAGGGGACGGCCCTGGTCGTTCATGCCCGCGCGGGCGCGGCGAATGGCGGCCGCCACGGCTTCTACGGCTTCGTCTTGACCGATGACGCGCTCGTGCAGGTGGCCTTCGAGCTGGAGCAGCTTTTGCCGCTCCGACTCCATCAGCCGGTTGACGGGGATGCCCGTCCACTTGGCGACGATTTCGGCGATGTCGGCCTCGGTGACCTGCTCGCGCAGCAGGGTGTTGCCCTTAGCCTGAACTTCGACTAGCTGGGCCTCTAGGGTTTCGCGATCGCGCTGAATCTTTTCCAAACTGTCGTACTTGAGTTTGGCGGCCTTATTGAGATCGTAGGCCCGCTCGGCCTGCTCAATTTGCAGACGAATCTGGTCTTCTTCGTCTTTGAGGGCGTGAATGGCATCGAGAGCCTGCTTTTCACTCTGCCACTGACCGCTAAAGGACTGCTGCTTGGCCTGGAGTTCGGCAATCTCTTGCTCGATGCGATTGAGGCGCTGGCGCGAGGCCTTGGTCATGGAGCCGTTTTCGGCCTCTAGCGACAGCTTTTCCATTTCGAGCTGCATGAGGCGGCGCTCGATGCCCTCCAGCTCCTCGGGTTTGGAGGTGATTTCCATCTTGAGCTTGGCGGCGGCTTCATCCACCAGGTCGATGGCTTTGTCGGGCAAAAAGCGATCGGCGATGTAGCGATCCGAGAGCACCGCCGCCGCCACCAGGGCGCTGTCGGCAATATCGACGCCGTGGTACGACTCGTAGCGTTTTTTTAGCCCCCGCAGAATGGAAATGGTGTCTTCGGCGCTGGGCTGGCCCACATACACCTGCTGAAAGCGGCGCTCCAGGGCGGCGTCTTTTTCAATGTGCTTGCGGTATTCGTCGAGGGTAGTGGCCCCGATGCAGCGCAGCTCGCCTCGGGCTAGCATGGGTTTGAGCAGGTTGCTGGCATCCATGGTGCCCTGGCCCGCTCCGGCTCCGACCACCGTGTGCAGCTCGTCGATAAACAGCACCACCTGTCCGGCGGAGTCGGTGACTTCCTTGAGCACCAGCCGCAGCCGTTCTTCAAACTCGCCGCGAAACTTAGCTCCGGCAATCAGCCCGCCGATGTCTAACGAAATCAGCGTGCGACCCTTGAGCGATTCGGGCACCTCGCCGTTGATGATGCGCTGGGCTAGGGCTTCGGCGATCGCCGTCTTGCCCACCCCCGGCTCGCCAATCACCACGGGGTTGTTTTTCGTGCGCCGCGACAGCACCTGAATCACGCGGCGGATCTCATCGTCGCGGCCAATCACGGGGTCGAGCTTGCCGTCGCGGGCTAGCTGAGTGAGGTCAATGCCATATTTTTCCAGAGCGTCGTACTGCTGCTCGGGGTTTTGGTCGGTGACTTTTTGACTGCCGCGCACCGCCTGCACGGCGGCCATTAGCTCGGGGCCTTCGACGTTGAAGCCCCGCAGCAGCCTGCGGCCAATGCGCTCGTCTTCCTGAAAACCCAGCAGCAAGTGCTCAACCGAGATGAATTTATCTTTGAGGGTTTGGCGCGCCGCCTCGGCCCCATCGAGCATGCGATCGAGGCTCTGGCCCAGGTAGAGGTTGCTGTCGACGCCAGGGCGCACGCGGGCCTGGCGCTGGGCAAAGGTCTCTAGATCGTCGAGAATCTGGTCGCTGTCAAGGCCCGCCTTAGCGAGAATTTTGTGAGCCAGCCCGTCTTCTTCCTGATCGAGCAGCGCGATTAGCACGTGCTCGACCTCCATATATTGATGTTTGCAGCGGCGAGCCACGTCCTGGGCCTCAACGATGGCGTCCCAGGCTTTGGCGGTAAACTGATCGGGATCGGTTGGCTGCATAATCTCCGTGGGCGGGCAGGCTTGTGCTTTGCTTTTTGTAACGCTTGGACGTTCAGTATATCAGTTGGGCGCTGGGGCGGGCTGCGCTACCCCCTGAAGCCAGCACCTGCTGGGGCCAGCACCTGCTGGGATCAGCATAGAGGGGTTGCCCACCGCAAACTGTTCAGCCTTCACGGCTCCTGACTCTAACCCTGACACACCTGCCCAGATCAACCTGCCAGGATAGCCCTTCGGAGTGCTAACGGTTAGCCCAGGGGTGGTAGGCAGACGTTAGCTCAGGCTCAACTGTGGCCGGGTCAACCATGGTCGGGTCAAACACCACCGACCGATTGCGTCCCTGCTGTTTGGCTCGGTAGAGGGCCTGGTCGGCCTGCCGAATCAGCACCGCAGAGGTGAGTTTTTGGGAGGGAATGAGGGTACTGATGCCTAGACTAATTGTAATCTGGGAACCCACCGCTGAGTCAGCGTGAGAGATGGCCAGGGCCGCGATCGCCTGATGGATGTGACGAGCCACCGCGATCGCCCCTGATTGAATCGTATTGGGCAAGATGACGGCAAACTCTTCGCCGCCGTAGCGAGCCAGCAGATCGGTGGGGCGACCCAACACTCCCTGGACGGCCTGGGCAATGGCGTAAAGGCATTCATCGCCCGACTGATGGCCGTAGGTGTCGTTGTAGCCCTTGAAGTAGTCAACATCAAACAGCAGCAGGGAGAGCGGCAGGCGATCGCGGCAGAGGCGAGCCCACTCTTGCCCAAGGCGATCGCTAAAGCGGCGACGGTTGGCAATCTGGGTCAGCGGGTCGATGTGGGCCATCTGCTCTAGCAACCCCGTAGCCCGTTGCAGTTCAGCGTTGAGCTGGGTCAGGCGCACTTCGGTGCGCTGGCGCTCTTGCAGTTCGCTCTGCAGCCGTTGCACTAGGTCGGCCTGGTGAATGGCGATCGCCAGCTGTGCGGCAATGTCTTCTACCAGTTCGACCTCAACCCCCTGCCAGTAGCGCGGCCCTGAGCAGTGGTGAATCACAATTAGCCCCCACAGGTCAGTCCCCTTTTGCAGAGGCACCACCAGGCTGGCCTGTACCTGAAACTGGCTGAACAGCTGGCTGTGCTCGTCCAACAGCCGCATTTCGTGAATGTCTCGAATCGCCAGGGTACCAGCGTTGTGGCGAATGCCTCGGTAGTGATCGCCAAACCCCTGGTGTGGCACCTGGGCCGCCATGACCGAGTCAACCCCCGGAGCCACCGCCTCCGACACAAAACTACCGTCCGCCGCCCCATCGGCGGTGGTGAAGCGATAGATGCCCACCCGATCGGCCGCTAGGCACTGGCGAACCTCCTGGGCCGCGATCGCAAAAATTTGCGTCAGATCGAGCGAGTCTCGAATGTGCTGGGTAATTTGCCCCAGGGCTACGGCCCGCTCGTACTGATGCTTGAGGGTGGCCTCGGCCTGCTTTTGGGCGCTAATCGCGGCCTCGGCCTGCCTTTTGGCCCGCAAAATTTCGTCTTCGTACTGCATGCGCTGACAAATAGGAATCACCACGCAGTCGTTGATGGCGTCGCCCTGGCGCTGCCGCCGCACCCCGTTGGCCAAAATAGGAATGTCTTGCCCCGATCGCGATCGCAGGGAAAAGTAAATTTCGCTCACCGCTCCCTGCACCCGCAGCATCGGGAACACGTGGGTCTGGTAAAAAATGCGGCTGGCCAAAGGCAAAATCGCCACAATGTTTTGACCCTGTAGCGCCTCCCAGCCCAGCAGGGTCAGCAGCGTGGCATTGGCGTACTCGATGACGCCGTCGTCGCGCACCGACAGAAACCCGCAGGGAGCCTGGTCGAGCAGGGGGTCTACACCCTGGGGCGCAGACATCGGGGTAGAACTCCGGTTAACCATAGGCCGGACTCAGACTGGCCGCCTCCAAATAGGTTTTGATGCGCTGAATGGTTTCGTCAGGATGGCTCATGTGGGGGCAGTGGCCCGTGGCTTCCATCAGGGCCAGGGTGCTGTGGGGCAAGTGCTGGTGCAGGTATTGCCCCACCTCAGCGGGGGCGATCGCATCGTCTTTGCACTGCAAAATCAGGGAGGGCACCGGTGCCCTGGCCAAATCGCGGCGGTTGTCGCCATAGAAAGTAGCCCTGGCAAACCGCGTGGCAATGGCGGGGTCGGTGGAGCAAAAGCTTTCCTCTAGCTCCTGGGTCAGCTGGGGGCGATCGGCGTTCTGCATCACCACCGGGGCCAAAAAGTGCGCCCAGCCGATGTAGTTTTTCTCCATAATGTCGAGCAGCTGATCAATATCCAACCGTTCAAAGCCGCCCACATAGTCGTCGTCGTTGATGTAGCAGGGGGATGGGCCAATCATCACCAGCCGCTCAAAGCGCTCAGGGGCAGCGATCGCCGCCAGCAGACCAATCATGCTGCTCACCGAATGGCCGACAAAGATAGCTTTCTCCAGATCCAGCGCCGCACAGATGTCCAAAACATCCTGGGCATAGCCCTGCAGGTGGCTGTAGCGCTGCGGATCGTAGGTAGTCACATCTGACTGACCAAACCCCACATAGTCAAACAAAACCAGTCGATAGTCGGCGGCAAAGGCGGGGGCCACAAACCGCCACATCTTTTGGTCGCAGCCAAAGCCGTGGGCCATCACCAGGGGTCGCCGCCCCTGGCCCATCACCTTGACATTGTTGCGGCTTAAAACATCCACTGGCATGGCCTACCTTGGGGCTGAGCCCACTTATCTGTTTAGCGTGCCCGATCGCCCAAGGGCAAAGTGAAGACACGTGAATTTCTAAACCTGTCTTTAGAAGACGTTAGACACCGTTGACTTTCTCAACAATTAGTTGTCGATTTCGCAATCAAGGGTATTAAAAAATACGCCTCACCCCCCGCTCTGCTCCGCCATTCCTAGGCTACACCTCGGATTGTCGAACGGGGCAAAACGCTCAAAATGGCGAGGGCAGCACAAGAACGAAGGTAAAAGAACGAAATCAGACTGCTCACGGGCAAAGTCTGGCGCTTTATGGTTCTTAATGGTTGATGCTTTTGTAGGGTTGCGATCGCAGCCATCTAGACAACTATCCCAACTAGCTCCGCCTAGTAGCGAATGCGAGGGTCAATGTAGGCATTCAAAATATCGATCGCAATGCTGATCACCGCCACAATCATGGCGAAAAATACCATCAGCCCCTGCACCACCGGATAGTCGCGTTGGGAGATCGCTTCGTAGAGGCGGTTGGCCAACCCCGGCCACGAAAACGTCACCTCCGTGAGCACCGCGCCCCCCAGCATAGAGGCAAAGGTCAATCCCAAAATCGTAATCACCGGAATCATCGCATTCTTCAGCGCGTGTACCAGCACAATGCGCCGCTCAGGAATGCCCCGCGCCCGCGCCGCCTCCACGTAGTCTGCGGCCAAGGTTTGCTTCAGGTTGACCCGCACCATGCGCTCAAATACCCCGCTGATTAAAATCCCCAGGGTCAGGCTGGGCAAAGCTAGGTAATACAGGGTGGTCAAAAATGCGCCAAAGTCCAGCATCAGCAGGCTATCGAGCAGGTAGAGCCCAGTTGGCCCGGCCGGGGGCGCGGCCCGCAGAGGGTAGCGGGTGCCGATGGGAAACCAGCGCAGCTGCACCGCAAAAATAAGCTGCAAAATCATGCCAAACCAGTACATCGGAATGGCGTAGGTAATGATGCCAAACAGCCGCCCCCCCGCATCCAGCGGCGAGTTGGGGCGCGAGGCCGCCAAGGCACCAACGCCAATCCCCACCGCTGTGGCCACCAGCATGCCGCACACCGTCAGCTCTACCGTGGCGGGAAAATGCGCCCGAATAATTTGCCACACCGTCTGCCCCTGGGTGGCCAGCGAAGACCCCAGATCTAGCCGCAGCAGATCCCCCAGGTAGCTTAAGTATTGGATGAACAAGGGCTGATCCAGGCCGAGCTGTGACCGGAGCGCCTCCTTCGCCGCCGCCGGAGCCCGTGCCCCCAACAGTGCATCGACCGGGTCGCCCGGTGTCGCCCGCAGCAGCAAAAACACCACCGTCGTGATGGTCAAAATCATCAGTGGAGCCAGCAGCAGCCGAGTGAAGATGTAGTAGCGCAGAGCGGCGGAGCGGGAGGACATAAAGGGGGAGTAAAAGAGGGTGAGGGGGTTAGGGTGAATGGAGAAGTGAGGGAGATACAGACGCGGAACGGCTTTCTGCAAGGTGACGAGGAGGAAGGGGAAGTGCAAAGTTCAAAGTTCAAAATTTTGAATTCTTAACTTTGAATTTTGAATTCGTCCGTCTTCCCATCTCCTCATCGTCCCTCCTCCCTCATCTCTCCCTATCCCCGGCTGATCTGCCAGAGCAAAAACTGCTGCGTAGGTTCTACAGCCACACCCTCTATGCCGTCTTGGGCGAAGACGTAGTCTTTGTTTTGCCACAGGGGCACGTAGGGCACATCGTCGACCATCATCTGCTGGAGGTCGGCGATCGCCTGCTGGCGAGCGTCAGGGTCTTGCTCGGCCTGCTGTTTAGCCACGAGCTGATTGGCTTCGGGGCTGTAGTAAAACGAGCCGTTGGCCTGGGAAGGCCCTTCTTCGCAGAGATTGTTACTGCCTTTCTCGCAGCTCATAAAGGGCTGGATGAAGGTGTCGGGGTCGTAGTAATCGGGGTACCAGTTGGCCAAAACGATGGGGTAAATGCCTTTGCCCACGTTTTCCCAGAGGGTAGCCCCTTCAGTATTCTGAACGCTCACCGTCACCAAGCCCGGTAGGCCCGCCTCGATCGATTCTTTGAGGGTGTTGGCGACAATGCTGCGGGTGGTAGAAGCCGAGGGATACCAGATTTCTAGCGTGAGCGGATTAGCCTCTGAGAATCCAGCTTCGGTGAGCAGGGTTTTGGCTTTGTCAAAATCGCCGTCGCCGTAGGCATCTTTGAACACTGGCTTAGCAATGTCAAAGCTGGCGGGAATCAGACTGTAGAGGGGTTCGGCCTGGCCCTGGAAGACGCGCTCGTTGAGCAGGGGGCGATCGATCATGGCGGCGATCGCCTGGCGCACCCGCACATCGTTCAGTGGCGCGATCTTTTGGTTGAGCGCCATGTAGTTGATCACGTTGGTGCCCGCCTCGATCACCTGCCAGCCGCCGGAGCTTTCTTCGCGCTCTAGGGCCGCTACCTGCTCGGGGTCAAGGGTTTGGTAGGCAATGTCAAGGCCGCCAGTTCTAAAGGTGTTGTAGAGGTTGGCGGGGCTGGTAAAGATTTGAATGTCGATGCCCTGGTTGGCGGGGGCGTCGCCCCAGTAGTCGGGGTTGACGTCAAGTTTAATCGAGTCGCTGGTGAAGCCCGACAGCTTGTAGGGGCCGGTGCCGACAAAGCTGTCGGGCTTAAAGCTGCCGGTGCCAATCTCGTAGCTGTCGGGCGAGACCGGGGTGACGCCCGAAAAGCTCAGTAGGGCCGGAAATGCCGCAAAGGGAGTCTTGAGGGTGAGGGTAAGTTCGTAGTCTCCCGTGGCCTCGGCGGTGGCAATTTTGTCAGACAGCAGATAGGCGGGGCGACCGCCATTCTCCATAAACCGCTGGACGGAAAAGGCCATCACCTCGGCATTGAAGGGGGTGCCGTCGTGGAGGGTGACGTCGTCCCGCAGGGAAATGGTGTAGGTCAGGCCATCTTCGCTGACGGTGGGCAGCTCGGTGGCGAGCTGGGGTACCAGGTTGGTGGTGCCGGGCTCGTAGGTGTAGAGGCGATCGCCCAGGTTGTAGAGCAAAATGCCGGGGAAGGTCTCGTAGGCGTCGGCGGGGTCGAGGGTGCGGGCGGTGAGGGTGGTGCCAATGGTAATGCGGCCATCGCTATCGCCAGCGGGGGCATCGGCGGCGGGCTGGTCGTTGCCGGCGCAGCCCAGAGCGATCGCAAACACCAGCCCAAACAGCCCCACAAACTGCACCACTCGCCGCCAGGGCTGCCGTACCCAAATTCCGTTGCCTTTACCCATCCACGACACCAAAGAACTCATCAGGTTTTATCTAACTAACTGGCCAACACTGGGATAGTTGTATCACCCTTTGGGGACTAGGGGGAGTGGAGGAGTGAATGGGTAGGGGGTAGATGGGCTGGTTGGTCTCCTTACTCCTTACCCCTCACTCCCTACGGCCTCACTGACTTTGCCAGTTGCAAACCGCTTCCATACCGCGTCTGTAACCAGGTGTGACAGCAGCCCCAGGGGACCAGCAAAGAAACACAGGGCGAGGGAATGGCGGGTAAAGACGCCGCTTTCCTGGCCTTGCCAGTAGATCCAGCGACCGACAAAGAGATCAAAGGCGAGAAAGTGAACCCAGCCAGTGGCGGTGACGTGGGGCTGGGCAAAGACAGCGGCCAGGTCGCTCAGGCTGAGGTTGGGGTCGGAGAGGGCTTCGATGCCTTCGACGTTGGTAAAGCTGGTGACGAAGAGAAAGAGGTATAGCCCAGCCAGGGCTGCGAAGGGGAGGAGGGAACCCATGACGGTGCGGGTGAGTTTGGTGTTGGGCACCAGCACCATTAGGGTCCAAAAAGGCAGCACGAAGAGGTTGGCACCGCTAAACAGCAGCTCTAGCAGGTTGGCATCGACGGTCATGGTGGAGATATGGCTTAAAAGAACTGTCTTCCAGTGTAAGCAGTTCCCGTAGGGTGCACAGCGCTCAGGCGCGGCTCCGCCAACCGCGCAGCAACGCACCATTCACTTGAGCTACAAATCTCAAGCCAAAAAACTGGGGACCCTAGCTATGGGTAGGGTGGGCACTGCCCACCAAGCTCAGGCCCAGGGCAAGAAACCTGTCACCAAGCCAGATCCACCGCTGGGGACATTTCGATTGTCCCCAGACCCCGCTCGACCAGGGCCGTGCCGCCGCCCTGGACCCAACGGAAAGGAGTGACCGGTCATCGGTTTAAACCTCTGTTTTGCAAATGAGTCTGTGAGCAACATTTGACCTTGCATTTGCAGTCCTTAGCCCCACACCCTCTTCCCCATCTCCCCCACCTTCACTATCACTCCATTACTCCCCTACCCCATCACTCCCTCACCCCCCTACACCATCTCCTCAATCTCTTCGGACTGGGGATGAAAGTACTCATAGATCTGCTGCGCCAGCTGAGGCCCAATGCCGGGAACAGTGGCGAGCTGTTGGGGACTGGCTTCGCGGATGTAGTCGATGGAGCGGAAGGCGGCGAGCAGCTCTTTTTGGCGGTGTTGGCCGAGGCCAGGAATTTCGGAGAGGCGCGATCGCCGCATCCTGTCCGTTCTCTTCTTCCTATGAAAGCTAATCGCAAAGCGGTGGGCCTCGTCGCGCAGGCGGCGCAATAGCTGCACGCCGGGCTGATCGGCTTCGGTGGGCAGCGGAATCGATTCGCCGGGCAGGAAGATCTCTTCGCGCTTTTTGGCTAGGCTGACGACGTTGAGATCCTGGAGCAGGTTGAGTTCTTTCAGTACTTCGACCACTGCCGAAAGCTGGCCTTTGCCGCCGTCGATCATCACCAGGTCGGGCCAGTCGGGGTTGCCCAGGCGCTGCTGGGTAGGGTCGGTGGCGTAGCGGCGAAAGCGGCGGCGAATGACTTCGGCCATGCTGGCGAAGTCGTCGGAGTGGCCCGGTTTAACGTCGGGGTTTTTGATTTTGTAGTGGCGGTAGTGCTGCTTGGCGGGCATGCCATCGACAAACACCACTTGGGAGGCGACGGCGTCGGACCCCTGAATGTGGGAGATGTCGTAGCCCTCGATGCGCTTGGGCAGATCGGGCAGATCGATCGCGATCGCCAGGTCTTGCAATGCCTGAATGTTGCGATCGGCGGCGGCCTGGGTGCGGGCCAGCTCGTACTGGGCGTTGCGCTCGACCATGTCGATCAGATCGGCTTTGGTCTGACGCTGGGGTACCTCGACCGAGACTTTGCGGCCCCGCCGCTGGGTGAGGTACTGGGTCAGCATGTCGCCCTCAGGCAGCTCGTGCTGGGCGAGAATCAGGGCCGGAATTTCGACTGCCTCCACGGTTTGGTAGTGATCCTCTAGCACCCGCTGGAGAATCTCGCCCGGCGTGCCCGACTCAGCATCGGCGGTGAAGCCCAGGCGGCCCACCAGGCGACCGGCCCGCACCTGAAAGATCTGCACACAGGCGTGTTTGTCGTCGGCAGCCAGGGCGATCGCATCCCTCGACACCGTGTCGTCGGGCAGGGCCACCTTCTGGTCGGCACAAAGCCGCTCTAAGCCCCGAATTTGATCGCGCAGCCGAGCCGCAAGCTCAAACTTGAGATCTTCCGCCGCCTTCTCCATCTGCGCGGTGAGAATGTCTACCAGCTCGGTGGTGCGGCCCTGGAAGACCATGACGACGCGCTGGAGGGTCTTGTGGTAATCCTCTGGTGAAATGAGCTGCTGGCAGACGCCGGGGCAGCGGCCAATGTCGTAGTTGAGGCAGGGGCGATCGCGGTGTACCGGCTGAGGCCGCTGGCGCAGCGGAAAGATTCGCTTCACCAAATGCAGGGTGCTGCGCAGCAGACCCACATCCACGTAGGGGCCGTAGTAGCGATCCTTCAGGCTCTTGCGCCGCTTGCGGGTGATAAAAATGCGGGGGTAGTCTTCCGACCAGGTGACGCAGAGGTAGGGGTACTTCTTGTCATCCTTCAGCAGCACGTTGAAGTGGGGCTGGTTCTGCTTGATCAGGTTGGCCTCTAGGGCCAGGGCCTCGGCCTCGGTGTCGGTGACGATAAACTCGATATCGACAATCTGCATCACCATCACGGTAATGCGCGGCATATGGCCGTGAAAGTCGCGAAAGTACGATCGCACGCGCGTGCGCAGACATTTCGACTTGCCGATGTAGAGGGTCTGGTCGCGGCCGTCTTTCATAAAGTAGACCCCCGGCTCTTTGGGGATCTCTTTGAGCCGCGCCTCAAGGCGGTCGGGGTCGTTGACCAGGGTGGTGGGTTGAACCGAAGTCACAGGCAGCGCGCCTAAACCTTTGTACTAACCAGGATAGCGGCAAATTTGTCCGGCAAAGTTCTCCTGAGGAGACGGTTTTCCACCGCAAAACAGGGATGGCTAGGGTTGAATGGCCTGGGACACGTTGCCTGGTTCAGTATTTATGCGTAGATAAATATGTAGTTTATGTATCCTGCTTTATCTCAGCTTGCGATCGCGCGGAGAACTGTAAAGATTGATTTTTCTAACAATTTCTTCTGGAAACCTCCCACCCTTGATGTAGTTAGTATTACATCTTGTTCCTGTTTCTGATCGTTACTGTCCCGAGGCCTTGCCCACATGACCCCCCAAGAGTTTGAAACCCGCTACCGCGAGCAAATTAGAGATATTCTCAACCGGCTTCAGTCAGCCATGGCCACATCGTCTCAGCTTGAGCACACCATTACCGACATAGGTGAAGCAGTTCAGGTTTTAAGCCGAGATGTAGAGCGCTTTCTGTCCGACCAGCAATCGGAGTCAGGGGACGGCAGTCTGTCGTAGCGGCAGTTCAGCGTGGCAAAAGGCAGTTAAGCGGCCCAGCCCCAAACGTCTCCTAGCCTCAAGCCATGGCGGAGCGCCTACTCTGGCGCGGGCGATCGCAAAACGGTGTGAATGGCCTGGGAGAGCTGTTGCAGAGCAATGGGCTTGACCAAATACTGCTGTGCCCCAAAATCAAGGGCGCGCTGTCGATCTTCGGCAAAGGCGTAGCCCGACACAACAAGGACGGGCAGGTGCCGCCACAGTGCCGATGCGCGCAGCTGTTGGAGCAGGGTGTAGCCGTCAATTTCGGGCAACCCTAGATCGAGCAGCAGCAGATGGGGCTGAAACTCTTTTAAATGCTGCTGTAGGTCTAGGCCGTGGGGCAGCGCCAGCACTTTAAACCCAGAGTAGGTGAGATAGTCCGCAAAAAATAGACGGTTGCCCCTGTCGTCTTCTACTACAACGATGCGAAGCTGACCATCAGCAGTGCTGGATGGAGATGTCACCATTACCCTTAGATCCTACCCTGAGAACTGGCACCACCAGAACCGCGAGTCGTTCTGATCACCCAATGAGTTGCACCCTGGATACTAATGAATGGCGTGGCCCAGCAGTCGATCGAAACTGGGCAAGTTAATGCAATCCTTACCTCGGTTACTCCATCTTAATCGGTGCTTTATTGCGGCTTTATTTGCTGTAACGACTTCTACGGATTTATTTACAGCACTGCTTGAGCCTTAGGCACCAACTGGGCTGCCTGGGCTCACCCTGGGGATGCCTTGCCCTAGGCAGATCTGCTAACGCCGTTGGGCAAGAACTCAGCGATGCGGGCGATCGCCCCCTCCAGCACATCCGGCGGATGCACGAGGGCGATGCGCACATAGCCCTCGCCCGCCTTACCAAAACCCACGCCGGGGGCCAGGGCCACTCCGGTTTGCTCGACTAGGCGAAGGCAAAACTCCTTGGAGCGATTGCCCCAGGGGTCGGGCAGCTTGGCCCAGATATACATAGTGGCCTCAGGCTTGGGCACCGCCCAGCCGATGCGATTCAGGGCTGCTAACGCCGTGTCGCGCCGCTGGCGAAAGGTGGCGACCATGTTGTGTACGGTGTCTTGGGGGCCGGTGAGGGCGGCGATCGCCCCCCGCTGAATGCCGGGATACTGGTTGAAATCGACGTTGGCTTTGATCTGGCGCAGCGCGGCAATAATCGCGGCGTTGCCGATCGCATACCCCACCCGAAAGCCCCCCATGTTGTAAGACTTCGACATGGTGAAGAACTCGATGGTGCAGGTCTTGTTGGGGTCGGCCTGGAGGGCCGATACCGCTGGCTTCCCTGTAAACGTCAGATCAGCGTAGGGAAAATCGTGGGCCAGCACCAGGTTGTGCCGTCGGCAAAAGGCCACCGCCTCTTGCCAAAATTCAATCGAGGCCGTAGCGGTAGTGGGGTTGTGGGGGTAGCTCAGCACCATCAGCCGCGACTGCTCTAGCACCGCTGAGGGAATGTCGGCAAAGCGGGGCAAGAACCCATCTTCCGCATGCAGGGGCATAGGGTAAATTTGCCCGTTGGCCAGGTACACACCCCCAGCGTGGGAGGGGTAGCCAGGATCCATCAGCAGGGCAAAATCGCCGGGGTTGAGCACCGCCAGGGGCAGGTGAGCCGTACCCTCCTGGGAGCCGATCAGCAGCAGCACCTCGGTCTCCGGATCGACCGCTACATTAAACTTATTGGTGTACCAGCGAGCGGCGGCAACCCGAAATGCTTGGGTGCCTGAAAATAAACAGTAGCCGTGGGTCGTAGGGTCATGCAGGGCGTCGGCGATCGCCTCTAGCACGTGGGGCGGCGTCGGCAAATCTGACGACCCCAGCGACAGATCGACAATCGATTGGCCCGTCGCGCGGGCCGCTGCCTTAGCCCGATCCATATCGGCAAACACGTTGGCCTGTAGAGGCCTCATCCGCTGGGCAATTTGCATGGTGCTGGGGAAGTTAGGTCAGTTGCCGCTGGTGAGCAGAGTTAGTCAGAACGAATTGATCGGGGAATACTCATTATAAAACCTTTGTTTCAACCCCGATTTTTAGGAATTTCTGAAGGGATTATTGAATCAGCCGTAGTCAAGCGCCATCCACAATTGCGCCAAGGGCAGCGGCCCAAATCGGTCTGCATAATACAGTCATCAGAGATTGGGCCATCTACAACCTTTTTAATACTCTTTTAGCCTGGTGGTCCCCCTGCCATGAACCAAGTTCGACCGACATCTTTAGGAGATGCCTACCCAGCCCTATGCAACTTTTTGCGGCTTACCTCACTAACTCTGTCTGCCCCTCAGCTAGCGCTAACGGTTCAGGTGGGCGATGACTGGCGCTACGGTGGGGTAATGAACTACGGTCAACTGCCCGCTGCCACGCTGCGAGAGGTGCTGTCAAGTCAGCCGATAGGGGCAACATTTCTAGAATGCGATCAGCTTTCCCTTAGCACCCATAGCCAACCGGGTCCACATGCTGAAGCTAGCCCGATACCAGTACTGGTAGGGCGTTTGCACAGCACCGACTACCGATATCACTTTACAATTTATGTGCCTGGGTTAGCCGTAAATCAGCTGAGTGAAGTACAGGTTAAAACCCTTCAATACCTCACCCAGCAGCTGCTTTTGTGCCTGGCTTTAACCCAACCCGCTACCCCAGCGCCGCTGCCTGGGGTGACGCCCAGCCCGACGGTGAGTGCATCCCCCGATGGCGTCGATTTTTTGTCGCGGGTGGTGGCGCTAAACCCTAGTGGCGCTGTCTACGATCGCGTCCAGCACGGTCATCCTCGCTTGGCCGATTTGGTGGCTCAGCTTCAGTCATGCCTATCTTACAAACAGTTGGGCCAGCTATTAGGGACATATTTGCCCTATTTTTTCCCGCATCAGTCGGGGCGTCTGGTGCTGTTTTCAACGCCCCTGGAGAGCTTTACCGTACTCACGGAGTGGGGCGATGCTAAGCCCTTAGCCGTGGTTGAGCAGCAGTGCTGCTATTCCCAGGGACAGCTGTTGGCTCAGCCACCTGGTGTTGGCCAAGAATGCCACCAGTGCCAGGTCACCCATTGCCTTCAGCAGGTGACCAAATGCATCGTGCTCGGCATGATCAATGACACCACCTGTATTGTGCAGCTGGTGCAAATTGAGGCAAAACCCTTTACCTCAGTGCAGACGGCACTGCTGAAAAAACTGTCGGAGCAAATTTTATTTGTAATGCAGCGGCTGCTGCTGCTCGAAGATCTGCAAGATCAGGCGCTAAAGGATCCGCTGACCGGATTGCTCAACCGCCGCCATGCCGAAACTGTGCTCAACAGCCTGTGTCACGCTAGCAAGCAGCAGAATATCAGCATTATTTTGATCGACATCGACCACTTCAAAGCGATCAACGACACCTACGGACACCAAGCAGGCGATGCCGTGCTCAAGAATATCGGCATGCTGCTGCGGGGCCACGTGCGCGCTCAGGATATTGTCTGTCGCTACGGCGGCGAAGAATTTTGCATGGTACTGCTCGACACCACCCCGGAAGTCGCTCTAAAACGAGCGGAAAAGATTCGTCGAGCCGTCAAATATATCACCAATTCCTTTAACGGTCAGGCACTGCCACCAATCACGATTTCCCTAGGCGTGGCGAGCTTTCCCCACCACGGTGAAACTCCATATACCCTAGTCACCCTGGCCGATAAGGCCCTGTATTGGGCTAAAAACCACGGGCGCGATCGCGCCGTCAGCGTTGATCATATGCTCTCTAACGCTGAGTGCTCTTAAAGCCTTGGCCCTGGATCACATCAGGTATTAGCAGTTGCAAGGTTTGGGGTTCGAGGGGCTGCATTGAACCCTAAACCCTGCAACCGTCTCAGCATCTAGTCAAGCTTGTCAATCTGCGATCGCAGTTCTTCTAGCTCGGCATCCACCTCAGTCGCCTCGGTGGCGGGGATTGCGGTCTCAGCGGCAGGCAGCTGCCCCTGGTCAACGGTGCCACCCGCCAGCTGGGCCTTCATCGCCGCCAGCTCCATATCGACATCGCCACCGGCCTCAAGGGAGGCAAACTGGCTCTCCAGATCGGCCCCGGCCAGCTCTGCCGCCGCCTGGGATTTGGCCTCCATTTGCAGCACCTTTTCTTCCATGCGCTCAAAGGCGGCCATGGCGCTGCTGGTGTTGAGGCTGCTAGTGGTGCTTTGCAGCTGTTCGTTGGCCTTAGCGGCACTGGCCCGCGCCTTAAGCATGTCTTTTTTAGTCTTGGCCTCAGACAGCTTGCTCTCCAGGCCAATCAAATTGCGCTTGAGCTGCTCTACGGTGGTGCTTTGGCCGTCTAGCTGGGTCTTGAGGGCAACGGCGGTTTCGGCCTGGGTTTTCTTGCGCAGCAGGGCCTGTTTGGCCAGTTCTTCGTCGCCTTTTTGCAGGGCGAGCTGAGCCCGCTGCTGCCAGGTGTTGGCCTCGCTGCTAGCCTTTTCGTACTGCTGCTGCACCCGCTTCTGGCTGGCGATCGCACCCGCTACCGCCTGGCGCATCTGCACTAGGTCTTCCTGCATGTCAATGATGGCCTGATCCAGAATCTTCTCTGGATTCTCCGCCGAACTCACCGCCGCATTCAGGTTAGAGCGAACCACTCGGCTAACGCGATCAAATAACCCCATGACGTGCTGCTTCCTTAATCTATGGTGTTGCGATGGTCTTTCCCAGTTTACAGAAAGTCAGCAGGGATCGGCGGGGGGCGGGACAGGGAGAGTTCAAAGTTCAAAATTTTGAATTCAAAATTTTGAACTTTGAATTTACTGATCACCCTCCCTCCAAGCCCTCCGCATCCCACTTCAGCACCGAGGCATTCACCCCTTGCTCGCGCTTGAGCTTGGCGTCTTTTTCAAACCACTGGACAATCTGCACGGCTGTCAGAGCTTCAATGGGGGTCTCTGTATCAGCGGCAATCACCTGGAGCAGCTTGGCGGTGGAGATGGTAAGTCGGGCCAGAAACTTCTCAGGGGATGACAACAGCGCCTTATCGACTTCTGCCGATTCTTCGGGGGTGAGGAACTGGAGTGATTGGTCAAGCATGGCAGTGCGAACGCGGGGGAGCAACTTCATCCATAGTGTCAGACGCCGCCGAGGTTGGCAAAAGTCCACAAAAAAGCGGCTGCTAGGTATTTCTAGCCGCCGCCTCTGAAATTTGGAGAGGGTTGTAATAGATTTACGTCCCAAGCTGAGTTTTGGATGCTTGACGAGGGAAAAAGTCAATAGCCTAACTCAGTTCTTGCACCAGGTAACCGCAGCGGTGTTCACCTTTTACCAACCAGTGGGTGCGCTGCACGGAGCAGTCGGTCAGCGCCACCTGAAACATCTCTAGCTCGTGGCCGCACACGCTAGGGAACGACTCCGCAATGTGGGAAATAGCGCAGTTGTATTCGGTGATGATGTATCCGGGGCCGGTTTGGCGCACGTCGCCGTCGCTGACCTCGTGCCACTCAGACATGTAGCCCTCGGCCTGGCGAATCTGCACCAGCCGGGTCACCCGTTCGGCTAAGCTGCCGGTGCCTACTTGCTGGCGATACTCCAGCGCCTTGCGCTCCCACTGCTTGCGCAGCACATTACCCACCTGTTCTTGGCCCATGGTGGCCGCTAGGGTATCGAGCAGCGAAATGGCAAATTCGTCGTACTTAGCGGGGTAGCGATCGCGCCCCTTAGCGCTGATCTGATACAGGTGGTTGGGCCGCCCCATGCCCTCCTGCACCGCCCGGTGCTCAATCAGGGCTTCCGCTTCTAAATCTTTTAAGTGGCGACGAATGGCCTGGGCACTCACCTCAAAATGCTCCGCCAGGTCGTGGGCTGTGGCTTCGCCCTGCCTGAGCAGATACATCAAAATGTCGTCTTTTGTAGAGGTGGAGGGTTGCTGCACAGAGGTCATGGCGTTGGCCCACAGTAAGACTTATAGAAGACATGGCCACAGCAGACTATACCTACCCAGACTGAGGTTACCCAGCCCATTGGACGATAATCTACTTTGACAACCTTTATGTTGCTAAACTAGTCTAAGATCAGTTAGACAACTTAAATGTTGCTTTAATTGTATAAAATTATTGGGCTGTGTAGCGTACCAATCCCGTAATGACTGACCCCAAACCTAACCAGGCTACCGACAAGAACCTAGAGCTCATGCGCAACTTTGCCCAGAGCTACGCCAAGCGCACCGGCACCTACTTCTGCTCCGACGCTGGGGTGACGGCGGTGGTGCTTGAAGGCCTGGCCAAGCACAAGGATGACCTGGGGTCGCCCCTGTGCCCCTGCCGCCACTATGAAGACAAAGAGGCCGAGGTCAAAACCATCTATTGGAACTGCCCCTGCATCCCCATGCAGGAGCGCAAAGAGTGCCACTGCATGCTCTTTCTCACCCCCGACAACCCCTTCGCGGGCGAGCAGCAAGACATTACCTTCGAGACCATCCGCGCCGAAACCAACAAGTTCTAGGCGATCGCCCCTCCCGCTCAATTCCTGTCTACCCCGATCGTGCAGCCCGTTCAAAGAGTCGCGTCATGAGTGCTTCCGTTCAAACCCTTGTTAGCCAGCCCTATAAGTACGGCTTCACCACCGACATTGAGGCCGACGCCATTCCTCGCGGCCTCAGCGAAGACGTGGTGCGCATGATCTCAGCCAAAAAGAATGAGCCCGCCTTCATGCTGGAGTTTCGGCTGAAGGCCTACCGCAAGTGGCTGACGATGAAGGAGCCAACTTGGCCCAACGTCAAGTATCCGCCCATCGACTACCAAAACATCGTCTACTACTCGGCCCCCAAGACCCAGCCCAAAAAGCTCGGCAGTCTGGACGAAGTCGACCCCACCCTGCTCGACACCTTCGAGAAGCTGGGCATTCCCCTCTCCGAGCAAAAGCGGCTGGCCAATGTGGCGGTCGATGCCATCTTTGACAGCGTTTCGGTGGCCACCACCTTTAAAGAAAAGCTGGCGGAGTCGGGCGTGATTTTCTGCTCGATCTCCGAGGCGCTGCAAGAGCACCCCGACCTGGTAGAGAAATACCTGGGCACCGTCATCCCCATTGGCGACAACTACTTTGCGGCGCTGAACTCGGCGGTGTTTAGCGATGGGTCGTTTGTCTACATTCCCAAAGACACCCAGTGTCCGATGGATTTGTCTACTTACTTCCGCATCAACAATGGCGATTCGGGCCAGTTTGAGCGCACGCTGATTGTGGCTGAAGCGGGCAGCTCGGTGACGTATTTGGAGGGCTGCACCGCCCCCATGTACGACAGTAACCAGCTCCACGCTGCGATCGTCGAACTGGTGGCGATGGATGACGCCAGCATCAACTACTCCACCGTGCAGAACTGGTACGCGGGCGACGAAAACGGCAAGGGCGGCATCTACAACTTCGTCACCAAGCGCGGCCTCTGCGCCGGGAAGAACTCTAAAATCTCCTGGACCCAGGTAGAAACCGGCTCGGCCATCACCTGGAAGTACCCCAGCTGCGTGCTGGTGGGCGATAACTCCGTGGGCGAGTTTTACTCGGTGGCGCTGACCAACAATATGCAGCAGGCCGACACCGGCACCAAAATGGTGCACGTGGGCAAAAACACCCGCAGCACCATTATCTCTAAGGGCATTTCGGCGGCCAAATCCAAAAACAGCTACCGAGGGCTGGTGAAAATTGGGCCAAAGGCTACCGGGGCCCGCAACTACTCCCAGTGCGACTCGATGCTAATTGGCGACACCTCCAGCGCCAATACCTTCCCCTACATTCAGGTGCAGAACAGCACTGCCCAGGTGGAGCACGAGGCCTCAACCTCCAAGATTGGCGAAGACCAGCTCTTCTATTTTGCCCAGCGCGGCATTTCGCCGGAAGATGCGGTGTCGATGATCATCAGCGGTTTCTGCCGCGATGTGTTTAACAAGCTGCCCATGGAGTTTGCCGCTGAGGCGGACAAGCTGCTGGCCCTGAAGCTGGAGAACACGGTGGGGTAGAGGTGGGCATGCGTGGCCTCCCTCACCCCCAGGGAGAGGGGAGCCGGAAAACCTGGTAGGGTGGGCACTGCCCACCACTTGAGAATCTCTACAAGCGGGAAATTCGCCCAACCGAAAATCTCGAACGTTGATAGAGGTGGATGGTGGGCAATGCCCACCCTACGCAGACAAAAAATCAAAATTTCATCGCGCAGGAGCATGGTGGGCGGTGCCCACCCTACGAAAGAACCATGATTAACGACAACAGCGACATTATTCTCTCAGTGCGCGACCTGCGCGCTAACGTAGACGGCACCGAAATTCTCAAGGGCCTCAACCTGGAAGTGAGAGCCGGGGAAATTCACGCCATTATGGGGCTCAACGGCTCGGGCAAGAGCACATTCTCGAAGGTGCTGGCGGGTCATCCCGACTATGAGGTTACCGCTGGGGAGATTCAGTTCAAAGGGCAGGATCTGCTTGAGCTAGATCCTCACGATCGCGCCACTGCCGGTATTTTTCTCGCCTTCCAGTACCCGCTCGAAATTCCTGGGGTGAGCAACCGCGACTTTTTGCGGGTGGCCTTTAACGCCCACCGCAAGGCGCGGAGCGAAGACGAAATTGACGTGTTTGACTTCGACGACCTGATCGAGGAAAAGTTGGACGTGGTGAAGATGGATGCATCTTTCTTAGACCGCAGCGTCAACGAGGGCTTCTCGGGCGGCGAGAAAAAGCGCAACGAGATTCTGCAAATGGCGCTGTTAGAGCCAGCTCTGTCTATTCTGGACGAAACCGATTCAGGGCTTGATATTGACGCGCTTAAGACCGTGGCGGGTGGGGTAAACCAGCTGGCCAACGCCGACAATGCCGTGGTGCTGATCACCCACTACCAGCGGCTGCTCGACTACATCGTGCCCGACTTTGTGCATGTGATGGCCGATGGCCGCATCATCACCACCGGCGGCAAAGACCTGGCCAAGCAGCTAGAGTCGCGCGGCTACGAATGGGTGCTGGAGGAATTTCGCGCGGGGGTAACGGCGTAATGACAAGTTCCGTATCCGAAGTGAGCGTGTTGGCGACGGCTGACCAGCGGGATGCCTACCTGAAGGGGCTAGTGCAGACGGTGCAGGTAGCAGTGCCCAAGGGTTTGGAGCTGGAGGAAGTGCGATCGCGCGCTGCCTCTTTCCTTAACGAGCAAACCTTCCCCTCAACCCGACAAGAAGACTGGCGCTTCACTGACCTGTCGGCCATGTTAGCCATTGACTTTGCTGCTGCCGGAGAGTCTGCTGTCACTGAGGCCGACATTGCTGAGCTGCGTCTGCCAGAGACCGCTGGCGCTCAAGTGGTGGTCGTCAACGGACGGGTGAGCCGTGAGCTGTCTCAGCTCGGTAGTTTGCCGGAGGGGGCGATTATTGGTTCGCTGGGCGATCGCCCCGAACTCCAGAGCCAACTGGCTGACCGCCTCGCCCAGGCCAGCGGCAACCACGAGGTATTTACCGCCCTCAACACCGTCGGATTTCAGGATGCCGTGGTGGTTTGGCTGCCCCGCAACCTAGTGGTCGAGACGCCAATTCAAATTATCTATGTGTCTCAGGCCCAGGGCGATTCCCTGCTCGTTCAGCCCCGCTGTTTAGTGGTTGCTGAGTCGGGTAGCGCCCTCACCCTGGTAGAAGATTACTGGGGCAACTCAACGGCAACCCACTTCACCAATGCCGTCACTGAGCTGTGGCTCGACGCCAACGCTCAAATTACCCATAGCCGTATCGAGCGAGAGGGCGCAGGCACCTTCCACATCGGCAAAACCGTGGTGACCCAGGCCCGCGATAGTCAGTACGTCGGTGTCGCTGCGGGGTTTGGGGCCAAACTGGCCCGCCACAACTGGGAGATCTACCAAACTGGCGAGCAAACCACCACCAAGATTTACGGGCTGGGGGCCATTTCCGCCACCCAGCACGCCGATACCCACAGCCTGGTGGCCCTGAGCCATCCCCACGGCATCGTCGAGCAGGAGCACAAAGCCATTGTCGATGGCAAAGCCCACAGCGTTTTTAATGGACGCGTGGCCGTGGCCCAAAAAGCCCAGCTCACCAGTGCTAGCCAGCTCAACCGCAACCTGCTGCTGTCTGACCAGGCGCGGGTAGACACTAAACCCCAGCTCGAAATTGTGGCCGACAACGTCAAATGCGCCCACGGAGCCACGGTGAGCCAGCTTCAGTCGGACGAGATTTTTTACCTGCAAAGTCGCGGCATTAGCGCTCCCCAGGCCCAACGATTGCTGATCTATGCTTTTGCTATGGAGATTTTAGAGAAGGTGCCGGTTGAGACGCTGCGATCGCGCCTCGCCCAAACCATTGCCCAGTGGCCATAGTCCCCTGGTCCTAACCCCTCTTCCTGTGGGAGAGGGGAGCCAAAGCAACCAATCTAAAATCGCCAATCCAAAATTCTCCTTCCCCCCTCACCCCTATGACCGTCGCCCAGGAACTCACCCTCGCCGCCAAGGTTCGTGCCGACTTCCCGATTCTGCATCAGGAGGTGAATGGGCATCCGCTGGTGTACCTCGACAACGCCGCCACCTCGCAGAAGCCCAAGGCGGTGCTAGACGCGCTCCAGCACTACTATCAAAACGATAACGCCAACGTGCATCGGGGGGTGCACAACCTCAGCGCTCGGGCTACTGAGTCCTACGAGGGCGCGAGGGATAAGGTGGCGGCTTTTGTGAAAGCCACCAGCCGCGACGAGATTGTCTTTACCCGCAACGCCAGCGAAGCCATCAACTTAGTGGCCTACGCCTGGGGCATGAACACGCTCAAAGCAGGGGATGAAATCATTCTCTCGGTGATGGAGCACCACAGCAACCTCGTGCCCTGGCAGCTGGTGGCTCAGCGCACCGGGGCAGTGCTCAAGTTTGTGGGGCTAACCACCGATCAATCCTTTGATCTCGACCAGTATCGGGAGTTGATTAGCGACAAGACTCGCCTAGTGGCCGTCAACCACGTCTCTAATACCCTGGGCTGCATTAACCCGGTAGAGGAGATTATTGCGATCGCCCACGCCAACGGAGCCAAAGTGCTGATTGACGGCTGCCAGAGCGCTCCCCACCTGCCGCTCGACCTGCCCGCACTGGGCTGCGACTGGTTTGTTGCCTCTGGCCACAAGATGTGTGCCCCTACCGGCATCGGGTTTCTCTACGGCAAGCTAGAGGTGCTGGAGGCCATGCCCCCCTTTATGGGCGGCGGCGAAATGATCGCCGATGTGTTTCTCGACCACTCCACCTACGCGGAACTGCCCCACAAGTTTGAGGCGGGCACTCCGGCGATCGCAGAGGCGATCGCCTTGGGGGCCGCCGTAGACTACCTCAGTGCTTTGGGCATGGACAACATCGCTGCCTACGAGCACGAGCTGACGACCTACCTTTACCAGCAAATGCAGACCATTCCCGAAGTCACCCTCTATGGGCCGCTTCCCCAGGCTGACGGCAGCGGACGGGCAGCCCTGGCGACTTTCACCGTTGAGGGTGTTCACGCCCAGGACTTGTCTACCCTGCTAGATCAGTCGGGGATTGCTATTCGATCGGGTCACCACTGCACCCAGCCACTGCACCGAATTTTGGGCGTTGATTCTACCGCGCGGGCCAGCCTCTATTTCTATAACACCAAGGCCGAAATCGACAGCTTTATCGCGGCACTCAAAGACACCATCGAGTTTTTTAAAGGTGTTTTTGAAGACGACGATTGAAGCTTTTGGAGTTGGCTATCAACCTTACGGGCTGCGAAAGTAAGGATATAGGGCCAGAAACCAGGTTTCTCAAGGGTGTGTAGAAGTTAAATATAACCCGGTTTCTAAACTCAGGGTTTCTAGAAGTCGGTAACAATTCTTACTTGCGTCTGGTACGCGATTGGATTAAATTACTGAGCTAAGGCTGTGTGAGTGCAGTCTGAACGTCCCAAAAATTTGGTCTAACGCCACTGGAAGGTGCTAGTAACACCAACCAGCGGCTAACCCCGTCGACAGGGTCTAGCTGTCTCGGAGGCTAAGGTGATTTTACCTGGCCGTCCTGAACTGTACATGTCTGGGGCGGCCAAGTTTTTGAGTTTCTTACCCGTCGTTACATTCGGAAGGAACCCGATTATGTTGTGTTTGCCATATTTGGTGTCGTCTGCCCAGAGCTGGGAGGCGACCAATCCGCTGCTGCTTGCGAATCCAGAAGCCCAGCCGGGGCGAGAGCGGTTGCGCCATTTGGTGATTGGCTCGCCGGAGGGAGTGCGAGCGACGATTAACCTGCTGCATGTGTTGACCTATGCAGAGCAGGCAACCTGGAGCCAGTTGATTACGATTCCGCGATCGGGAATTTTGATTACCCCAGAGCAGGGCGAGGTGTTTAGTCTGCTGAGGCGTGATCGACAAATACCGATGTAAACGATGCCCGTCCAGGGGACGGATGCTTTGGGCTCACCACCGATCTCCGCTAAAGAGCAAAAGCACCCGTCCCCTTTTGCATGCCACGACGCCTAATGGTGGAATTAGGTAAGACAAGCCCCTGTGCCACAATAGGAGCAAGGGTCACCTCTATGACGGCTGCCACAGACCTGCGATCGCTAAGCGTGCAAGACTATCACCGCATGGTAGCAGCAGGGATTTTGGCGACAGATGAGCGGGTGAAATTAATTGAGGAATCGCTGGCATTTCCCAATTGCGAGATTGTAGTGCGGGAGTTTTTGCGATCAGACAAGCAGAGATGAAAAAGTGTCAGTAGAGTAGGACAGGCACAAGTTTGTGGATGTTTTTGGCTTGCTCTTGTGTTATCTCAAAGTGAAACATCTGTCGCAAACAGTAAGTCATGGACAGCGCCCTTCCCACAAACATGTGAATCAACAGGAGTAGCTCTATGGATGTCCAGTGGTATTTTTGCGAGATTGATAACTATCCTGAACATGAAGGTGATGAGCTAAAGAAAACTGATAATCTTTCTGTAAGCTATCCTGATATTTTCATTAATGAAATACATGCTCTTCTATGGGGAGAAAAAATAGTTGAAAGAAATAAAAGTGGAGAAGGTTCATGGTTTATATGGACTCCCATAATTCCTAGAGTTGGAGATACATTACAATTTAGTGGGTGGCAAATCCAAGTATCAAGAGTTTTGCTAGAAACTGATTGGCATAGTCAATCAGGGATAAAAGAGAACCCTTTTGTCTCAGCAAGAATCAGCATTCGCGAAGATATTGTCCCGAAGTTGTCAAGTGCCCACTTTTCAGTAGAAGCCCTAGAAAATAATGCAACACATGAGTGGGAGAATTTTGCTAGGCGCGGGAATGATCTTCAGTACTTTGCTTGGGAGTTAAGACATGATTCATACATTCAGCGGGAACATGCCAGCGACGCAGTGTCTTATTATCGCTGGCATACACGAATTCGCCCCATTACTGGAGATGTTATTCTCGTTGAGAATAATCGTTGGCGAGTGAAGTCTGTAGAACTAGCAAGTGCGAATGCTTCAGTTGACGGATGGTTATACCTTGAATCGGCTTAAGAGTGAACTTCCCCTCGAATTTTGTTAGCTATCAGTCATACCAAAGCATTTACTTGGATTCTATTAGAACGAATTAAAATGATTTTCTTGAAAAATATTCAGATTGACGGATTTAAAGGCATTAACCATTTAAGTTGTAAGCTGGAAGATCTTACTCTTCTTACTGGTTTAAACAATTCGGGGAAAACCACTCTTCTGCAAGCCGCTTACATTTTAGTCGATTCCCTCTCTTATATTCCTTTTGACAAAAATCTACTAGGCGCGGATAAAAGGATAGACCTAAAGTCATCATTAGCATCTTTAGGTCTTCAAGATGTCAATGCTTTGCTGCCACAAATGAAGAAAAACGCAGAATCGAAGATAGTTGCTACTTTTTCAGATGATATTTCGATTCAACTTAAACCATACTCTGGCACAACTTTTCTCTATAGCTTCTCCAGTATTGGGGATTTCTCCGCTGAGGAATGGAAAGATATCTTAGTTGACATGGCTGAAATAGGTGCTGAGTTTGTGACTCCTCCTGGCACTATTTCGTCTCGTGAAGACATGCTTCCAAAGCCAAATTATGAAGCCATCTTGTCACAAGGAAAAGGTTCTCAACTCTGGAGAAATTCTATTTGGTGGTCGATACAGAGTGGAGGATATGAGTCTTTTGAAGCTGTTAAATCTCTTGTTAAGCGCTATTTCCCTGAAGTCGAGATCTCGCAACCAACTCTAGGTTCATCTAATCCACCAGAAATTCTTATAAATTATGATGACAAAAATGAAACAAGGTTAGATATATCGCAGTCAGGAGCAGGACTTCGCACCTTTTTGACACTGGCTCGCCTGCTGGAGCAATCATCTGCAAGAATCCTTTTGCTTGATGAGCCTGATGCACATTTACATGCTTCTCAACAGGCAATTGTGATTAATTTACTTTTGGATATTGCGGTTGAGCAACACAAGCAAGTCATTATTGCTTCCCATTCACCAGAATTTATTATTCGGACTCCTAGCGAATGCATACGATGGATAGAGCAAAATAAAACTATTGATCAACCTGATGAACTAGACTTTTATCTGGAACAATTAGGAGTTACGCCTGACATTTATGCAGGAGTTAGAACACCACCCGAGGTCATTGTTTATGTAGAAGGGAGGACAGATAGACCGATCCTAGAAAGCCTAATTCGTTGGTGCCGTCAAAAATATGCTAATCTTCCAAAAGTCCTTATTGTTCCTCATAAAGATGGGCGATTTGATGCAGAAGCATTGCAAGCCATTGCGCAAGTAGAGAAAAGAGTAGGTAGAAATACCAGAATTGTAGGGATACGCGATCTGGATTGGTACTACTCCGATCTGCCTAATTCAGAACCAAAAATAAGAGAAGGAGGTAACTGGAAGCTTTTAACTTTGCCGTGCAAAGAAATTGAGAATCTTTTTTGTTGTTCTGATTTCCTTTTTCTGGCTTTAGGAGGGAAAATCTCAAAAGACATCATAGATCAGATCATTGATGAAGAGTCTCAAAGCGAGGCTCTTATAAGGGAATGGGAAAATCAAATAAAACATAGGATTAGAAATGCATTGCCGGATGCTTATGATGCTTCGACTAAGGAAGGTCTTGCAAATGCAACTTTTGTTGAATGGTCAATTGATTCAGGCGTACGCAGACGCTTAGTTGCAGGGAAAGAGTTGTTTCGGAGTATACGAACAAGACTCAAAGTAGAATATCAAGTGAACAAATACCCCAAGCAAATGTTCGACGATATTGAGGCATTAACCCCAGATTGGTTTTTCATAGCAAGCTCAATATTTTCGGAAATCGAAAGCTTTAGAGCTTCTAGATAAGCGGTCAGCCTAGCGCGGCATAACATCATCTAGTCGTAACGTTAGCTGAGGCAGCAATAGCGAATCAATCGCTTCACCCAGTCGATACTGCTGTTGTTGATAGTCTTCGCCAGCCAACCGACACACCGTAAACGTCGGCTGCTTAGGACTACCAATAAACACCCGTCCGCCCAAACCTCGATAGTCCACAATCCAATATTCTGGAATGCCAAAGAGGGCATACTCCTCTACCTTGCGGGCATAATCCGTTTCCCAATTGGTGCTCACCACCTCCACCACCAGCTTTACCGAAGCACCCAGAGTAATCACAGGTTCTCGTTCCCACAGTGGCTCATGGATCAGGGCTGGTTCATCTAGCACCACAACATCCGGACGGCGAGCCGTGGCAACGTCAGCAAACGGGCGCAGCAAACAGGTACGAGGAATAATCCACGGATGGCCCTGGCGGTCTATTTCAATACTGAGCTGGCTGGCAACTTTTCCGGCAGTGGCTTCGTGAAAGCCGGTAGGTTCCATGTCAATCAGTTCTCCATCAGCCAGTTCGTAGCGAGGGTTATCGCCATAGCGGGTCAGAAATTCGTCAACGCCAAGTATCAGCGACGATGAAGTTTGAGTCATAGGGAGTTCTCCCAGAGCCGAGCCGTCATAAACCAATAGTAGGGAATCAGGAGATATTTAACATCCAAAGCCTTTATCTCGGCAGTTGGGCAAATTCTGATTCCTCAAGGTGGATCTCTTTTCGGGCTGAAGTTCCCCATGTCCCAAGCTAAATCTTCGTCCGATGCCTCGGAGGGCAGATGCCACCCAAACGGAAGACAGCCCAAAATTCCGACCGTGCGATACTTAAGATAGGCCAGCATGGCCTAGTGAGGTTTAAGGAGATATGCCGTGGCCAGCCAAATTATTGACAAAAAGCTCCACGCCTACCGCGACGACCTCGATCGCCTGCTAGAGCGGGTGCAGGCCCTGGCCACCACCATCAACAACCCCAACTTGCAGCGCACCACCCACAACCTGCGCCGCAACATCAACGAGCCGTTTTTGTTTGTGGTAGTCGGCGAGGTCAAGGCGGGCAAGAGCAGCTTTGTCAACGCCCTGCTCGACGCTGAGGTGTGCGCCACCGATATTGAGCCCTGCACCGACTCGATTCAGCAGATTGTCTACGCCGAGCAAGAGTTTGTCGAACAGGTAGAGCCGAGCCTGCGCAAGATTGGCCGACCGATCCCGATTCTGCAAGACATTTCGATTGTCGATACGCCGGGCACTAACACGGTGGTGGCCGAGCACCAGATCATTACCGAGCGCTACATTCCCAACAGCGACCTGACGTTTTTTGTGCTGTTTGCCAAAAACCCCTACCAAAAGAGCGCCTGGGATTTTCTCGATTTTGTCAGCGCTGAGTGGCGCAAAAAGGTGGTGTTCATTCTTCAGCAGGCCGATCTGCTGCGCCCCGCCGATCTGCAAACCAACATCGAGCGGGTGAAGGAATACGCCTACCAGAAGCAGATTAAAGCCCCCATCATCTTCCCTACTTCGGCGGCACTGGAGCAGGAGGGCGATGCAGCGAACAGCGGGTTTGAGCCAGTGCGGCAGTACATTCAGGCGATGGTGTCGTCGGGGGAAAGCTACAGAATCAAGCTGCGATCGGTCAGCCAGACCACCCAGCAGATTATTGACCTGCTGAATGGCGATGTGGAGGCGCTGAATCGGCAGCTAGTCGCCGATCGCGCCACCTCCCAAAGCATTCGCTCTAAGATCGATGCGGGTAGGGGGCGATCGCGTTACGAGATCAACACCCTGGCCGATCGCTTGGCGGCCCGTTACGAAATCATCTCAGCTCGCATTAAGCGCGACTTTCGCGAGAGCCTATCGGTGATGATGGTGATGCGGCGATCCTTCGTCGGCATCTTTAACCAGAACGAGTCAATGCAGGCCTGGATTGACGAGTTTCAGGAGCGCTGCGCTCGCGACCTGCGCGAGTCGCTAGAAGAAGCCTCGAATGAGGGCGCGCAACACTTCGTTGACGGCATTCGCCAGCTGTTTGACGGGCTCAACCAAGACCTGGAGAGCGTCAAAACCCAGCGCATTGAGAGCAGCCACATTTCTCTCAAAGTGCTGGAGCGTCGCCAGGAGGTGATCGAGAGCGTCATGGCCAAGGTTAAGAATTTGATGGCCGATCAAGGCCTGGGCGATGTGCTGTCGACCCAGGCGGGCGACATGGCCAACGAAATTGTCGGCGGCGCAATTATGGCGGTAGCGGGCACCATTCTGCACATCATTGAGTTTGCGGTGGCCGAGGCGATTCTCAGCGCCATTGGCATTGCCTTTGCTGGGGTGGGGGTGGTGGTGCTGGCGATCGGCATTCTCTGGCAGCGCAACCGCATTGTTGCCAAGTTTGAGCAGGCGCTAGACAGCGAAAAAGACCGCTTTCAGCAGGAGGTGTCGAGCCGCCTCAACGAAAAGCTGGGGCTGATCTACGAAGAGGTGGAGCGCATCTTTACCCAGTTCTACGACTATGTAGAGCGCGAAGAAGAGGCGGTGCAGCCCGTGATCGACCAATACACCGCGATTCAGCAGGAGGCGACGGTGTTGTTTAGCTCCAAGGTGCTGGGGGAAGCAGGGGCAGAGAAGCGATTGGGGTAGGGCTAGACCTGCCTAATCGTAGGCTTCTCGGCGATGCTTGATGAGCAAGACAACGACCTCTTCTGCATCATCATCAATGCGGTAGATGATGCGGTAATCTCCAACACGATAACGATAGCGACCGGCTAGTTCACCTTTCAATGCCTTAATGTTGGGGTGTTGACAGGATTTTGTTCTAAGCTCTCAAATGCTCGGGCGAAGCGCTTAGCTAGAGATGTATCGGCGGCCTTAAAAAATTTGGCGACTCCCTTGACCAGCCTAACTCTATACATCGCTGCGTAGGGCTCGCCAATCTACTAGCTCTTCTATGACGACTTGTTGTTCGGCAATTTCTAGCTCAGCGGAGAGATTGGGAAGAGCTAATAGCTCGGCTGTAGCGTCGTTGCTTTCGCGCTCGACCAGGTAGGACAAAAAATCTAGCACCACAGCTAACCGCTCTTGGGAAAGCTGTTCGACATAGCGATAAATTTGCTCGTGGGCCTCTGACGTATTGGCCATAGGTAGTTAAACGCAAACGCTAGTCCCCATTGTAGAACTCCTGCTGATAGCTGGGATCATCCCTTGCTCTTCTAGCCAGTTGGCGAGATTCTATAGAGAGTAGGCTACTGGTGGAGCCATGGCGGCTGAAGCATTTGAACCGATTGACTTTGAAATCTACGTAGAGGTAATAGCCCCAGCCCTAGGGCTAACTATCCCCGACGAGATTAAGGCAGGGGTGGTGGCGAATGTGGAACATATTTTTGCGATCGCTCAGCCCGTGCTCACCTTCCCGCTGCCCGACACCGTAGAAAGTGCCGCCACCTTTGAGCCATGACCCAACCGCCTGATGCTCTGGACCTGGCCGCTGCTATCAAAGCCGGGAGCCTATCTGCTGTGACCGTGCTGGAGGCAACCCTGGCGGACATTGCCCGCAATCCAGCGCTCAATTGTTTTACAGCGGTGACGGCGGCTAGGGCGCGATCGCAGGCCCAGGCCATCGATAGCGCGATCGCCGCAGGCGAAAACCCTGGCCCCCTGGCTGGGGTTCCCTTTGCGGTCAAAAACCTGTTCGACATCGAGGGCATTACTACCGTCGCTGGGGCCAAGCTAAATCAGGGGAATCCTCCAGCGGTGCAAGATGCCACTGTTGTTGCGCGGTTGAAACAGGCTGGAGCGGTGCTAGTCGGCGCGCTGAATATGGATGAGTATGCCTACGGCTTTGTCACCATCAACGCCCACTTTGGCACCACCCCCAACCCCCACGATCCCACCCGTATGGCGGGCGGGTCTTCGGGTGGTTCGGCGTCGGCGATCGCAGCGGGTTTAGTCCCCTTCACCCTGGGGTCTGACACCAATGGCTCGATTCGGGTGCCCGCTTCGCTGTGTGGGGTGTATGGGCTGAAGCCCACCTATGGCAGGCTGTCGCGGGCCGGAGCATTTTTGTTTTCCAGCAGTTTAGACCACGTGGGGCCGCTGGCGCGATCGCTCCCCGACCTCGCTACCCTCTACGACATCATGCAGGGGCCAGACCCAACCGACCCCGTCTGTACTCAACGGCCCCCAGAACTTGTGGCAACTTCTCTTACCCAAGGAATTGAAGGGCTGCGGATTGCTCAATTAGGAGGTCACTTTGAACGCGGCATGGAACCTTTAGTCCGGGACATTCTGACGGAGGTGCTCCAGACATTGAGTGTTTCTGAGGTGGTGGAATTTCCTGAAACCCACCGGGCCAGGGCGGCTGCCTATATCATCACCGCCTGTGAGGGCAGCCAGCTGCATTTGGATCGCCTGCGCCAAAGCCCGATGGAGTTTGACCCAGCAACCCGCGATCGCTTCTTGGCGGGGTCTATGGTTCCCGCTGCCTGGTATGTGCAGGCTCAGCGGTTGAGAAGGTGGTACCGCGATCGCGTCCGCGACATTTTCCAACATTACGACGTCCTCATCACCCCCACCACTCCCTGCGTCGCCCCACCCCTCGACCAAACCACGCTAGAGATCGACGGCGAACGCTATCCCCTACGCCCCCACCTGGGTTTCTACACCCAGCCGCTTTCGTTTATTGGCCTGCCGGTGTTGTCGGTACCTATTCATCGTCCGAGTCAACTCCCCGTCGGCATTCAGCTGATTGCCGCACCGTATCAGGAGGCGAAGTTGTTTCGGGTAGCAGCCTGGTTAGAGGGAAAGGGAATGGTGAGGAGATGAGGGGGAGTTCAAAATGCAAAATTTTGAATTCTCAACTTTGAATTTTGAATTCATCCATCCCAGCTTTCAGAAAGCCGCTCTGCCTCTACATCCTTTCTACTCCTCACTCTCCAACATCACCCTCGCCTCATGCAGCCGCTCCATATGGTTGTCTTCTAGCACGGGAAAGGCTAGGTTGAGGGACTTCAGCTTTTGGCACACCAGGCTGGCCACCGCCAGGCGAGTAAACCACTTGTTGTCGGCTGGAATAATGTGCCAGGGGGCCCAGTCGGTGCTGGTGTGGCTAAACATATCTTCGTAGGCGGCCATGTAGTCCTTCCAGCGGCCCCGCTCTTGCACATCGGCGATGGCAAACTTCCAGTTTTTTTCGGGGCGATCGATGCGTTCTAGAAACCGTTTCTTCTGCTCTTCTTTTGAAACGTTGAGAAAGAACTTCATCACCACGATGCCGTTGTTGACCAAGTATTTTTCGAAGTTGTTGATTTCCTCAAAGCGCTGCTGCCAGATATGTTTGCCGAGCGTGCTCTGGGGTAGCTGCTGCTGGTTTAGCAGTTCAGGGCGCACCCGCACCACCAGCACTTCTTCGTAGTAAGAACGATTAAAAATGCCGATGTTACCGCGCTCGGGCAGGGCTTTAAACGATCGCCACAAATAGTCGTGATCTAGCTCTTCGCTGGAGGGCTGCTTAAAGCTAAACACCTGGCAGCCCTGGGGGTTGACCCCCGACATCACGTGTTTAATGGTGCTGTCTTTACCCGCCGCATCCATCGCCTGAAAGATCAGCAGCAGGGCGTAGGTGTTTTGGGCGTAGAGCACATCTTGGTAACTGGCCAGTTCTTCGACGCTCTGCTGCAAAAGTTCTTTAGCCGCTTTTTTATTAAAGTCGCCCGTAAAGCTGGGGTCAAAGTCTTTGAGCTTGACTCGGTGTCTGGGCTTGACCACCATCGAGTCGGAGTTGAGGGCGGCGAGAAACGATTTAGAGTCCATGGCCATGTCTAGTGGTAATCTTCCCCAGAAATGTGGTCTAAAGCATAACGAACCCGAGCCAGGCCCGCCCTCTGTCTGTCTCAACCCTTAACCTATTGCTTTGCGTTGCGTCGCTGGCCCTACCTGGCTCGCTGATATTAAGTCAGAATTGGAAAACCACAGACGATCGGGGGCGGCAGCAATGGCAGGGGCTTACTTTACGGGGTGCGCCGTGTGGGCGTTTAAAGACTGGGTGGGCAGCTTTTACCCCAAGGGCAGCAAGGCGGGGGATTTTTTGCGGCTGTACGGCGATCGCATGACCGCCGTAGAGGGCAACACCACCTTTTACTCGATGCCCGACGCCAAAACCATCGATCGCTGGGCCGCCACTATGCCCCCCGGCTTTCGGTTTTGCCCCAAGCTGCCCCGCGCCTTTTCCCACCAGGGCAAGCTGATGCCCTTTGTAGAATCGTCTCACCGCTTTCTGCAAACTCTCATGCCCCTGGGCGATCGGCTGGGGCCGCTGTTCATTCAGCTGCCGCCCACCTACAGCCCCGAACAGATGGGTGATTTGAGAGAATTTCTCGCCCGCTGGCCCCGGCAAACGCATCCCATTGCGGTGGAAGTGCGCCACCTCGACTGGTTTGCCGAACCCCACGCCACCCACCTAAACCAAATGCTCACCAGCCTGAGCGTAGGTCGGGTGCTGCTCGATACCCGCCCCATCTACGACTGCATCAACACCCCCGACGACGACCCGCAGATTGGCTCCGAGCGCAAGAAACCCAGGGTGCCGCTCCAACCCATGGTGACGGCTCCGTTCACGATCGTTCGCTACATTAGCCATCCCGACTTGGCCTATAACCAGACCTATTTCGATGAATGGGTACCCCGGCTGCACCAGTGGCTTGAGGCCAGTACCGACGTCTATTTTTTTGCCCACTGCCCCCAGGAGGCCAGGTCGCCAGCGGTGGCCCGCGAGGTCTACCACCAGCTTCAGCAGGCTGGGGTCAACCTGCCCGAGTTGCTGTGGGATGGGGCCAAGCAACAAAAAGCCAAGGAAGACAACTCCTCGGCCCAGCTCAGTTTGTTTGGATAATTGGATAAATAGATGACCCTGATTGAGCGAGAACCTTAGCTATGGCTAGTCATTTTCCCAATCTTCACGGCCCATGAGATCGCCGACGCGATCGCGCAGCAAAAACCCTGAAGACTCCAGCTCGGCTTCCACCAGCGCCCATTCACGGGCGGGGATGTGGCGGCAAAGGGTGTAAATCGGTTGCTGACGGCTAACCACACCCTTTTGAACCAGCTGTCGAGCTTCGTCACGGATGATGTCAATAGAATAGTGGAGGGACTGAAGCATAGCTAAACCCAGTAACGACGAAGGAGCTGCAAAGGCAAAAGTCAAGTAAGCCAGACAAGAATCTTTAGATTCCGTATCCCAGTTTACTGATACTTTTTAGGATTTGGCTAGCAGCCCTCGTTTATTCTCTCCTTAATCTTGCGGCGGTGCCATTAACAAATGCTGTAATTTTGCTCTTTAGCACACTCCTAAGTGTGACGATTCTGTAATATGCGGTTTTCGCCTAGGTTAATGCGATTTTTGCATGACAGGGCACCAGTCTACTCCCAAAGCCTTCCCTTGGCCCTAACCTAGATCACAGTGCGATCGCGACATTGCGACCCTTTAAATTTTCGGAATCGCCTGGCTTGGTTAGGTAGTCTAGATTTAGAGCCTTCACTGGCGGTATCTAGGTTAGCGGCTGGCCCGCTCCCTCGGCTTCTACCCAAGTCGTTGCCGGTGTTAAACCTGCGCCATCCACCCTCTACCGGGAGAATAGGTCGTGAGTGTGACCGACGAACTCTTTCACCGGGCCAACGATTTATGCCGCCGCCGCGCCTACGAGCAGTGGCATCGGCGGCAGAGCAAGCAGCAAATTTTGCGATCGCAGGTCGGCTTCCAATCCCTGCCACCCAATCGGCCCCAACCCTGCCGGGGCTGCGCCAACTACCACGGCATCGCCTACGGTACCAGCCGCGCCAAGCGCTGCATGCTGGTGTGCGCGATTCATCCTCAAGGGTGGCAGGGGGGTGGGGGGTGTCCTGACTGGCGAAGTGAAGGTG
>QBLT01000169.1:1117-10683 GCA_003249105.1 Leptolyngbya sp. | reverse complement strand
ATTGACATTTCCCTGGCCTTTGAGGTTATGAACCTGATGCGCGATCCAGGGCTGATCCAGCTGGGGGCGGCCCTACCCGATTTGGCCATGTTGCCCCTGGCCCAACTTAACCGGCTGATGGGCAAAGTATTGCGGGAAGAACCCACCTTAGCCCACAGCTACGGCACCCTCCAGGGCAGCCGACGGCTGCGATCTGAATTTGCCAAGCGCATGCTAGACGCGGGCTGCTCAGTCCCCCCTGACCAGATGGTGATTACCAATGGGGCCAACGAGGCGATTTATTTTTGCCTGCAAGCGCTGACGCAGCCGGGCGACACCGTGGCGATCGAGTCGCCCACCTACTTTGCCATGCTCGAAGCGCTGAAATGCCTGGGACTCAAAGCTCTGACCCTACCCACCCATCCCCGCGACGGCCTCAGCCTGCCCCACTTAGAAGAGTCGCTGCAAACCGGTGAAGTCAAGGTGGTGCTGCTGGTGTCCAACTTCAGCAACCCTCTAGGCAGCTGCATGGATGACCGTAAGAAAAAGCACCTGGTGGATCTGCTCAACCAGTACGACACGCCGCTGATCGAAGACGATGTCTACGGCGATATTTATTTCGAAGGTGCTCGCCCCAAGGCAATTAAAGCCTTTGATACCGAAAACCGAGTGCTCTACTGCGCCTCGATTAGCAAAACCCTGTCGCCGGGGCTGCGGGTGGGCTGGTGCGCTGGGGGGCGCTATCACGCTGCGATCGCCCGCATGAAGTCGATTCTCAACCAAAATACGGCCATGGCTCCCCAGCTGACAGTGGCCGCCTTTTTGGCCAATGGCGGCTACGATCGCCACCTCCGCCACCTGCGTCGCGCCTACCAAGACCAAATGGTGCGCATGCAGCAGGCGGTGCGCGACTACTTTCCCGCTGAGACCTGCATGACGCGACCCATGGGGGGGCATGTGCTGTGGCTGGAAATGCCTGAGGGGTTTGACTCGATGCGGCTGTACCAGGAGGCGCTGGGGCAGGGGATTGCGATCGCCCCCGGCATTATGTTCTCGGCTTCGGGGCAGTGCTATGGCAACTGCTTTCGGCTGAATACGGCGGTCTCTTGGTCAGAGCAAGTTGAGCAGGCGATGCAAACCCTGGGCCTATTGGCCAAGAAGCAGCTAGCCGAGAATTTTCTGCGCGACGATCTCCACCGCCAGGAGAGTTTGCTGGCTGCTGGTGCTGTTTGAGGTTTAGATCAAACAGGCTTGAGGGCTTTGGGTTTGACCATAGCGCCCTCGGGGGCGATCGCCAGCAGGTGCAGAATGCGGCGCAGGGGAATGTTGACGCGGTCGGTCTGGTTAGTGAGCTCGCGGCCCAGGTTGTAGATCGCCTGCTCGATCAGATAGTTGTCGAGCAGCACCTCTAGCTCTTGCTGGGTTTTGGGCAAAAAGCTGTCGCGGGCGGCGGTGCCCAGGTAGGCCTTGACAAAGGTAGTGCTCACCCAGCGATACCAAAACTCGGCCCACTGCTGCATTTGGTGGTGCTGGTCGGGTTGCCCCATGCCGCTCTCGATTTCTTTGTTGAGGGCAATGTTGACCGCGTAGTAAAACGATTGCAGCATACAGGCGACATCGCGCAGGGGCGATCGCTTCATGCGGCGCTCGTTGAGACTGCGGGCCGGATCCCCTTCAAAGTCGATGATGTAGAAGTCTTTGCCGGTGTAGAGCACCTGCTCCAGGTGGTAGTCGCCGTGGCAGCGAGTTCGCAGGGCGGTAATTTTGTGGTTTAACACCGACTGAAACTGCTGCAAACAGGCGTCGTGCTGGTCTAAGACCAGAGTGGCAAGCGATCGCGTCTCCGGCGGCAGCGTACCCAGGCGATTCTTGAGCAGCAAAAAGACCTGGCCGGTCAGGTTGCGGCTGTACTGGTAGATCGATCGCTGGTAGAGCGTGGTAAACGGTTCGGGGGTAAAGGCAGGCTGGTCGGCATCTACCGCCAGGGCCACGTGGAGCTCGGCGGTGCGCTGCCCCAGCAGCTGCATGTTGGCCAGGTAGCTGTTGATCGCCTTGCAGGCCGGAATTTGAGAATCGACCGAGGGCAGCGGGCAGTAGGGCAGCGGGAAAAAGACCTCATCCGGGGGCGCATCTGGGGCCACCGGCTCTAGCTCCAGGGGCGACCCGACGGGCATGGGCGCTTCGGTAATATCCGACTGATCCATCACCACGAGGTCGAAGTAGTCGCGCAGATGGTCGAGGGTGTAGTCCCAAGCGCTGCGGGTATCGGGGATAAACTCTTGCAGCAAACCGATGGTGATCGGCTCCGTCGCCGGGCGGTGGTAGGTCAGGGTGCCCGCGATTGACGGAATATTGGTAAAGTGCTGGTGCTCGTCGAGGAAGCGGCGCACTTCGAGATCGGGATGCTGACCCTCTTCCACTTTTTGAAAGAGCTTGAGAATCAGGCGATTTTGGGCGGCGACGCTGCCGGTTTTGGCGTAGGCAATCGAGGTGTTGTTGTGAAAGCCTTTCATCAGCGAGGCTTCAAAGGGCAGGCTGTCTGTCTTCGGCTCCTCACTGATGGAATTGCTGGGCTCACCCTTGCTCAGCTCGTCAAACAGAGCCGTGGTGGTGGCCACCAGCTTGCCGGCGGAATTTTCATAGACCCGGTGCTGGGCAATGCCGTCGAGCAGGGCCGTGAGAAAGGGCTTGTCGGCGATCGCATCACACAGCACCGCCATATCATCGCTGCTGGCCAGCTTGAGCCGCGCCACCACCGACTGCGGGCTCTCATTCAGCAGCTGGAGCGCCTGCTCCCCGGTGGCCATGGCCAAAAACAGCACATAGGTCTGCGGGCTGCCCTGGATGTAATCCACCTGTAGCTCCAGCATTTGGGCATGGCTATTGCCGTAGGGCATGGGGATGACTTCGGTGATGCGCGCCGTCTGCACCGTACGGGTCCTGCCGCCAAACCAGGGGTGGCTCGACAAATACTGGGGCAGCAGCGTCTCTAGGCTGGCGGTAAACTGGCGGGTTTGGGCCGATTGCAGCTGAGAAAACGCCGTGGGCCAGGCCCCTGCCAGTTGCAGCATGGGCAGCTCTACCTTGGGCTTGGCCTCGGGCAGGGGCACGACCTGGGGCTTGAGCATAAACCAGTAGACCGCATAGGCCCCAATGCTCAAGAAATAGGGCGACTCATCGATGGCTGGAAACTCGGTGCGGCCAAAGATTTCGACCGGCACCCACCCTTTCAAGCCCGGCAGCTCTAGCTCAACGGTCTGCACAAAGCGAGACAGGTTTGCCACCACCAAAATCCGCTCGTCTTCGTAGGTGCGGGTAAAGGCCAGCACCTTGCGGTTGTCGGGGTGCAGAATTTGAAAATCGCCGCTGCCCAATGCGCGAAAGTGATTGCGCATGGAGATCAGCCGCTTGGTGGCGTTGAGCAGCGAGCTGGGGTTGGCCCGCTGGGCCTCAACGTTGACCGTGGCGTAGTGGTACTCAGCCTCGACAATCAGTGGCAGAAACAGCCGCTGGGGGCTGGCGCTGCTAAAGCCCGCGTTGCGGTCAAAGTTCCACTGCATGGGGGTGCGCACGCCGTTGCGATCGCCCACATAGACGTTGTCGCCCATGCCAATTTCATCGCCGTAGTAGAGTACGGGGGTGCCGGGCAGCGACAGCAGCAGACTGTTGAGCAGCTCGATCTGGCGGCGATCGTTGCCCAGCAGCGGGGCCAGCCGTCGCCGAATGCCCAAGTTCACTCGCATTTCTGGATCTTGGGCATAGACGCGATACATAAAGTCGCGATCTTCGTCGGTGACCATCTCCAGGGTCAGCTCGTCGTGGTTGCGCAGAAACAGGCCCCACTGGCAGTTGTCAGGAATAGCGGGGGTCTGCTGCAAAATATCGGCGATCGGGAAGCTGTCCTCCATGCGCAGGGCCATAAACAGGCGCGGCATCAGGGGAAAGTGAAAGTTCATGTGGCATTCGTCTCCGTCGCCGTAGTAGGCGGCAGCGTCTTCGGGCCACTGGTTGGCCTCGGCCAGCAGCATGCGGTTGGGGAATTTTTCGTCAACGTGCTTCCGCAGCTTTTTTAGAAAGGCGTGGGTTTCGGGCAGGTTTTCGCAGTTGGTGCCCTCCCGCTCGTAGAGGTAGGGCACGGCATCCATCCGCAGCCCGTCTACCCCCATCTCTAGCCAAAAATCCATGACGTCAAACACGGCCTGCTGGACGGCGGGGTTGTCGTAGTTGAGGTCGGGCTGGTGGGAGTAAAAGCGGTGCCAGAAATAGGCGTTGGCCACCGAATCCCAGGTCCAGTTAGAGGTTTCAAAGTCCTGGAAGATAATGCGCGCTTCCTGGTACTTCTCGTAGGTATCGCTCCAGACGTAGAAGTCGCGCTCGGGGCTGCCCTTGGGCGATCGCCGCGCCCGCTGAAACCACGGGTGCTGGTCAGAGGTGTGGTTGACAATCAGCTCGATAATGACGCGAATGCCCCGCTGGTGCGCCGCCTGGAGCAGATCCTTAAAATCGTCTAGGGTGCCGTAGATGGGGTTGACGTTGACGTAGTCGGCAATGTCGTAGCCGTCGTCTCGCAGCGGCGACGGAAAGAAGGGCAGCAGCCAAATGGCGGTGACACCCAGATCCTGAAGGTAGTCTAGCTTGCCAGTCAGGCCGCGAAAGTCGCCGATGCCGTCGCCGTTGCTGTCGGCGAAGGCCCGCACGGGCACTTCGTAGATGATGGCATTCTTAAACCACAGGGGCTCATTCTTCAAGGTCAACCTACCCACTAGCACGCAATGTCCGCTCCCACGCTAGCGGAATTCGCCCAAGGCGTCATCGGCCCCAGGTAAGAGCGATCGCGCCATCGCACCCCAGGCTGTGGCACTGATTTGAACCCATGACCGATCGCCGAAAGCCTTGATCCTCAGTAGAATGAGCGGTGCCCAGGGTTCCCCTGGCGGCCCATCACACCGCGCCCCGACCTGCCTCACAGAATTCATCGGATTCACAAGAGCACAAATAGAATGCAAAGCCATTCAGCATGCGGGAACTAATCACCTCTAACCTTTAGGAGGATGCGTTGAGCAGACCTTTTCTCCTACCAATGACAGTGCTGGTAGGGTGACAACCTGTCCTAAGACGTCAGTTTTGCTGCCTTCTAAGCCCCCTGAACTTTAACGCGATCGCCGAATCCCTATGAGCTTTCAACGTGCCAGTGGCGTTTTACTGCATCCCACCTCGTTCCCCAGCCGCTACGGCATTGGCGATTTGGGGCAAGCCGCCTATACCTTTGTCGATTTTTTGGCAAAGAGCGGCCAAACGCTATGGCAGATTTTGCCCCTGGGGCCGACAGGCTATGAGCACTCGCCCTACATCATGAACTTCAGCACCTTTGCAGGCAACCCGCTGCTGATCAACTTAGATCAGCTGGCCACCGAGGGTCTGCTGGATGAGGATAAACTGACGCCCTTGACCGACGTTGACCCCGAGAAGGTCGATTTTGATAAGGTGATTGCCCACAAAACGCAGTTTCTCAAGCAGGCCCACGATCGCTTTTTGGCGGGGCGATCGCCTGAGCAGCAGGCCAAGTTTGAGCAGTTCTGCCAAGAGCAAGCCTCCTGGCTGGATGACTTTGTGCTGTTTATGGCCCTGCTAGAGGCCCACGAGGGCAAAAGCTGGAATTTTTGGGAACCGGCGATCGCTCGCCGTGAGCCCGAAGCACTGCAAGCCCAGCGAGAGGCGCTGCAAGCTCAGATTCAATACCATCAGTTTGTGCAGTTCAAATTCTTTGAGCAGTGGCAGAATTTGCGCCAGTATGCCAACGACAAAAACATCAAAATTGTTGGCGACATTTCCATCTATGTGTGCCACAACAGCTCTGACGTTTGGGCCGCCCCCGAGCTGTTTAAGCTCGACCCCGACACCTTTGAACCCGCCTTTATTGCTGGGGTACCGCCCGACTATTTCAGCGAGACGGGCCAGCTCTGGGGCAACCCGGTTTACAACTGGGATAAGGCCGAAAAAACCAATTTTGCCTGGTGGATTAAGCGCTTTCAAGTGACATTGCAGTACGTTGACATTGTGCGGGTCGACCACTTTCGCGGCTTTGAGGCCTACTGGCAGGTGCCAGCGGGCGAAGCAACCGCGATCAACGGCGAATGGATTGAAGCCCCCGGCGAAAAGTTTTTCACCGCCCTCGGCGAAGCCCTGGGAACGCTGCCCATCATGGCAGAAGACTTGGGCATCATTACGCCCGAAGTTGAGGCGCTGCGCGATCGCTTTGACTTTCCCGGCATGCGGATTTTGATGTTTGCCTTTGGCAACGACCCCGACAACGCCTATCTGCCCCACAACTACACCCGCAACACGGTGGTTTACCCCGGCACCCACGACAACGACACGGCAATTGGCTGGTGGCAGCAGGCCAGCGACACCGAGAAACAGTTTGTGGCCCGCTACTCGGGCTACAGCTCGCCCGAGGCGATTGAAGACATTAACTGGCTGCTGATTCGCACAGCGCTGGCTTCGGTGGCCGATCTGGCGATTATTCCATTGCAAGACCTGCTGGATTTGGACGGGCGATCGCGCATGAATGACCCCAGCCGCAACGACGGCAACTGGCGCTGGCGCTACCGCAGTTCGGCGCTGCTGACCAATGCTTTGAGCGATCGCCTGCGAACCCTGACTCAGCTCTACAGCCGCTAGATGTTGCCAAGAATGTTGTGAAGATCGATTTCAGCACCATTTTGGATCAAAAACGCGACACGATTATCGAGTTGTGGATCAACGCGGTTTTTGACGATCAGAAAATTGAAGCCACCAATGAATTGACCTTCAACGCCGTGCGCGACAGTTTGCCCAAGGTGCTCGAATCTCTTGCCGCCATGATGGCCAACAGCGATCTGGAAGGGTTTGAAACGATTGATGAGGCCAGTCTAGAACATGGTCTAATTCGCGCTGAGCAGGGGTTTGAACCAGCAGAAATTGCCCGTGAATATCGCCTGCTGCGATCGGTAATTTTTTCAGAGCTAGAAGCCGATCTGGTGCAGGCTGAACCTAAGGATGTGCTGTGGGCCATTCGACTAATTGACGCGGTGATCGATGAGGCGATCGCCCGCTGTTTTGACAGCTATACCCAAACCCGCATGGAGGAGTTAGACCAGCTCCGGGCTCAAATGCAGCTCACCAACCAAGAGCTGACGCGCCTGGTGCGGGCCAGCCACGACAACATGTCAAAACTGACCCACGAACTCAAAACTCCGCTGACTTCAATTATTGGCTATGCCGACCTATTTCTGCGCCAGCAGCAGCAGACCGAAATCAAAGATTCCTACGCCCATTTAGAGAGTATTGAGCGCGTATTGCGCAGCGGACGGCTGTTGCTGCGGTTGATCAACGACACCCTGCAACTGCAAAAAGGGGATGGCCAAATCAAGCTCAAGCTCATCACCATTAGCCCCCAGGAACTGATTCAATCGGTGATTGAAATCATCGAGCCTCTAGTGCGTAACAAGGGGTTGGAGCTGCGGGTAGAGTGCGATCGCATTCCCCCAGCGGTGCAGACCGACCCCCTGCGCCTTCAGCAAATTATTACCAATCTGCTGAGCAACGCGATTCGCTACACCGAGACTGGATACGTCTCTATTGCGGCTGAAACCCTGGGCGATGGCGCAGCCTCCCCAGAGGAGCAGCGCCACTGGTCAATTACCGTCACCGACAGCGGCGTCGGCATCCCTCAGACTGAGCAAAAGTACATTTTTGAACCCTACTACCGCGTGAGCCATAGCCCCACCGCCGATGCCGACCAGGGCACCGGCCTGGGCCTAGCCATTGTGGCCCAGCTCGTCAATTTGATGCAGGGTGAAATTTCGGTGTCATCGCAAGCGGGTCAAGGCTCTACCTTTACAGTGATCTTGCCCATCGAACAGCCTGAGCCTAAGCCGGTCTAGCGGCCATCAGTCGCGGGGGCGGGGAACTCGCAGCCGGGGCGATCGCGGTGAGGCCAGCAGCTGTCGCCAAATCTGTTCGTAGCGCTGGGCCATGGCCTGAGCCGTAAACTGCGCCACCGCAACCGCTCGACCCCGCTGCCCCAGCCGCTCACGCAGGGCAGCGTCGGCTTTGAGGCGACGCAGGGCGTTGACTAGCCCCATGACATCGTTTTTCTCAATCAGCAGTCCCGTTTCCTGCTCAATTACAGCTTCGGCCACGCTGCCTACGCGGGTGGCGATGACGGGGCGGGCCGCCAGCATAGCTTCCACAATGGCCAAGGGGAAGCCCTCCGATCGCGATGGCAGGACAAAAACATCGACATTGGGCAAGTGGGCGCGGGGCTTATCGACCCACCCCGGCAGAGAAACGCGATCGCCAATGCCCAGATCTTGAGCCAGTCGCTCCAGGGCTGGGCGTTCTGCTCCATCGCCCCAGACGACCACGTGGGTATCGTCAACCTGGGCGATCGCCCGCAGCAAAATATCGTGGGCCTTCATTGCATCGAGGCGGCCAACGCTGCCCACCACCAGCATGGGCTCCTTTAGAACTGGGCCTGGGGCGGGCTCGACTTCGATGTCAGGCACGCCGTTGGGCACCGAAATCACCGTGTTGCGACCCAGGGCGTAGAAATCCTCCATGCGCCGGGCCGAGGCTTCGCCGACCGCCACATGGGCATCGCCCCGCAGCGACAGCGATCGCGTTCGCCACAGGGCGATCGCATCCGTAGTGCGCAGCGGCAGCTGATCGACCCGTACAACCCGCGCCTGGGGCAGGGTCAGGGCCGCCGCTAGCCCCGTAGCTCCAGCCCAGGGCGTACAGAGATTGAGATGCACTATATCGGGGCGCAGCCGATGCAGGGTCGCGAGATGGGCGGCGATCGAGGTCAACCCCGATGGCGGTAAAACAACTTTTTTAGCCTCAGGCCGCTGGCTGGCGATCGCATCGACCACGGTCGCCGAGACCCCCAGCACCGTAATGGCAATATCCCTAGACACCACCGCCACCAAATGCCCCAGACTAAACTCCGCACCCCCCATCCCCAGCGAGTCTGTGTAGACCACAATGTGCGGAGCAGGTTGAGTACGGCCTAACGGCGGCGAGTCTGCATTGATCATCAATTCACGGCATGCCTACGCTATTTATTCAGCAGCCTTTCACTAATTTCGTCCTCTTCACTGGGGCAGAAAACTCTGAACAGCACGGAGTCCATATTCCATCGGCAATACACTTTCCACATTCTCAGGCGACGCTGAGCTAGGATATGGCTTGCCAAAATTACCCCTCTCCCGCGAGGAGAGAGGACAGGAGCTTGGATCCCTTTTCTCCAGGGGGCATAGCAGAAGGTAGCAATAGATGACTGGCGAAACCAACCTTACCAAGCTCCTATCGTCTATGCAGCCCACTCTCCGCGAGGGGGAGCATGTGTTTTGCACCCTACCAACCCTGGGTGGTCACGATCTCGACCCCATCGGATTTTTTAAAGAAGAGGAAGGATTAACGGTGATCTTGTCGCGGCCCCAGGCCGAGGCGGCGAACCTGCCCTACTCAGCCACCTTCGCCATGATCACGCTGTCGGTGCATTCCAGCTTGGAGGCGGTGGGGTTTTTGGCGGCGATCGCCAC
>QBLT01000169.1:0-1107 GCA_003249105.1 Leptolyngbya sp. | reverse complement strand
CGCTTTCGGCCGCAAGCTCGTGGAGCAGGGCGATCGCCACCCGCCTCGCCAGCCACGGCATTAGCGTCAACCCCATTTCAGCCTTTTACCACGACCACCTGTTTGTGCCCCTGGCCCAAGCGGAGACGGCGATCGCCCTGCTCCACGAGCTTGCGGCCGAAAGCGACCCCGGCAGCCCTTGAGCATCGGCTTGTCGGTTTCGGGGCAGAAGTGTTAGCCTCATATCAGATAGTTCTAGTTAAAACTATCTAGATTAAAACTATGGCTTCCCTACCCAGTTTGTTTGTGTCCCACGGGGCTCCCGACCTGCCCCTGCGGGTTGGCCCAACCCAGGATTTTCTGCGATCGCTTTTGCAGACCATGCCCAAGCCCAAGGCGATTTTGGCGATCTCGGCCCACTGGCTCACGGCTCAGCCCACCGTCAGCGCCACCGAGCAGCCCAAGACGATTCACGACTTTGGCGGTTTTCCCCAGGCGCTCTACCAGCTGAACTACCCTGCCCCAGGGGATCCAAAGCTGGCGGAACAGGTGATATTCAGGCTCACCGAGGCCGGGTTCTCGGCTCGCGTGAATCGCGATCGCGGCTTCGACCACGGCGTTTGGACACCGCTGATTTTGGCAGCGCCAGAGGCCACTATTCCCGTTGTGCAGCTTTCTCTGCAACCCCACGAAACGCCGCTGCACCATTACCAACTCGGCCAAGCCCTCGCCCCCCTGCGAGACGAAGGCGTGCTGATTTTCGCCAACGGTGCCGCCACCCACAACCTGGGAGCCTTCGACGGCAACTACAGCGCCGTTCCTCCCAATTGGGCAACAGCCTTCGATGATTGGCTAGCCGAAGCTATTGCCACCAAAGACATCCCAGCCCTGCTCAACTACCGCCAGCACGCCCCCTACGCCGCCCAAAACCACCCCAGCGAAGAGCATCTGCTGCCCCTATTCGTCGCCCTCGGTGCCGGTGGCCTCGGCCAACAAATCCACCACGGCTTTACCTACGGTGCTTTTAGCATGGCCGCCTATCAATTTAATTAGTTTTGAGTTTTAAGTTTTGAGTGTTGAATTCATCCCCAAACTCAAAATTCAAAACTCGCCCCCTACCCTCTACTC
>QBLT01000168.1 GCA_003249105.1 Leptolyngbya sp. | reverse complement strand
CTCCTGATCACTCCATTACTCCCCCAGTCCATCACTCCCCCACCCTCTCCATGCCCACCGTCACCTTCCCCCTCACCTACCTGCAACGGCTCACCCTCACCTCCCCAGAGCAGCTGGCCCAGCAGGCCTTTGACTACGGCCTCGATGCCACCCTGGGCGACCAAACCCTAGAGGTCGAAGTTACCGCCGAGCGGCCTGACCTGCTGGCGGCAGAGGGGTTTACCCGCGCTATCAATATCTACAACGGCCTGTCCCGAACTGTTCCCGAGCAGCTACCTGCTTCAGGTCGCCGGGTTATCGTGCGGCCCGAGGTGTTGCCCCTACGGCCCCACATTGCCGCCCTGGTGGTGCGCGGGGCTAACCTGCAGGGTGGCGGGCTAGAGGTGCTGGTGCAGTTTCAGGAAAAAGTGACCCAAACCTTTGGCCGCCAGCGCAAGAAAATTGCGATCGGCGTCTACGACCTCGACAAAATCAGCGGCGACTTAACCTATGGTGCCGAACCCGCAGATGAGCTGACCTTTGTGCCCCTGCACAGCTCTCAGCCCATGACCGCCCGGCAAATTCTGCGCGAGCACCCAGCGGGCAAGACCTACGGCCACACCCTGCCGGGGGAAGACAATGTCCCCGTGCTGCGCGACGCCAGCGGCACCGTACTCTCCATGCCGCCCATCATCAACGCAGCGGGGGTGGGCGAAGTGGAGGCCAATACCCGCAATTTGTTCATCGACGTCACCGGCATTCTGGCCCAAACGGTGCTGGAAACCGCCAACATCCTGGCCCACAACTTTTTAGACACCGGAGCTGAGGTGCAAACCGTAGAGATTGCCACTCCCCAGGGCATTCTTACCACACCCAGTCTGACCCGCCGCCCCGTACAATTTTCGGCCAAGTATCTCAACGAAATTATGGGCACCGCTATTCCGAAAAGCGGCCTGGGGCAGGTGCTCTCCCGCATGGATCTCGAGGTGAGCGGTACCGATGTGGTGCAGGTGCCTACCTATCGCACCGACATTTTTAGCCAGGTTGACCTAGCGGGGGATTTACTGGTGGCGATCGGCATTGGCACACTCCAGGCCGAACCCCTGGCGGTCAAATTTCATTTAGGGGAAGCCGATGCCCTGCGCCAGGCCATGTTTAAGGTAGGCGACCTGGCCCAGCGCATGGGGCTGATGGAGGTGAAGAGTTTTGTGCTTACCGACCCGGCTATTCTCGATCTGTTTGCGGCCCCCTACGTGCAGACCGGCAATGCCAAAAGCCGCACCTTTAGCGCCACTCGCACCACCCTACAAGCGGGGCTGCTAGACATTCTGGCCCGCAATATCAACGCGCCCAAACCTATAAACATCTATGAAACCGGGGAAGTGCTGCGGTTTCAGGCCGCGGATATGCCTGACGAAAGCCAGCACTGGGGCTTTGCCAGCCTCGATGCCCGCGCCTCGTTTACCACCGCCAAAGCCTACATGCAGACCATGCTCAAAGCCCTGGGGCTAAGCTATGAACTGACCGTTTGTGAGGCTCCGTACTACATCCCAGGACGGGCGGCTACGGTGTTGATTCAGGGTCAGCCGGTGGGAGAGTTTGGCGAAATTCACCCGCAGGTGCTGGAGCACTTTTCGTTCCCCGAGCCGGTCTGCGCTGGGGAGTTAGACTGTAGCGCTAGCCTGCGGGTGACCGCTGAGCGGCGGCGTTAGCCTAGGTTGACCGGGCTGGGAGATTTAGTGACCCAGGTTGGTTAGATCTATAGCGGTGCCCCAATGCCAGCAATACCTGCCCAGTGAAATGCCACCTAGGATCGAACATTCAGCAGGTCGGCTCTAGGGAAAAGCGCCATAACTAGCGCCATAACTAGCGCCATAACTAAATATTACGGTTGCCACCAAAATCGTGATGCAACCCTGACAGTCCCCGGCGCTTTGGCTAGTCTGGTCATCATCTTCCAGCAGGCATGCCATGAGCGACTCTTCTATTGACGGCCCCAGCCGGGTCTACGCCAAACCGACCGAAGGCCACGCCTCCCTGGGACGAGGGGTGCGTCAGGTGCTATTTTTGGTGCCCATGGCGGTGTTGTTTGCCCTGCTCTTCTTTGGGCTACCCCAGCGCCAGCGTACGGCGGGGCTGACTGCTGGGGCCATTGTCGCAGTGCTGTGGAACGTGGTGGTGAGCGGGGTGCGGGTCGCCGCCCAGTGGGAGCGGGGGGTGATCTTGCAGCTGGGCAAAATTCAGGATGTGCGGGGGCCGGGGCTGCTGTACGTGGTGCCGGTGATTGAGTCGGTGCAGTTTATCGATACCCGCACCCTAGTGATCAATATTCCGCGCCAGAAGGTGATTACCCGCGACAACGTGCCCGCCGAGATCGACAGCGCCCTGTTTTTTCAGGTGAGCGATGCCCAGAGAGCGGTGGTGTCGATTCAGGACTTTCGCTTTGCGGTGTCGCAGTATGCCCAGGCGGCGCTGCGGGATGTGGTAGGTGGCCTTTCGCTAGATGATCTGCTGTCGGAGCGAGAGCAGATTCAGACCCAGATTGGGGCGATCGTAGAGGCCCAGGTGCAGGAGTGGGGCATGCACATCGACTCCATTCGTCTGCAAGATATTGAGCTGCCGGAGGATCTAAAGCGGATGATGTCGCGCCAGGCTTCGGCGGAGCGGGAGAAGCGAGCGACGATTACCAAGGCAGATGGCGATCGCCTTGCCGCCCAGAGCCTAGCCGCCGCCGCCCAAATTATGGAGGCCAACCCCATCGCCCTGGAGTTGCGCACCCTGCAAAGCATTGATGGTCTGGGGGCGAGCCCGTCGAATACGGTGATTTTGTTTCCAATGGAGCTATCCCAGGCCCTGGGCCACCTGCGGCCTAAACCTGCCGCCGAGGAGTAGCTCCCACGCCGATAGGTGTCGTGGTCATAATGGTAAAGATCAATTACGACAGTGAACTCACCATGCGACTACTACACACCATGCTGCGGGTCGGCGACTTGGATCGTTCTCTCAAGTTTTACTGCGAGGTGCTGGGGATGCAGCTGCTGCGCAAAAAAGATTATCCCGGCGGCGAGTTTACCCTGGCCTTTGTGGGCTACGGCGATGAGGCTGACCACACCGTACTAGAGCTGACCTACAACTGGGGCACAGAGTCCTACGACTTGGGCACCGCCTACGGTCACATTGCTTTGGGTGTAGACGATATTTACGGAACGTGCGATCGCATCAAAGCCCAGGGCGGCCAGGTGGTGCGCGAGCCCGGCCCCATGAAGCACGGCTCAACGGTGATCGCCTTTGTGCAAGACCCCGACGGCTACAAGGTCGAGCTGATTCAGCTAGGCAGCTCCGAAGGGCACCACAAAGCCGCCAAGCCGGAAATGGCGGTCAGCTAAACGCACCTATCCCCTTTTCAAGGGGTGAAATCGAGCACCTTGACCCGAGAGAATCTGGGGGATCCGCCCTGTTCCCAAAGCTGGGACACCCGATGGAATTAGGCATGAAGATCCCCCTACCCCTGCAAACAAAGGTTAGGTTCACTTAAAAGGCATGGTTAACCGTAGCCGTGATCTCCGTGTCGGTGTCGCCGGGCTTAAACAGTACGCTGCCGTTGATGTCGATGACCACACTGCGGGTGATGCCCCAGTCGAGCCCGGCCGTGATCATCGGGTCGATGGCGGAGCGCCCGTCGGCGTTGTAGGCCACCCCGGCCCCGGCGTAGGGGTAAAGAGCCTGGCCGAGGGCGTAGTCTACAGAAATCGGCAGCCGCAGTTCGGTACTGTTGTCAAAGACGAGGGAGGGCCGCACCGAGAGCGTGGTGCGATCGCCCAGCTCGGCAACCTTGGCTTTAGAGTCGATTACAAAAGATGTGTCGTCATTAAAACCGGCCCGCACACCAGCACCCACATAGTAGTCGGGGACTTGCTGGGCCTGGGCTTGGGATGCCGCAGCACCCACCACCGCCACAGACAACAGGGCTACATTTAGTTTCATCTTCACTCCTCCTCAAGTAACGGGTTTAGCTCAACTAGCGTGCGGGAACAGTTTGATCTTCAGCTGTTCTGGCGCGCAATCCTGCTAAAAGTTGGGAAAATGCGGCGATTTTGAGTGAAGGTTGTGTGAGGTTTGTGGGTATTAAATGAAACTGGCGATCGCCCCGCCCCGCCTCAAAGGCAGGCCGTGAACCAAGACCTTGGCAGCCCTCTTTTTACGGGGCGACAACACGGGGAAATTTGCCGTCTGTAGCGCTAATGCGTGCCGCATGGGTCGCCCAGCCTAACTTTGCGCTACAGACTGGCAGGGGGTCGTGCTTAGGCTGCCGATCGCCGGGGGCGCTTGCGATCAGACGCTCTCTTGTAGCCGACGGCCTGGGCTTCGTCGCTGTCGGAGCCGTAGACGCCCCGCACCAGCGCTTTCATGGCCAGCACGTTTTGGTGGAACCGCCACTCGGCCAAGCGAGCTTTGTCGGCAGCGGCTTTGGCGCGCACCATAATTTCAGTTTCGCCCTCCTGGGCGGCAATCATCTCGGCGTAGCTGTTTTGAAGCCCTTCGAGGGTGGTTTCGGGGCGGGCGGAGGTGTAGCCGACAATGGTGCGCGCACCGCACAAGGCATCAACATCCTGGTCGAGGTAGTCGGGCCGCAAACGGCGGCTGGTATCGGTGCTGGGCATGGGTGTAGTGCTCCTTGATGGCAATACAAAAGGGTGGTTAAACATCTGGTTGGCGGTAGGGCTGGGGAGGCTTGCCTGTCGCTCAGGGCAATGTGCCCGCTGCGATCGCCGATCCGGGAAAAACGGCGCAGCTTTATAGAAAAGATATGGACAGGCGCTGCTGAATGAAGTGGCGATGATGGTGAAGCATAACCACCCCCGTACTTACCTGTTACCAAGGTGCAATTGCCTGTTACTGGGGTGCGATTGTTTGTTACCGGGGCGCGATTGCTTGTTACCAAGGCACGATTGTTAATCACCGCGATGCGATTGCTTGTTACCAGGGCGCGATTGTTTCGCGCGCCTGGTGCCCATGCTCTGCCTGGATATCAAACTGTAGGGTGGGCAGTGCCCACCTTTCACCTATGCGTTAGCAAATCACCTGTGCGTTAGCAAAGCTATCCAAAGGAATCGCAAGCCAAACCTTTCGGGTGAACGCTGCTCACCGTCTGCCTTCTGCGATCGCTGGATGTTCGAGGGTGGTGGTGGGTGAATGAGTGGGGTGGTGGGCACTGCCCACCCTACGTTTGGAGGCGATCGCACTAGGTGGAGACTGGGGGGCAATTCCAAGCTCCATTTGGGAACGAGAGAATCTTATTTGTTTAAAGGGTGAAGATCAAATTTGCAGTTTTCGCTAATTATTGCTTCGCTCTCTCACAAGATAAATTCCTTCCCATGCTGGGATTTTTCCTTGTCGCCTCAAGTTGAGCAACGAAAAATAACACAAGCATAGGTTATTCTGCTGCTTGTTAACTATTAATTGGTTAACAACTTTCCTAGACATCTTACGGTTTACGAAGAAACGTTGTATAACACTTCCCTGATTCAAAGAAGCTTTGTACAAATCTATCAACATGTCGTAGTAAGTCTGTAAAATAAGCAGAAATATCCATACCATCTTGTAATGGTCTACAGCTGGAAAAGCTTCACAGTTGCGAACACGAACTTGGTCAAGGATTTTTGCAAGGGTATTAGCTAGGTCACGAGTACGATAAAGATCGCAACCCAGAGTACGAGAGCTAGCAAGGTCACGAGCACGGTCAACGGTGGTAAATAAGTCAAGGATATGGTCAAGACCGGTGTGATGGGCATGGTCAAATGCCCAATCAAGCGTGCGGTTAATAAAAGTGGTGCGAGTACCAGTATTAGTGTGTGCGCGTTCAAGAGCACGTAAGCTGGCGAGTGCGCAAGCAAGAGTACGGGCCCTGTCTATTGCATTAGTAAGGTCATGAATGAGTTTGGTACTACTACTGTCGTAGGTGCGATTACAGTAGAGCGCTAGGGTCAAGGTGCTGGCGAGAGTGCTAGCCAAAGCATGAGCTCGCTCGATGATGCTAGCGAGTTCATGGGCGTAGTTGCGGGTACGGTTACTATAGCGGTCGTTAGCGTGGGTTTGGGTGTGTTTTCGGGCGAAGTCAAGAGTGGATTCGAGGGTGCTGACAATGGCATGAGCACGGGAAAGCTCGTTGGTGTTGGCAAGGATGCGGTCGAGGTCACTGACAAGCTTATAGTCGCGATAAAGGTCAAAAGCTAGAGCGAGGTCTAGGGCAAGAACAATGTCTAGTTCCGATGCACGATCTAGATCCAGATCTAAGTCTGGAGAGAGTGCAATGTTTGAATCAACGACAGTAGAAAAAAAGTTGCAGAAAAATGCGTCTTGTTCCAACTGCTTGCTTAAAAGGTCTTGCCATACTTGTTTTTGCTGTGGTTCGACATTAGCAATTTTTGAAGATACTTCATCTCTGCACCAAAATCCTATGTCAGAGTTAGGAATTGAATATTCATTAATTTCAGCGAGGATAGGCAAGCGATATCTAAATCCAGGTGTTAGAGCCTGATCTGTCAACCATTTGCAAAAATTTTCTGCATCTTTAGCCCTCACTCCGACAATCGGGTGCCTAGCGGCCTCGGGAGGAAACCTATTAGAAGCCCAATGATCGGGCTGCATATCTTTTCCAACTGATCTTTGAGCATCTATAAACAGCTGGTACTCGGCACAAGTGATGTAACTCGTATCAATTTCAACATTATCATCTACTCGCGTAAAGCTTTTGAGTCGTCGTTTCAACAATACTTGAGCAGAAAGGGTAAATCGTTCTGTCATCGATCTTTTAATCCTTGCTCTAGTAGATCTTCAAGTTCTTGGCGAACGATTGGATCAACACTTTCTCCTTCTTCCAAACAATCAAAGGCCAACGCTAAAGCATCAACAGTTGATGCTTGCATAGCAGCTTGAATGATATCCGAAGTATCTCCCTGAGCTGCATAAAGCCTAATTGTTTCCGCCCACCAGGAAAGCTGATCAGCATCTTGAAGAACTTGAATTAAAACCTGCTGTAAATTCAATTTCCTGATTTCGACAGAAGCTAAATACTCTTGAAAGCTGAGGTGAGCAAATTCATATATGCCCTCTTCTTTCGCGATCAACAGTCCACTTACTTCTCTAATTTCCATTAAAAAATCCTGAGAAGAAAATGTATCTACAGCGACTAGTCTTAATTTTTGTTGAATCAAGGAGTCAATTTGTGCAAGCTCGAAGTCACGCCTCTTACGTTGCATCAATTCAAGAGCAAGTTTCTGCAAAACAGTCTGTTTTTGGGAAGCTGTCAATGTGCTATGCAAACGTTTTGCACGTTGTCGTTTTTCAAGCAGCACCTGGCAAATTTCTTTATACAATTCTATCCGTTTGCCAGGCAAAGCACTCCCTCGACGATGCACAGTTGCAATCATGGTTAAAAGTAGAGGATTGACTGCCATAGCGGTCAAAGGAGGGTTCTCCCGAATCCGCTCAAATAAGTCGTTAGATTCCTTTAAGGCTTCTTCTCTCACTCCCAAATCGTCTTTATTTCCCTGCGTCCTGATCTCCGTCTCCACATACCAGTTATGAATAAACTGCTTAACCTGCGTTAATGTGAAAGGCTGTACTTCCAAAACTGTGACAGGTTGCTGAAGCTTTGCATTTTTGTATCCCAATGGTCGAGAGGTCAGAATAAAAGGTATTTGAGAGTACTCATACATTTGGATATCCACCCATTCGCTAACCAACTGCCGTTCCTGTTCATCAGCAATCTCATCTAAGCCATCCAACAAGATTAGACATTGATTATTTTCTAGCCGATGGGCAAACCAGTCAGGAGGTGGTTGAAGGGGCTTAATAATTTGCAAATGCCGAACCCATTTGTCAATCAGATCCAACAGCTTTAGTTTTGAGTTATCAAGGATATCATCTTTCACGTCTCGCAAGTAAATTAGCACTGGAACAAATTTGGGAGCGTCACGATGAAGAGCTTTTCGCTGCTGTCGATTGCTATATACAAGGGTTAAGTATCTAAGAAGTGTTGTTTTTCCAGCTCCTGGAACGCCTAGGATTGCTATTCTCTTAAATGTAGAGTCTTTTTTCCCCATCTCTACTAGCAACTGCCCAATCTCTTGCTGAGTAGATATTTTTCCTGGAAGTTTTTGTAATAAGTCTGGAGAAATCTGTATCAGGCTTCTTTGAGAAACCTTGAGTGGAACAAACACACGTTGAAGCTCTAGTACTTGCTCTTTATCTAATCCTTGTGTTTCGTAGTTCCTACACAAATAAATAAGACGCTCATAATATTTATCTTCAAACTCAGAGGCAAGCTGACGCCACAACTTGGCAGCTTCTGCCCCTAAGGAAATAATTGCAAGGTCTCCCATTGCAAACATCCACTTAGCTAAGCCACCTCCTCGTGCCTCCGCTTCTTTACCGGCTTCCTCTATAAACTTGCCACTGAAACTCACCCAAATAGTTGAGCCAGCTGTGACAATGCTTAGCAAAATGGCTTGCACCCACTCTTGTTCCGCAATTGAATGGGCCATTATGCCCAACCCTACCCCTGAAGGTGTAAACCTAACAATATTTGCAAACAGCCCTTTGATTCTCTTTTCCATAGGTAGGCTCACAAAGAAGCTTTATTTCTATTGTCAGTTCTAGTCCGTTTTCAAGCGACAGGCTCAAATGTAAAATTGCGTAACAGCGGGTTAACAGGGCGCAGCGCCCGACCACTGGCAGTACATTTACTCCTTATTCCTCTGGTAGTTTCTGCAAAACAGCGGCAATGTGCTTAGGTAAAGGCACCCAGGCCTTTGTAGCGTTTTGCCAAACCACAACAAACTGCTCAGGCTTAAGGGCTAAAAGGGCCTGGGTTTCGCCATGAGAGTTAGCAAACTCCGCCTCATAGGCACGGTCATCATAAATTTAAAGGATGGTGCCCTGCTCTAATCCTGGTCAAACACATCTACCACCTTACCCACCTGCCCTCGCGCCAACTGCTCAGCAACCCCCTCCGTCATTGCCCCAGTAATACTCCATTAAAATGCTTATCAAAAATTGAGGCAGCACCTTGCCACACCAACCCCTGCCTCTGCAAGTAGCAAAGCTATACACGTCTATGGCTTCAAGATAAAATTGGCACAGTGATTTGGTCGAAACAGCCTGAAATCTCTCTGATCGATGGTCAAAACCGTTTGGATATTCAAGCGTTCAGCGATCGCCATGACACAGGCATCAACAAAATCAATTTTGCTGTCGATATATTGAGCCAAAATCTCGGCACTACGATCAATATCCTGTTCCACAGCCGCTCGGAGCAACATCAGCGTGACGGTTGTCCAAGCGATTTATCAGCGCGACGACAAAGCCTGTATCTGCAATGACACTTTCCATACAGTACTAATGGTTTAGGCCAATCTCTTGCTGAAGAATCTCTTCTGCACGGGTCGCCAGTTCCGGAGATCCCGAAAACAAGCCCACTAGTGGGTCTTCAACCAGAGTTTGAGCAGACGCTTCAGCGGCTACCGATTGCGTTTCTTGAGCAACATACTGCATCAGCTGGCTTGCTAAAAGAATCTGGTCTCGCAAACTCAGGTTTTGAGCGGCTTTGAACAGCTCTTGAACTGTCATCACTTATCCTCTGCAATTGCAGCGCATCTGCTGTGCTGTTCTCATTCTGCCTCAGAAAAAGGACTGGCCAACATTCCATCACCCCTGCGCCCAAGTCTCATGAAGCACCATCCCTATAATTGAGTTATTACAAGACCCAGTTCCATGGTCTTTTTTACCCGTTCAGCTTGCGCTGTTTCGTCCATCTCTTGGCACACTAGAATAGGGACGCCCCTACCTGTGCCAGCTTTGTGCTAGACCTCGCCCAAATCTTTCCCTTTCCCCTCGACGATTTTCAGCACGAGGCGATAGACGCTCTCAACGCCGACAAATCTGTGGTGGTGTGTGCCCCTACAGGTTCCGGCAAAACACTGGTGGGCGAATACGCCATCCACCGGGCCATGGCCCACGGCAAGCGCGTCTTTTACACCACCCCCCTCAAGGCACTCTCCAACCAAAAGCTGCGCGACTTTCGCGACCAATTTGGCCACGAAAATGTGGGTTTGCTGACCGGCGATCTCTCCATCAACCGCGACGCCCCCATCGTGGTGATGACCACCGAAATCTTTCGCAACATGCTCTACGGCACCCGCATTGGCGAAACCGGCACCACCCTGCAACAGGTCGAGGCCGTAGTGCTCGACGAATGCCACTACATGAACGATCGCCAGCGCGGCACCGTCTGGGAAGAGTCGATCATCTACTGCCCGCCCGAAATTCAGCTCTTGGCCCTCTCCGCCACGGTCGAAAACAGCGGCCAGCTCACCGACTGGCTGCAAAAAGTCCACGGCCCCACTAAGCTAATCTATTCTGACTTTCGCCCGGTGCCCTTGCAGTTTCACTACTGCACCGGCAAGCGGCTGGTGCCGCTGCTCGATGCGTCCCAAAAGGCGATCAACCCCCAGCTCAAAAAGCAGCGGGCTCCCCAGCGCCAGCCCGGTCGGCGTGGCGGTGGACGGGTCAGCCTGCCCTTTGTCATGGGTCAGCTGCAAGAGCGGGATATGCTGCCCGCCATCTACTTTATTTTTAGTCGGCGGGGCTGCGACAAATCGGTGGATGAAGTCAGCCACCTATCGCTGGTAACGGACGAAGAAGCGCAGGAACTCAAGCTCCGCATTGACACCTTTCTTGCCCATAACCCCGACGCCGGGCGGGCGGGTCAGGTGGGGCCGCTGTATC
>QBLT01000167.1 GCA_003249105.1 Leptolyngbya sp. | reverse complement strand
GTTCGCATCAACAGCCTTCCCCCCGCTCAACCGCAGACCCCCGACCCAAACGGCGACGCCGTGCTCGCCAACCTGCCCTCGCGGCAGAAGGTACAGTTCGACAAGCCGGTGATTCTGCGCCAGTCGCCTCGGTGGTCGCGGGCGGTGGTGTGGAGCCTGGTGGGGGTCACAGCGTTTACCCTGGCCTGGGCCTGTTTGGCCAAGTTTGAGGAGGCGATACCGGCCCAGGGCAAGCTGGAGCCCAAGGGTATGGTGCAGCCGGTGCAGGCTCCGGTGGGCGGCGTGGTGCAGGAGGTGCTAGTAGCTGAGGGACAGGCCGTGGAGGCGGGCGACCCGCTGCTGCGGTTTGACCCTGAAACCACCCAGGCCCAGCTCACGTCGCTGGAAACCATTCGCACCAAACTGCGCGAAGAAAACGCCTATTACAAATCGCAGCTGGCCGATGACCTCGACGCCAGCGCCCCGGTGGATATTGCCCCCGGTCTAGCGCAGCTGACGAGCAACCGCGCCGCCCTGGTGGCCGAAAACGCCCTCTACCGCGCCCAGCTCGCCGGGGATGCAACGGGGGAAAGCCTGCCTGTCGCCCAGCGCGATCGCCTGCGGGCCGCTAACGCCGAACTCAACTCGCGCCTCAGCATCGCCAACCTGGAGGTGGATCAGCTTCGCCGCCAGCTCACCCAGACCGAGGCCCAGCTGACTAACGCCCGCGATGCCCTGCGGGTCAACCAAAATATTCTCGATCGCATTCGACCGCTGTATGAGGCGGGGGGCTTGGGCGAAATTCAATACCTTCAGCAGGAGCAGGAGGTAAACAACCGCCAGACCGAGGTAAATCGTCTGGTGGAAGAAGCCCAACGGCTGAAGCTGGCGATTGCCCAGGCCCAGGAGCAGTTTCGCAACACCTCGATTGCCTCTCAGGATGAATTGCAGCAGCGCATCGCCGCTAACGACAACCAGATCGCCACCATCGACAGCCAGCTGACCAAAACCATTCTCGAAAACGACAACCGCCTGCAAGAGCTCGACAGCCAGATTGCCCAGCTCCAGCAAACCCTCACTTATCAAGAGCTACGCGCCCCGGTGAGCGGCACAGTGTTTAATCTCAAGGCCAACCAGGCGGGCTACGTGGCCAACTCCACTGAGCCGATTCTTGAAATTGTGCCCAGCGATGCCCTGGTAGCGCGGGTGTTTATTACCAACCGCGACATTGGCTTTGTGCGCGAGGGCATGGAGGTCGATGTCCGTATCGACTCGTTCCCCTACAGCGAGTTTGGCGATGTGAAGGGCACCCTGACCCAAATTGGCTCTGATGCGCTGCCCCCCGACCAGATCAACCCTAACTTTCGCTTTCCGGCAGAGATTACCCTGGGCGATCAGGTGATTGCGATCGATGGGCAGCCCGTGAAGCTGCAATCGGGTATGTCGCTGAGCGCCAACATCAAGACCCGGCCCCGGCGAGTAATCACCATCTTCTCTGACCTATTTGTGCGCAAAATCGACACGATTAAGACGGGCGGCTAGCGACTCAGATAGGGCTCAAAACTTTAGGAGACGCAGGGTGTAAGGTGCAGGGTGCAACGTATAGGGCTGCCTCTTAGACTTTATACCCTGCACCCTAAACCCCTTTTCCTGCCTGTCTTCCCAAGGTCAATTCTCCCCTCGATAGACTCGTTCATAGAAAAAGCAGACTAAGTCATCCTGATTTGATAGAATGGCGTCTATGTAAGAAGCGCCGTTGCTTGATTGGGGAGGTTGTTCGTTGATTCATGCCACGCTGCACCAGCTTAAGGTTTTTGAAGCAACTGCCCGCCACGGCAGCTTTACCCGGGCCGCCGAAGAACTCTACCTGACCCAGCCCACGGTGTCGATTCAGGTGAAGCAACTAACCAAGGCGGTGGGGCTACCCCTGTTTGAGCAGATCGGCAAGCGCCTCTACCTTACCCAAGCGGGGCAAAAGCTGCTTGAAACCTGCCAGGGAATTTTTGATGGCCTCGACCAGTTTGAAATGGCGGTGTCTGACCTTAAGGGCCTCAAGCAGGGCCAGCTGCGCCTGGCGGTGATTACCACGGCCAAATATTTTGTGCCCCGGCTGCTGGGGCCGTTTTGCCAGCGCTTCCCCGGCATTGACATCTCGCTGAAGGTGACGAACCACCAGCAGATCCAAGAGCGCATGGCCAACAACGATGACGACCTCTACATCATTAGCACGCCACCCGAGCAGCCCGACCTCAAGATCTACCCCTTTCTCGAAAACCCCCTGGTGGTGCTGGGGCCGCAGGATCACCCCCTGGTGGGCAAGGCGCGATCGCCCATTAGCGTTCTCAACGGTGAGCAGTTCATCATGCGCGAGCCGGGGTCGGGCACCCGCCACGCGGTACAAAAGCTGTTTGCCGAGCACGATGTGAATGTGAAAGTGCGGCTGGAGCTGGGCAGCAACGAGGCGATCAAACAGGCGATCGCAGGGGGATTAGGCATATCGGTGCTGTCGCTACACACCATTATCTCGGAGGGCACCAGGGGCGAGTTTGCCATTCTCGACGTTGACCACTTCCCCATCGATCGCCATTGGTATGTGGCCCACCTAGCGGGCAAGCAGCTCTCGGTGGTCTCCCAGGCGTTCTTAAACTACCTGCTAGAAGAAAGCCACACCCTGGTAGAAAATCTGCTGCCAGGAATTAGCCGGGCACCAGCTGCGATCGATTCCAAGGACGCCGAATTGCTAAGCAAGGTCTGAGGGTAAAGCCACTGCAACAATAAGCACAACTGACTCCCCCTTGAATCTCGGGGGAAGTTAGCCGAATTGAATACCTGTCTATTCACCATTGCAGCCAGTGGTGATAGAGCTATTCAAACCAGTCCTGCGGCAGTCGATGTTGATCGATGTCGCTATCGCTGTCTTATCTGCTGATATTTTTCTCTAATCGCTGAATAGATGTTGGGTGCATCCCACTTGTGTAAATTTTTTCCTTTTTCCCCTTTAGAGAGAAGGAGAGCCGGACTTTAAAGTTTCTTGCTCTCTGCTGGGGAGGGCCTGCCGGTGAGGCTCATATAACTGGAACGCACTGTAGGTATTCTAGGGAATCTAAATATTTCTTAGCTACTTCTTGGAGATACATCTAATGAAAGAAGCCAACGATAGTTTGGCACCATACGATCTATTTACATGATCAAAATTTTTAGGAGATTTCTAGAAAAGAAGATCCCCGCTTTATCGGGCAACCGTAGCCACTGTAGGGTGGCCACTGCCCACCATTAAGGAAAAGTTTTCCAGAAGTCACCTTAGCATTAGCCAAAAAAACCTGGTTTTTTAATAGGTCAGAGGTTGCTAATAGCTAGCAAGGGTGACTGCAATATCAACTTAAATAATCCTCGATTGTTATACGTCGTATATCTATCTATTTGATAATACCTTATCGAGTGCAAAGCCATGCTCTTTAAAAATAGGGTAGATGCTGGGAAGCGGTTGGCCAATCTCTTGCAGCCATATGCCAATCGGTCTGACGTCATCGTCATTGCGCTACCCCGTGGCGGCGTACCGGTCGCCGCCGAAGTCGCCGCCGCTATTGGGGCTCCTCTAGATGTGTTGGTGGTGCGAAAACTGGGTATACCAGGTTTTAGAGAAACCGCAATGGGCTCGATCGCCTCAGGTAATTTTATCTACTTCAACCAGGATTTGATCCAGCGTTTGGCTATTACATCTGAAGAAATCAATGTTGCGGTGCAGCATGAACAGGAAGAGCTGCGGCGGCGAGAGAAAGCCTATCGTGATGATTTGCTCCCTCTAGATTTGCGCGATCGCATCGTGATTCTGGTTGACGATGGCCTGGCCACTGGGGCTACTATGCAGGTCGCTATCGAGGCCGTCAAGCAGCAGCGCCCCAGGAAAATAATCGTAGCCATCCCAGTGGCGGAACGAGAGGTTTGTGACGCGGTGGGAACCGTCGTTGACCGCATCATCTGTGCCGAAACTCCCCAGCCGTTCTATGCGGTGGGGCTGTGGTACGAAGAATTTGCTCAGACCTCCGACGACGATGTGCGATCGCTTCTGCACCAGGCCCAACACCGCTCTCTAGAAACCGCTAGACAGCCTCAATAATGCCGAGGCGATCGCTCTCCCTAGCCCAAAGCGGCAGCATCCCCAGCTCAACTGCGCTCGGCGTTCATCTGTCGCCCCAAACATAGAATTTGTTTGCCATCAGGCTCAACCGCTGGTGGCGATTCCCACGGTCGACGAAGGGGCGTTTAGGCCAGAAACGTTTCCTTTAGCTCGGTAGAGTTCCCCAAAGCTGTCATAATGGCTTGGCAATTATTAAAATAAGTAACGTGAGGCTGGCTCTCTAGGGCCGATTGTCCCTGCCCTCAGCTGCGAAGTTGAGGAGGTTTTGTGCTTCTAATTTTGCCCTGTCGCGCATCCTATGGCCTTTTCTTCCATTACCCGTGCCTTGCAACGCTCTCCTTTAGCTGGGGAACTGCTGACTAAGCTCGACCAGCAGGGCCATCTGGTGCTCAACGGCGTGGCTCGACTGCCCAAAGGGCTAGTGTCTTCGGCCCTGGCCCAGGCCCAGCAGCGTCCCCTATTGGTGATTACCGCCACCCTAGAAGAAGCCGGACGCTGGGCCACCCAGCTTGAGGCCATGGGCTGGGACACGGTGCATTTTTATCCCACTTCCGAAGCCTCGCCCTACGACCCCTTTGACCAGGAGTCGGAGATGACCTGGGGCCAGCTCCAGGTTTTGGCCGATCTACTGGCGCTGCGGGCCGCCGGAGAAGACGCTGCGGGTCGCAAGCTGGCGGTGGTGGCGACAGAACGGGCATTGCAGCCCCACCTGCCCCCTGTCTCGGCGCTACAACCCTACTGCCTACGGCTGGAGTTGAAGCAGGAGATCAACTTCAAAGCCCTGGGCCAGCGGTTGGCGACCCTGGGCTACGAGCGCGTCACGGTGGTCGAAACCGAGGGCCAGTGGGCGCAGCGGGGCGACATTATCGACCTGTATCCGGTGGCGTCGGAGCTGCCCGTACGGCTGGAATTGTTTGGCGATGACCTGGAGCGCATGCGGGAGTTTGACCCGGCGACGCAACGCTCGCTCGATGCGATCGACCACCTGGTGCTCACCCCCACCCAGTACGGCCCGGTGATTATCGAGCAATTGAGGGCGCAGGGCCTGTTGGATGATCTGCTTTCTGAAGCCGCCCAGGAAGGATTGGAAAGCGGCATTTTGCCGGAAGGCACCCGCCGCTGGCTGGGGCTAGCGTTTTCGCAGCCCGCCTCTCTGCTGGACTATCTGCCCGAAAACACCCTGATGGCGGTGGACGAGGTGGATCAGTGCCAGGCCCATAGCGATCGCTGGCTGGAGCATGTGGAGGACCACTGGCAGGAGGTGGGAGAAGAGAGTTTTGAATTCTCAGTTTTGAATTCTCAGTTGGAAGAAACTCAAAACCCAAAACCCAAAATTTCTCCTCCGGAGACGCTACGCGAACAAAACTTTTCTCTCCCCAAAATTCACCGTCCTTTCCTCGATGCCCTGGGCGATGCCGAGGTGTTTCCTCGCATTGATCTATCGGAAATCGCCGAGGCTAACAGTGGCTTAAACCTATCGAGCCGCCCGGTGCAGGCGATTCCGCACCAGTTTGGCAAGCTGGCGGAGACGATTCGCAAGGAGTGCGATCGCAAATACTCGGTTTGGTTGGCCTCGGCCCAGCCCTCCCGCTCGGTATCGCTGCTGCAAGAGCACGACTGTCCGGCGCAGTTCATCCCTAACCCCAGGGATTTTAATGCGATCGACAAGCTGCAAACCCAGCACGTGCCCGTGGCGGTGAAATATTCAGGCCTGGCGGAGCTGGAAGGCTTTGTGCTGCCCACCTTCCGCATTGTAGTGGTGACCGATCGCGAATTTTTTGGTCAGCACACCCTGGCCACCGGGGGCTACGTGCGCAAGCGCCGCCGTGCCGCCTCCAAACAGGTCGACCCCAACAAAATGAAGCCGGGGGATTTTGTCGTCCACCGCAGCCACGGTATCGGCAAATTCATCAAGCTCGAAAGCCTGGTGCTCAACAACGAAACTCGCGACTACCTGGTGATTCAGTACGCCGACGGGCTGCTGCGGGTGGCCGCCGACCAGGTGGGCTCGCTGTCTCGCTACCGGGCCGCCAGCGGTCAGGCCCCCGTGCTTAACAAAATGACCAGCACCGCCTGGGAGAAAACCAAGGGCCGGGCCAAAAAAGCTATCCAAAAGGTGGCGGTCGACCTGCTCAGACTCTACGCCCAGCGGGCCAAAATGGAGGGCTTTGCCTTCCCAGCCGACATGCCCTGGCAGCAAGAACTCGAAGACTCCTTCCCCTACCAGGCCACCCCTGACCAGCTCAAGGCGGTGCAGGATGTGAAGCGCGACATGGAGAGCGATCGCCCCATGGATCGCCTGGTCTGCGGTGATGTGGGCTTTGGCAAAACCGAAGTCGCCCTGCGGGCCATCTTCAAAGCCGTCACCGCCGGGCAGCAGGTGGCCCTGCTGGCCCCCACCACCATCCTCACCCAGCAGCACTACCACACGCTAAAAGAGCGCTTTGCCCCCTACCCCATCCAGGTGGGGCTGCTCAACCGCTTCCGCAGCTTGACCGAGAAAAAAGACATTCTGCAACGGCTCAAGACGGGCGAACTCGATGTAGTGGTGGGCACCCACCAGCTGCTAGGCAAGGGGGTGCATTTCAAAAGCCTAGGCCTGCTAGTGGTAGACGAAGAACAGCGCTTTGGCGTCAACCAAAAAGAGCGGATCAAATCCCTCAAAACCCAGGTGGATGTGCTCACCCTCAGCGCCACCCCCATCCCCCGCACCCTCTATATGGCCCTGTCTGGCGTGCGCGAAATGAGCCTAATCACCACGCCGCCGCCGTCGCGTCGCCCGATTAAAACCCACCTGTCGCCCATGGACCCGGAGGCGATTCGCACCGCCATTCGCCAGGAGCTCGATCGCGGGGGCCAGGTGTTCTACGTGGTGCCCCGGGTCGAGGGCATCGAAGAAACCTCCGCCAAAATTCGCGAGATGGTGCCTACAGCTAGAATCGCGATCGCCCACGGCCAAATGGACGAAGGCGAACTAGAATCGACCATGCTCACCTTCAGCAACGGCGACGCCGAAGTGCTGCTCTGCACCACCATCATCGAGTCGGGCCTCGACATTCCTCGGGTCAACACCATTCTGGTGGAAGACGCCCACCGCTTTGGCCTCTCCCAGCTCTACCAGCTCAGGGGAAGAGTCGGGCGGGCGGGCATTCAGGCCCACGCCTGGCTGTTTTACCCCAAAAAATCCCTCACCGACAAAGCCCGCCAGCGCCTCCGCGCTATTCAAGAATTTACCCAGCTCGGCTCCGGCTATCAGCTAGCCATGCGCGACATGGAAATTCGCGGCGTCGGCAATTTGCTGGGGGCCGAGCAGTCGGGCCAGATGGATGCGATCGGCTTCGACCTCTACATGGACATGCTCGAAGAAGAAATCGCCGAAATTCGCGGTCAAGACATTCCCAAAGTGGAAGACACCCAGGTCGATCTCAACGTCACTGCCTTTGTGCCCAACGACTACATCCCCGACCTGGAGCAAAAGATGGGGGCCTACCGCTCCCTAGCCTCGGCCAACAGCAGGGTAGAGCTCATGCAGATTGCGGCGGATTTGAGCGATCGCTATGGCCCCATCCCCTACGCCACCGAGCAGCTGGTACGCATGCTGGAGCTGAAGCTGGTGGCCAAGCACGCTGGTTTCTCGCGCATCAAGCCCGAGGGTAAGCAGCACGTGGTGATGGAAACCCCCATGGAAGAACCGGCCTGGAAGAAGATCAGCGACAAGCTGCCCAGCCACCTAAAGACGCGCTTTGTCTACAGCGGCGGCAAAGTTGTGGTGCGTGGGCTGGGCGTGCTCAAGCCCGAAAAACAGCTAGAGAGCCTGACTGAATGGCTGGGGTATTTACAGGGGGCGATCGCAGAACCACTGCAGCAGTGACTGTGGAAATGTGGCCGATTTGACAAACAGCCACAGAGAAGCAAGCCCTAGTCCCCAATGTTGCCAGTGCCAGTTTACTTATCGACCGCCTCAGCATAGCTTTGCTATAGCGGCAGCCAGTTCAATTAGAATATTGGCTACTATCTTTGGCAAAAACTCGGATAGCGAAATGGCGTATAGCCATCGCACTAGAAAATCTAAGATGCCCTAACCATACTGGCGACGGCTATAACTGTTGGTTATGTACGGCAAAACTGGGCATAGAGGAGCTTTAGTATCCCAATGCTAAAAACCGAGAACCCTTATGAAGAAAGGCTCTCGGTCTTAGAATTCAATCGGAGCGGCGGGATTTGAACCCACGACCCCCACTACCCCAAAGTGGTGCGCTACCAAGCTGCGCTACGCCCCGGTTATTTGAATCCTGCTTACCCAGAATAACACAGAGAGGTACATGACCAGATGAAATCCGAGAAATCTACAGCCTGTTCTAGAAAATCCTTAAAACACTGTGAGGTGGAAGATGGCCTGTAGCATTTGCTGGGTTGCCTCTACGTCCCACTCACCTTCGCATTGACGACCTGACTTGAGGATAAACCGAAGGCTGTAGGCTTCTGGAAAACCATCTGCTTCTATCCATAGATGATTGGCTTCCACTTCACAGGTGATTCGTTCATCCTCCATAAGTTCGCAGGCGATCGCTTGCATGCTCTCACTTATTTCCATCGCCAAACGCCGAAAGGTATAAAACTCGTCCTTAGTTACCTCTACAGCCCAATTAGAACCTCCCAATAATCCACAGTATTCAGGAGCGGTGGCGTCCCATCCGAGTCGCCACCCATCACCTTCTTTTGTAAACCGCTCACCCATGGACGCGGCCAGGATCCAGAATTGATACTATTACTCGCCAATGATCTCAGGCTGGGTCAGCTCATCAGACATCTCAATGATGGCCCGCAGAACGGGCTTCATCTTGGGGTCTTCGTAGTTCTCAAAATCTTCGAAGCGTCTCCGCTGGGCTCGATTGGCTACTTGCACTGTAATGCGGTAACGGTTTGAAGCAGCCCGAATCAGGTCCTCAGTGCGTCGCATAACCTGTGTACTGTCAAAAGGAGAACGCTTAGCCATAACAACCTGAATAAATAACTCAAGCTCCCATTCTACCAAGGATCTTTGGTATCCCTGCCTCAAATTGAGTGCGGCTACCTAGGATCTAAGCCTGGCAACCGCTAGAGATGTTTTAGACTTGGCTTTGTAGCCGCTGTTTAAGGCGAGCCGGATTGCCCTCGTCCAGTACTCGCCCTGCCTCTAGCAGAAAGGCGCGATCGCAATAATCGAGTTCCACTAGTCTATGGGTAACCCATAGCGCTGTGAGACCCCGCTCTTTAACCAGATTTTTGACCTGTTTCACCAAATCAATTTGGCTATCAGGATCAAGTAGGGCCGTAGGTTCATCTAGTAGTAGCACCTGGCAGTGCCGGGCGATCGCCCCAGCAATCGCCACCCGCTGCTTTTGCCCACCGCTGAGAGCATAGATAGGTCGACGTTTTAGCTCCAACAGGTTGATGGCAGACAAAGCATCGTCAACCCGATTGCGAATCTCTGCTAAAGGTAGATGCTCATCTACTAGACCAAATGCCACATCAGCCCCTACAGTGGGCATCACCAACTGATGGTCGGGATTCTGAAATACGAAGCCCAAAGGCTTTTCAACCGACCACTCTCCTGCTTGAGGTTTTAACAGCCCGCCGAGGATCTTGAGTAGAGTCGACTTACCACTACCATTGTTGCCCAGCAGCATGCAGAACTCACCAGACTGCACCGAGAGCGAGCAATCTTGCAGAACTGATAACCCCGACGGCCACTGAAACTGCAAATGATCTACCCAAATGGCGCTAGACCCTTGAGCTGAAGCAACATTACCAGGCACCGATTTTGACTCCTTAAGTGACGATCGCCTACTGATCGCTACTGAGAGCGAAAAAACCTGGTGGACGACCCGATGCTGTAGCCGTGCCGCTCTTCTCAAAAATTTGGACAGCGGCGATCTCACTACCCAAAACGCTGATGCGTTTGTGGGGCTGTTGATCGCACGTGATTTCAATCAGGTGCCCGCTGTTATTGCGCAGGTTCTCTGCAATTGAACCATAAAGAGACTGCGCCTCACTTTGTTCCTTCTTTTGTACGGAAAGGGGCATGGCCGTGTGCTTCAGCGTTAACTCAATCGTGAACATGGTTGACTACTACTCAGTAAACAGACTTAGAGATACAGGCAGCTTGAGCTAAGCTCACCTACCTACCTATATATAGAGTGTAAAGGTTTCTACCCGACAACCATAGTTCCAACTAGATGAAGAGTAACCCTCACCAACTCAGCATTCAAGATAAGCCGCAATCACCTCAAAGAGCGATCCGACCTAGAAGAAACCCAAATTCCCTCCTCTAGGGATAAGTGCAAATGCTCATCAAAACTGCTGGAATACAAAGATGATCTGAGTTTCCAGGCTAGCCCTCCTAAAAATACCCCTTATAATGAAACGTACGGTAAAGAATAGTAAACACTACTCATAATCTGCGGATAGTTGACTGACTTGGTTGGTTAGCTTCTCCCAGGCTAGACGTAGCGGCATCATCTTCCGTGTATATACCTTGTTGTTAAACAGTTACGGAGATTAGCGTATGACCATAGCAATGGGACGCGCGCAAGCCGAGCGAGGATGGTTTGACGTCCTCGACGACTGGCTAAAGCGCGATCGCTTTGTATTTATTGGCTGGTCCGGCATCTTGCTGTTTCCCTGCGCCTTCAT
>QBLT01000166.1 GCA_003249105.1 Leptolyngbya sp. | reverse complement strand
ACGGTTAACCTGGTCACACAGACCTACAACACTGGCATCAAACTGACCCAACACGCTATGGCAGAACTCGAAAAGAGCCTGCACCGATTGCCAGGGCTAGAAAAGTGGTTCGTTGAAATCGTCCCGACCCTGGCTTCGTAGACGGATGACTTTTTTCTTGGAATACTCTAAGGGCCTGCAGGATTTCGCAAGAATTGTGAATGCCTACTTACTATATGCCCGCCAAAGCGAGATGCGGCTCCTGTATCCTTTAAAACTGAAACATCCTACCAGTAGGGACTGCGTTCTGCCATGCTGCTATAGATTGCCCACACTACTTTCGAAAATTGCCATTGCCCATGACCTCTCCTCCTCGCGATGTTCAGCTTTACGCTATGGCCGCAGGCACCACGGTCCTGCGCTGCCGCAGTTGGAACCGCCTTCGGTTTGAGATTGAGTACGGTTTAGAGCGCGGCACTACGGCAAACAGCTATCTAATTCAGGCCGATCGCACCACCCTTATCGACCCCCCTGGTGAGTCATTTAGCGCCATATTTCTGGCTGCCCTAGAGGGCCACATCGCCCTCTCTCAGCTGGATTACATCGTTTTGGGCCACATCAACCCCAACCGGGCTGAGACTTTAAAGATTTTGCTAGAACGGTTGCCAGACCTGACGGTGGTGTGCTCAAACCCTGCCGCCCTAGCCCTTAAGGATCTACTACCCGAGGCCTCACCTCGCCTCCAAGTCATTCGCAGCGGTGACGATCGCCTCGATTTGGGTCAGGGCCATCACCTTCAGTTTGAGCTGATTCCTACCCCACGCTATCCCGGCGGGCTGGCCACCTTTGACCCCTACTCCCAGGTGCTGTATTCCGACAAGTTCTTTGGGGCCCACCGCTGCGATGATGCGGTCTTTGACCTCAGCTGGCAGGATCTGCTTGAAGATCGGCGCTACTACTTCGACTGTCTGTTTGCCGCCAGCGCTCGCCAGGTGCTGGCGGCCCTAGGGCGTGTGGCCAATCTGCCCTTTCAGACCTTGGCCCCTGGGCACGGGCCGGTGGTGCGCTACAGCCCCCGCGAACTGTTGCAGAGCTACCGCGACTGGGGGCAAGCCCAGACCAGCCAAGATCTCTCGGTGGCGCTGATCTATGCCTCGGCCTATGGCAATACGGCCACCATCGCCCAGGCGCTCGCCCGGGGCATCACCAAGGCTGGGGTGTCGGTAGAGTCCATTAATGCTGAGCAGGCCAGCCCTGAGGAAATCAAAACGGCTGTAGAAGGCTCCGCTGGGTTTTTGATGGGGTCGCCTACCCTGGGTGGCCACACCCCTACCCCCATGCAGACCGCCCTGGGAATTGTGCTGTCTACCGCCTCTAAGACCCAGCCTGCTGGGGTATTTGGCTCCTTTGGCTGGAGCGGGGAGGCGATCGACCTGCTGGAGGGCAAGCTGAAGGACGGCGGCTACAGCCTGGCCTTTGAGCCCATCCGCGTCAAGTTTAAGCCCACCGATGTCACCCTCAAATACTGTGAAGAGGTGGGCACCGACTTTGCCCAGGGGCTCAAAAAGGCAACACGGGCGAAGCAGCCCCGCACCCCGGCCTCGGCCGTGGAGCAGGCGGTAGGTCGGATTGTAGGATCGCTCTGCATCGTGACTGCCCGCCACGGCGAGGTGTCGAGCGCCATGCTGGCCTCCTGGGTGTCCCAGGCTTCCTTTGCGCCGCCGGGGTTTACGGTGGCGGTGGCCAAGGACCGAGCGATCGAGTCGCTGCTGTACCCCGGCTATGGGTTTGTGCTCAATATATTGGCGGAGGGACGGCACCTGGGGCCGATGAAGCACTTCCTCAAACCCTTTGCCCCTGGCGAAGACCGCTTTGCCGAAGTTCAGACCGAAGTGGCTGCGAATGGTGCGCCAATTTTGGCTGAGGCGATCGCCTACCTAGAGTGCACTGTCGATCAGCGTATGGAGTGCGGCGATCACTGGCTGGTATACGCTACGGTGCAGGCGGGTCGAGTGCTAGATGGCAACGGTAAAACCGCCATTCACCACCGCAAGACCGGCACCCACTATTAAGCTGCGTGAACGACTGGCCCCGAAGTGGTTACGCCATAACCGAATATGCTACCAGTAGGGATACTGCCCTAGGGGCTGAGCGGCTTAACTGGAGCCTGTTTCAGCTTGCCATGAGAGCTAGATCGTAGGCTCGGTGGGCGAGGCAAATTGGTCAGGGTACCGGTGGTTTGGGTTCAGTAGGCCCAAGGAACCAGGGCAGTTGGGCATCCTATAGCCAACACCACTGACCGTGATGAGGTTACCGCTCATACAGTAAACCGCTTTAAAATCCCAAGGTTTATGCCCGTTGTTTCTCACTGCTCCGATCGCGACCAGACGTTGCAGTCGGCCTACCGGTTTTTAGATCGTCGGCTGGGTCAGGCGCGGCAGAGTCATCAGCCCCAGCTGGTGAGCCTGAGTTTTGATGTTCCTCCGGTTGACCCGCTGGTGGTGCTGGCCCGGCTGGCTCCGACTGGCGATCGCCACCTGTACCTTGAAACCCCCGCAGCTCAGCGATCGGTAGTGGGATTCGGTACCGCGTTGGTCTACGAAACTGCGGGAGCCCGCCGGTTTGCCCAAGCCCGCCGATTTATTGAGCAATGGCGCGGCAAAACCCACCGCTACAGCGAGGTGGGGCCAGCGGCGGCCCTCAGCGGGGCCGATGGGGCCCGCTTTTTTTGCGCATTTACCTTTTTTGCCGATTCCCAGGAGGTTGAGGCGACCTTTCCTGCGGCGGCGGTGGTGCTGCCCCAGTGGCAGCTGGTGCGCCAGGGGGGGCAGGGCGTGCTGACGCTGAATCACCTGGTGACGACAACCTCCGATGTGGAGACCATCATTGACGACCTGGCTAACCAGCTGCGAGCAGTAGAGCGCCTAGGCACGGCTCCCTGGCGCGATCCGCTGCATCCGGCTCGGCTGCCGGTGCAGCCCGTGCCCGAGGCTGGCCAACAGTTCAGGACGGCCGTAGACCGCGCCCTGAGCTATATGACCCGGCATCCGGTACAAAAAATTGTGCTGGCCCACGCCCTAGACTGGGTTAGTACTGAGCCGATACAGCCTCTGGCGGCTCTGGGGCGTCTACGGCAGCGCTACCCAGACTGCCATGTGTTTTCGGTGGGCCAGGGCAATGGCAAGACGTTCATGGGGGCCAGTCCAGAACGTCTGCTCAGCCTCACCCAGGGCCAACTAATCACCGATGCTTTGGCTGGGTCGGCTCCTCGGGGGACTGCGCCATTCCAGGATGATTACCTTGCCCAAGGGCTGTTGCACAATCCCAAAGAACGGGGAGAGCACCGGCTAGTAGTAGAGTTTTTGGCCCGGCAACTCCGCAGCGTAGGGCTATGGCCCCAGTACCAGCCTCGGCCTAAGGTGCGGCGGCTGTCTAATATTCAGCATTTGCATACGCCGATGCGTGCCCGCGTGCCCCATCATATTCACCCGCTGCACATTGTGGAGGCCCTGCATCCAACCCCTGCCGTAGCTGGGGTACCGACCCGCGAAGCCTGCGACCAAATCCTGCGCTTTGAGGATTTCGATCGGGGACTTTACGCCGCTCCCTTAGGCTGGGTCGGGGCAAACGGCGACAGTGAGTTTATTGTGGGCATTCGATCGGCACTGGTGGCAGATACTTGGGTACGGCTGTACGCCGGGGCTGGTATTGTGGCAGGGTCTAACCCCGATCGCGAGTGGGCAGAAATTAAGCTCAAGCTACGCGCCCTGGGCGAATCGCTGGTGTAGGCCCCTGCCCCTGCTTGTTGATCCATGACCTTCGATTTTCGCAATACTAATGCCCTCTGGGCCTCGGTGCTGGCGGCGACGCTGGCTCAGCTGGGTCTAAAAACCGCTGTGATTTCGCCTGGTTCACGCTCTACACCCCTGACCGTGGCCTTGGTCAGCCATCCAGAGATTGAGGCCGTGCCGGTGCTCGATGAGCGATCGGCGGCATTTTTTGCCCTGGGGGTGGCCCGACGAACTGGGCAACCAGTGGCGTTGGTCTGCACCTCCGGTACCGCTGGGGCCAACTATTACCCCGCCGTGATTGAGGCGCGAGAAAGCCGCATTCCCCTGCTGGTGCTGACCGCCGATCGCCCCCCCGAGCTGCGCGACTGTACCTCGGGCCAAACCATTGATCAGCAAAGGCTGTTTGGCACATTTCCCAACTGGTATGCGGAGCTAGCGGTGCCCGTAGCTGATCTCGGGATGCTGCGCTATCTGCGGCAGACGTTGGGGCAGGCCTGGGGGCGATCGCTCTATCCGGTGGCGGGGCCAGTGCATCTCAACTGCCCCTTCCGTGACCCCTTAGCTCCCATCGCCGATGGCTCGGTGGCGCACTTAAAAGATGAGCTAAGCGACAGCTTTTTATCGGCGGTTGGGGTGCCCGCACCTGGGGAATTCTCGCCGCCAGGGACAGCTTCGCCCTGGCTAGAGATGTGGCAAGGGTGCGATCGCGGCCTGATTGTCGCTGGCCCAGCCCAGCCTGTCGATCCGCTGGCCTACTGCAAGGCCGTTGCTGCTCTCTCCACCTTTCTGGGCTGGCCGGTGCTAGCCGAGGGGCTGTCGCCGCTGCGCAATGCTGCTGGACTGAATACGTCCCTGGTCACCACCTATGACATAGCCTTAGGACAGCCCGCCTGGGCGAAAAATCTGTGGCCTGAGCAGGCGATCCAGATCGGCCCGCTGCCGACCAGCAAACGGCTGCGCCAGTGGCTACAGGATGCCCAGCCCCGCCGCTGGGTAGTTGACCCTGGCAATACTAACCTCGACCCCCTCCACGGCCCTGTCACGCCCCTGCCTTTCAGTGTCACTGCTCTGGCCCAGGCATTGCCCCCGAGTTCTAAAGCGCGCCCTGGGCGTTATTGTGACCAGTGGTTAGCCCTAGAGGCGAACTTGCGCCAACAGCTCGATCGCACCTTGGCCGATCTAGATCAACCCTTTGAGGGCAAAGTACCCTGGCTGCTGGCCCGCTGTTTGCCAATGGGCACTCCTTTAGTAATCGCCAACAGTATGCCAATTCGCGATGTGGAATGGTTTTGGCCACCGGGCGATCGCGCGATTCGCCCCTACTGCAACCGGGGTGCTAACGGCATCGACGGCACGCTTTCAACGGCCTTGGGAATTGCCCATGGCGGCCCCCCAACCGTGCTGCTAACGGGGGATCTGGCCCTGCTCCACGACACCAACGGCTGGCTCAGCGTGCCGCGCCTGCGGGGTCATCTCACCGTGGTGGTGGTGAATAACCAGGGGGGCGGCATCTTTGACCAACTGCCCGTTGCTACCCTGCCCGTCCCTGGCGATCGCTGGTTCGAAGATTTCTTTACCACCCCTCAAACCGTCGATCTAAATCGTCTCTGCGCCGCCTACAGCGTCAACTACGAACGGGTCGAGACCTGGGGGCAACTAACGGCTAGCGTCAGCAGTCTACTGGTCACTGGCGTGCGGCTGCTGGAGGTGCGGTGCGATCGCGCCCAATCCCACGCCCTCCGCCAGCAGCTCCTCACTCCCCCAGAGCATCTATCGAACCTTTTGAACCCAAATCTCTAGACGACAAACCCCAGCCTCAGCCGTTGGGGGATGCCAACTGCGCGCCTGTGCACGCCTGTCTAACCTCTATCCCTAGCTTCCCTTCGCCTGGGGCAGCCAAAAGGTAAACTCACTGCCCTTACCCAGGGTGCTTTTAACCTCAATTTTGCCCCCCTGCACCTCCACCAAGCGGCGGCAGATGGTTAACCCTAGCCCGGTGCCCCCAGAGTTGCGGTTTCGGGAGCGATCGGCCCGCCAAAACCGCTCAAACACATAGGGTAGGTCTTCCTCGGCAATCCCAATCCCTGTGTCGGTCACGCTGACATAAACTCGGCCGGGCTGTGCCCAGGCATTAACTGTAACCGCGCCCTTCTCGGTGTAGCGCAGGGCATTGCCCAGCAAATTGATCACGATCTGCTCAATGCGGCTGGGATCGGCGTGCACTAGCGGCAGATCGGGCGGACAGTGCAACGTAATCACTACGCGATCGGTGCTAATAAACTGGTCAGCGAAAGGACGTACAAGAGTGGTCAGTAGAGGGCACAGCGCTACGGTCTGAGCCTGAATGGGGAGATAGCCTGCCTCTAGCTTAGACAGCTCTTGCAGGTCATTGACTAGGCGCTGAAGGCGGGTAGTTTCTCCCGCTAGCCGTTGGTAAAGCTCGGGCTCAGGAGCAACGGTGCCATCCGCCAGCCCTTCCAGGTAGCCGTGGATAATCGTCAATGGGGTACGCAGCTCGTGGGTGAGGTCGCCAATCAGCTCGCGGCGGTGCTCTTCCACCCCCTCCAGGTCTGCCGCCATGCGGTTAAAACTGCTGGCCAACCGCTGAATTTCTAAAATTTCCGAGGGCGGCACGCGGGCATTCAAACGGCCGGCGGCAAACGATCGCGTCACCTCCGTCATCTGGTCAAGTGGGCGAATAATGCGCCGCGACACCAGGTAACTCAACCCTCCAGCGGTGCCCCCACCCACTAAGATCGCCCACAGCATGCCCCGGCTCCAGGCGGCCTCAAACCCCTTCACCAACTGGGTACGGCGCTGCACGCTCAGCACTCCATTCTCGTAGCGCTCCAGGGAGATCACAAACAGGCGGGGTGTGTAAAGCCTGCCAAAAATGGCCAGAGCCAAAATGCCAATGCCCATCACCGCCAGGTGAGAGATGAAGAGACGACTACGGAGGCTAATTTTGGCCATGGCACAGCATAAGGTTGGAGTTTGGCCCAGAGAGAAAACTCAGACCCCTAGGCTAGACCAAACTAGGCCGGAGTGTTTTGCAGGTTGGGCTGTTCTTCGGGCAAAATAGCGCCTTCTACCGGGCACACCTGGAGGCAAATGCCGCAGTCGATGCAGGTGGAAAAGTCAATCCAGTACCAGTCGGTGCCCTTGGTATTTTTGCCGGGGCCTTCGTGGATGCAGGCTACCGGGCAGGCATCGACGCAATCGGCGACGCCCTCACAAACGTTAGTCACAATGGTGTGGGCCATAATCTCTCCTCACGGGCACAAAAGAATACCGGGAACCTGGGAATTTCCCTCACAGACAGGTGGGCTAGAATAGCCCTGTAACTCTTGTCCCGTAAGGACTTGAGCAAGGGCCGATCATCACCCAGGTTAGTTTAGCGCTTCAATGTCTGGCAAGCCGTCAGGGCCAATCCATGCGATGCGGCTAATGCGGCGCTGACGGGCCAGGTCGCGGATGACGGCGGGTGGTTCACCGTCGGCCAGGTGCACCTCGGCCCGCACGAGACTGGCCGAGGCCCGCAGGGTTTGGGCGTAGGTAAAGGCGGCTGCCGCGGCCTGGGGCGCAGTGGGCACCACCAGCCAATCGCTGGGGGGGGTATCTTGGGGCAAATAGCCCGTCGGTAGCAGCGCCTGGTGCAGGGCCTCAATATTGAGTACAAAGCCAATGCCTGGAAACCCTTGACCCTGCCCCTGAAAGACAGCCAGCAAATGGTCATAGCGCCCCCCCTGACCCAGCACCTGACAGCCCTGCTCAGGGCCGGTCACGACTTCAAAGACCAGGCCGGTGTAGTAGTCAAAGGGTTGAATCAGGCTGAGATCGAGGGTGAGAGCAGGACGTTGGCTGCCTGAGGGCAGCCGCTGACTATCGCCGCCCGTATTAATGACGTCTCGCACTAGGGCAACCAGGGATTTAAGCCGCTCCACTGCGGTTTGGGCCTCAGGCTCTAGGGCAAGCTTCCCCAGGGCCTGGAGTACGTCCTCAGGGTGGCCGCGCAGGTCAAGCAGATGTAGGGCATGCCGGTGCAGGTCTGGGGATAGCCCCATGTCGTCGAGGGCTACTCGGTCGAGGGTGGCGAGGGCCTGGCGCACCGCCTGACGCTGCTCCGGGGCAAAGGGGGTCAGCAACGCCTGGGTCAGCTGGGCGTCGCCCAGGATCAAGCACCAGGAGTCGAGGGAGAGGCTGTATAGACAGTCCAGCAGCAGCAGCACAATCTCGGCATCGGCCACTGTCGCCCCGGCCCCTAGCAGCTCGACCCCGGCCTGGTAAAACTCCTGCTGCCCCCCGTGGCTGCCCTGGGTAGCCTGGCGAAACACGTTGGCGTTGTAGTAGAGGCGCTGGGGGTAGGTCACTCTGGCTAGGCGAGTGACAGCGGTGCGGGCGATCGAGGCGGTTAGCTCGGGCCTCAGGCCGAGGCGCTTACCCGCGACGGGCTGAAGCTCAATTACCGCTTCTTGATCGATCGCCCCTCCGGCCATCAGGGTATCCATCCGTTCCACCGTGGAGGTGATGATGCGGTGGTAGCCCCAGCGTTGAAAAACCTGCTCTAGGCGATTCTCAATCCAATGTTTTTGGGCGACATCGAGGGGCAGGAGGTCGCGCGCCCCAGCCGGGGGTTGGTAGGTCATCATTTTTTCTTGCCTCCAAACAGGCCAAAGAAACCGCCTCCCTGGTTGGCAGATTTTGGGTTGGCGGTTTTGGTATTGCCCCCCTTGGGTTTAGTCGCCTGAGCTGCCCCAGAGGTGGCCCCACCGCTGGTTTTATCTACCCGAGCCTGCACCGATCGCGCTCTTTCGTCATTGGGGTCAATCTCAAGGGCGCGCTTAGCGTGAATGCGGGCCATAGTGCCCTGGCCGGCTTTGAGGTAGAGCGCTGACAGATAACTATGGCACTGAAGGTTGTTGGGATAGGCTTTGACGGCTTCTCGCAGCTCTAAAATGGCTCGGCTGTAGTCGCGGTTTTGCTCGTACTCCTGGGCTCGGTTAACGTAGCTCTCTAGAATAGCCGCCTGGTTTTGTCGGGGAGTTGGCACTGTCGTCGTGGACGCGGCAGGGGCGGCATTAGGTCGCGCTTTAGCGGCGGTGGCCGGAGCACTAGCCGATGGGCCATCGTTGGCACTGCTGCGGTATAGATAGATGAGATTGAGCTCACTCAGTTCGCCGATGACCTCGGTCACATTCTCCAGGTTGTCGAATTGGCTTTCGGCTAAGCTACTAACGGCTTTGCGGTAGGCCGCATCGGCATGGGGAGCTTTGAGCAGCGACTGAGCCTCGGTGGAGCTAACCGTGGGCGCTGTACCGATCTGACGCAGAGACTGCCCTTTGAGTTTGAGCATGATGCCATGCTCAGTGCTGGATTTTTCTTGGGTTAGGGCTTCGTAGGCCGGGTTGACCAGTTTGGAGAGAATGTCGCTGGCCCGCTGAGCATCGGTGGCCTCGGCCCCAGACAAACTGTCAGGGTGCAGCATACGGGCGATCGCCAGGTAACGCTTGCGCACGGCCTTGGCATCGGCGGTTACCGGCACTCCCAGCACCGCATGATGGTCATCAAAGTCAAGTTGAAACAGCCCTTGATCTGGTTTCATGGTCACTTACCCGAGGGACGACTCAGGGAGCAATAAGACATCAATTAAATTCTCTTCACTCTATCCAGCCAACCTCAGTTTAACCATCCCCTGGGTTTTTTAGCGGTTTGAGGCCAACTAGAACCGAAGATCGGGTGGCTCGGTGGCTAGGGGAGGGTGGGGAGCACTAGCGGCTGAATTTTCCCCAGGGTTTGACTCATGGTGCGATGAATTTGGCCGTTGGTGGCCAACAGCCGCCCCGACATCACATCTAGGGGCGAACCGTCGTAGGCAGTCACTTGACCCCCGGCTTCTCGCACGATCGCCACCCCAGCGGCAATGTCCCAGGGCGACAGCCCCCGCTCCCAATAGCCATCTAGGCGGCCACAGGCGACATAGGCCAGGTCGATGGCGGCGGCGCCCCCCCGCCGCACTCCCTGGGTGAGGTGGGTGAAGTGGCAAAATTCGGCGTAGTTGTTGTCGGGGGTCTCGCGGCGATCGTAGGCAAATCCGGTTACCAGCAGACTCTGGGCCAGCTGATCGGTGGTCGAGACTCGGATCGGGCTGCGATTGAGGGTGGCCCCTAAGCCCTTGGCGGCGCGAAAGAGATCGCAGTGGATCGGGTCGTAGATTACCCCAAGCACCGGCTCTCCCTGGGCCAGCAGCCCGATGGACACCGCACAGAACGGGTACTGGTGGGTGTAGTTGGTGGTGCCGTCGAGGGGGTCGATGGCCCACAGCAGTTCGGCCTCTCGGTCTCTAATGACCCCTGACTCTTCCGCTAAAATGCTGTGGTCGGCGGGGAGGTGGCGCTCTAGGACGGCCATAACCGCCGCCTCTGCACCGCGATCGGCTTCGGTGACCAAATCGCCAGACCGACCTTTTTCATCAATGGTGGTGAGGTTGCCCCAGTGGTGCTGGAGTACCGCCCCGGCGGCTAGGGCGGCCTCGGTGGCGCTGTCTAACCAGCGCTGTAGATCAGACTCGGCAGGAAGAGGCATGGCGTTCAGCGTCGGCATTCAGTCGGCATTCACAAGTGGAACGAGAAGGCAATGGGGGGGTGAGGCCAATTAGTCTTCGTCTAAGGGCAGCCCCCGGCGAACCTTGCCTTTGCCAAAGTAGCGGCCAAACTGAAGCTCATAGACCTCGTCTTCATCCTGGGTTTCGGCCTGGATGTTGCTGCGCGGGTAGCTGACGCACAGCAGCGCGTAGCCCCGCTCACGCAGATCGGGAGAGAGCCCCATGGCCTCGGGCTGCTCGACTTCGCCTTCGAGCAGGCGGACGGCGCAGGTGGTGCAGGCACCGTTGCGGCAGGCAAACGGCAGCTCTACCCCTTGGCTCTCGGCGGCTTGCAAAATGTAGCGGTCTTCGGGCACTTCTACGGTGAATATGCGCCCGGTCTGGCGGTGGTGGACGGTGACGGTGTGGGTGCGGGCCATGGG
>QBLT01000165.1 GCA_003249105.1 Leptolyngbya sp. | reverse complement strand
TTCTCGGTTCCTGCCACAGAACCCCTGACGCTTGAACTATTCATGCAACAAAGCCGTGCTCTGGCTGAGCAGTTTGGCCGGGCTTTTGCTGGTCGATATAGCCCAGATCAACTTTCTGTGGCTTTTTATTGCTGTGCTGGGGCGTACCTATATTCAAACTGGACTATTTATTGTGGCCCACGACGCGATTCATGGGGTCGTGGTGCCGGGCGATCGCCGCTTAAACCACGGCATTGGGCGACTGGCCGTGGCCCTCTATGCCCCCCTGTCCTATCAGAAACTTTCTATCAATCACTGGCGGCACCATCGGTTTCCTGGCCAGGCTCAAGATCCCGATTTTCACGACGGTATTCACCGCAGCTTTGGGAGCTGGTATTGGAAATTTATGTCGGGCTATCTCAATGGCAAAGAAAAAATTGTCATGCTGCTCAAGCTAATTGCCATTGGCCTAGTGTTTATCATTGGATTTCAAATTCCTATCAGTAACCTGGGCTTGTTTTGGCTGTTGCCCATTGTGCTGAGTTCGATGCAGCTGTTTTTGTTTGGCACCTACCTGCCCCACCGCGCCGGGTCAGCTAACCCCCATGGTGCGGTGAGCAGCAACTATCCCCTCGTGCTGTCGCTGTTGACCTGCTACTATTTCGGCTACCACTGGGAGCACCACGAATATCCCCAGCTGCCCTGGTACAGTCTGCCCTCGGCCCGCCAGCTCAATGCTTGAAGCTGGGGTGACGCGCCGGCGGCTCTTGCGATCGGGGGTGACGATGCCGTTACCCCCGATCGCACCGCTACACCGGCTACTGCACCAGCCCCCGGTAGGGATTCCAGAGCTGCACTCGCTGCCCCTGGGCCATTAAAAACCGACCATTGGGGCTGAACTGAAACTGGCCCACGTCGTGGAGCTGCGAAAGCGACTGCCCGGTCGCCACTGACCAGAGGGTAATGCCCTGGTGGGGAATGGGCTCGCTTTGCACCAGGGGCAGCAGCAGGGTGCTGGTGGCCAGGGTCTGCCCATCGGGGCTAAAGGCCACTGCGCCCAGGTTGACAGGCTGAATGGGGTGCCCCACGCTCTGGTTGAGGGTGAGGGTGTGAATCGTTGCATAGGTTTGCCGGTTCCACAGGCGGGCCGTTTTGCCGTCGCTGGTGGCCAGGCGCTGGGAGTCAGGGCTAAAGGCCAGGTGCCGCACGGGCTCGGTGTGCCCGGTGAGGGTGATCTGGCGCGCGCCGGTGGTGGGGTTCCAGAGCTTGACGCTGTTGTCGGGGTCGCCCGTGGCCAGGGTTTGCCCATCGGGGCTAAAAGCCAGGGGCAGTAGGGGGTAGCGGGTCGTGGCCCGGTTCACCAGGGTGCGCACCAGTTGCCCGGTGGTGGCATCCCAGAGTTGGAGGGTGTTTTGATCGGTGGCGGTAGCCAACCGCTGACCGTCGGGGCTAAACCGCAGAGTGTGAACCATGCCGTCGGCGGCATTCATCGAGGTTGTCCGCAACAGCTGCCCGGTTTGCAGGTTCCACAGTTTTAGGGTTTGGTCGGCGCTGGCGCTGGCCAGAGTGGTGCCGTCGGGGCTGATGGCGATCGCCCGCACCGCGAGCCGATGCCCCTGGAACGTGCGCACCGGCTCGCCCGTCGTCGCCGACCAGAGCCGAATGACGCCGTAGGACATGCCCGCTGCGACCAGCTGGCTGTCGGGGGTAAAGGCCACGGCATTGGCCACATCCCCAACGATGCGAGTGCTTTGCCCCGCAGGCTCCTGGGGCGGATTGCCCTGGGCAGAAGCCTCCAGGGCTGGCCCCCGATGCAGGGTGATGATGCGGGTGCCGCGCTCAGCGTTCCACAGGGCCAGGGCGCTTTCTCCCCGAATACACGATCGCTCGTAGCTGTAGCTGCCGATGGCGATGGTTGCCCCGTTGGGGCTGATGGCCGCAGCGGTGGTGTAAATCGGGCAGGGGGAGTTGGGGTAGAGAGATTTTAGGTCGATGCTGCGCGCCAGCTGGGGCTGCTGCCAGGAGCCGACTGCTGGAACGGGCAGGTCGAGCGCCGTATCGACCCAGTTAAACAGTATCGGTATGTGCTGGTTAAACCGTTCGCCCTGGAGATACATGGCATCGATGGTGCAGCTGCCACAGCTCTCGCCCGAAAAAAGTTTGGCGATTTGCTCCCAGCTCACCCCGGCCCAGGGCAGGTGGCCCACGGGCGCATTTAGGGAGGGGTTAAGTTCTGACTCGATCAGCCATTCGCCAGCGATGGAGGTAGGGTCTGCCATGCCGGGGGGACGGGTCCAGCCGACGCGATCGCCAAAGGCCTTGGCCGCCACCGCCGAATCTACCGGGTTTGCAGCTCTCACCTCGGCCCAAATTTGTTGCTGCACGCTAAAGCCAAACCGACCATTGCTAGCCTCAACCCAGAGCCGATCGAGGGTTTGCAGCACCTCGGGGGGGATGTTGGTCGCCAGTGGCGTACTGAGAATGTCACCCCCCGGATGAATCCAGGGGTCTAAAATCCGGCGGGTTTCGGCATCGGCGGCGCGCCAGTCTTGGGCGGCCAGGTGCGATCGCAGCGCCCCCACATCCACCACCTGGGCCTGGGCCCAGGCGGTTTGCTGCGCGGTCGGGTCTACCTGGGCCTGGAGAGCCACCGGCCAGCTCAAGGTTGTTGCCAGCACTAAACCTAGGGCCAAATAGGCCAAACGTTTCAGCCGCTTCATGTTGCTTCGCATCATAGTTTTAGCCCCTGAATAATGGTGTTGAGGTGGGGTGCAAAGGTTTCTACCAGCTCTTCGTCTGAGAATGAGCCGCTGGGGTCGCCGCTGATTACCCCGGTGACAAATACATGAACCATGGTGCCGTCGGTGGTCACATAGCCCAGGCCGCGGTCAAACAGCGCCCCGTTGGGGTGGGTAATGGTGTAGCCGTAGCGGAGCCCCGGTAGGGTGCCCACGGAGATGGTTTCCGGTGTTTCTCCCACAAACTTGAGGGCGGGGTCAGCCACCTGCCGGTCTTGTTCAATGGTGCGGTAGTGGTTGCTCACCCAGGCTTGAAGAAACTCAAGCTCCGACCCCTCGGGCAGGGGTAAGCCGCCCTGCACGGGCACCTCACTGACGGGGTGGCTAAAGCGTTCTACGGTGCCAATCAGTTCGCCGTTGGCCTCAACGCACAGCAATACCGCGTTGACGCAGGGCTTAACCTGCCAGCCGGGGGGAGCAGAAACCGGCCCCAAAATGTCGGCCCAGCCCGATGGGGTCGCCGCCTCGCCCTGGGGCAGGGGCGTCTCCGGCGGCGCGGTGGGGGAACAGGCCATGAGCGCCGTGGTGAGTAAACTAAGGCCGACTAGGGTCGGAAAGCGAGTCGGAATTTTCATAGGTCATCGGGTTAGGAGGACGTTGCACCATCGAGCGAGGGCAGGGCAACGTCGGGGGCAGGGTTAGGCGGAAGTGAACCTCGGCCAGGGCGCTGGTCACTCGTCGCTAGGGGCGATCGCGCGCTTCTCAGAGCCGCCGTATCGCTCCAGATCCTTCAGCTGCCAGCAAGATAATTCCGCATAGTAGGCAGAGGTTCTGAGGGTTCAGCTCCTATTGTCTCCAGGGGTTAAGCGGGTTCTCGGACGGTTACCAGAACTGAAACGCGCGGGCAAAGAACGAAAAGGGAAGAACGAAAAGAAAGGTGGAAATGCCCAGTTTAGTTTTGCATCTAGGCGTGGGGCTGTCCTAGCCCTTCACTAGATGTAATCGGCAGAGATGCCTAGACTGGCTCCCTGGAGCGATCGCTACATCTGGTGAGCCACCGGCACCAGGGCCATCTGATCCCCATTCATGGCGATCGCAACTTCGTCGTAGACGGCATTGTCTGTATCGATGGCTTTGACCTCAAGGCGATCGCCGTAGACGCTAAAGGCGGTAAACCCCAGCTGCGAGCTGGCAGCAGCCGTCCAGTCAGAGCGGTCTACCGGGCGCAGCTTAGCGCCGGTGCCCGAGGTGATGTAGGTGGTGCCGTCGATGGGCTCGGTTCTTTCGTAGTTGTGGTCGTGGCCGTTGATATAGAGCTGCACGCCGTGTTCCGCAAACAGGGGCGCGAGATCGTCAATTAGCTTTTGCTGGGAACCGTGGCTGCCCGATGAGTAGAGCGGATGGTGAGCGAACACAATTTTCCACGGGGCCTGCGATCGCCGCAGGGCGGTCTTAAACCAGTTGAGCTGAGCTTTCCAGGGCAATTTGTCGTCGCTGTCGATGGCCTGGGTGGTGTCGAGAGCGAAGAACTGCACCGATTGCTGCGTAAAGGTGTAGTAGCGCCCGGCCATATTGTAGCCCCGATAGCGGAGCTGATCTTCGCCGTTGTTGGTGCGGATGTCGTGGTTGCCCAAAACAGCATAAAACTTGACATCTTGCCGCAGCAGGTCGGCGTAGGGCTGCTCAAAAACTCGGTCTATCTTCTCGATTTCGCCGTTTTCGTAGATGTTGTCCCCGGTGAGCAACACGAAGGCAGCGGCGGCCAGCCGCTGCCGCTGCACCATCGCCTGGGCTACGGCGTGCTGTTCTTCGGCCCCCGTCCCCACATCCCCCGCCGCCATAAAGTTGAGCAGGGCGTTGTTCTCGGCGGCGGGGCTGGCCAAATAGCTGCCCGCAGAGACCTGAGGCCAGTAGCGCCGCCCTACCACTGCGGCAAAACTACCGAGGCCCAGGGTCAGTAGTGCTCGACGTTTCAAGGGTTTAGCTCCGCTAACGCTCTGGGGGGGCAAGCATCCATGCTCAGGCGATCGACTGCTTTAGTCAAGCCTGCGGGCCTAGCTTTTTCTGATTCTTTATCAACCCAGCGGCGATGCTAAGAGGGATGCCGAGCGATCGCCTTCGCCCCGGTGAACCACCTGTGGCAGCTCACCGGGGGGCAACTGTCGTAGACTGATCGAAAGGGTGCCTTTTTACTGCTTTTTAGCCTGACCATGGCAGACCGCTCCGCTCGGTTTTACACCCTGCTCTCCATTGGTGCCGCTGTTTTAACCATTCTGCTTAAAACAACGGCCTACCTGCTGACCGGCTCAGTTGGGCTCCTGTCCGATGCGGCGGAGTCGGTGGTGAATCTGGTGGCTGCGATCGTGGCCACCTGGGCCGTCACCTTTGCCGCCAAACCGCCCGACGAAGACCATGCCTTTGGCCATTACAAGGCGGAATATTTTTCAAGCGGTGCCGAAAGCGTTTTGATTTTGGTGGCCGCCGGCAGTATTGCCTTTGCCGCCTGGGGTCGCCTGTTTGACCCCCAGCCCCTAGAGCAGGTGGGCATTGGGTTAGCGCTCTCGCTGGTGGCAACGGCGATCAATGGGGCCTTGGCTTTGGTGATGCTGCGGGCCAGTCGGCGGTTGCGCTCCATTACCCTACGGGCCGATGCCCACCATCTGCTGACCGATGTCTGGACCTCAGTGGGGGTGGGTGTAGGGGTAATTCTGATTCCCCTGACGGGCTGGCTGATTCTCGATCCGATTATTGCCCTGGGGGTGGCGGCCAACATTGTCTGGGCCGGGCTCCGGCTGCTGCGCGAAACCGGACTGGGCCTGTTAGATACAGCCTTGCCCAAGGCAGACCGTCAGATTATTGCCCAGGCGCTACAGCCCTTTGAGGCCCAGGGCATTCAGTTTCACGCCCTGAGAACGCGGGTGGCCGGGGCGCGGCGGTTTGTCTCGCTCCACGTACTGGTGCCGGGGGCTTGGACTGTCAAGCAGGGGCACGACCTCTGTGAAGACATTGAGGCGGCGATCGCGCGATCGCTCCCCGGTACCTTTGTCTTCACCCATTTAGAACCCCTGGAAGATCCAGCTTCGTGGGCAGATCAGGCCCTAGAGCGCTAGCTAGCCAAACTTCTAGGGGGCTAGGCTCGCCCGCGCAGGAACCGGCCAGGTCAGTGGGCGATCGCCCCATCCAGTCGGCCAAGACCTGATTCCCCATGAGCCAGCGAAAATCTTCGCTTTCTCCCTGCTGGTTGCGCCCGGCCCAAAAGACCGCAATGCCGTCGGCTAAGGAATCCAACACCTGGTTGAGCAGTTGATGCGACTGTTCGAGCTGGGTCAACGACTGCTGTTGGGCAGCATTGGCCTGGCGCAGGCGATTGATTTCAACTCGCTGCTGCTGCTGCCGGGCCTGAAACTGGTAGCGCACCCGAGCTAGCACCTCGTCAATGTGGTTGGGCTGGTCGATGTAGTCAACTCCGCCCAGCCCAGCAGAGTCAGGGCTTACCCGTCCCCTCCTGATCCCCCTTTAAGGTGAACGCAGCGTTGCGGGGTTGACGAAACCAAACTATCCGCTGATTGCAGTCGCGGTGAGATAAGACTGTGCTGCAGCTAGGAACCTCGCTACAGGGTAGAAAAAGCCGGAGAACCCTAAACTATTTGCCAGATCGAGTCAGAGTTTTAGCGCCACCGTCGAGTCAATAAACTTAACCTTCACAAAGTAGGTGCGCAGCTGATGTTTAAGATAAGTCTCTGCCCAAAAAGCAGGACTGTATCCGAGGCTTTTGCCGCTTCCTGAACAAAGCGACGGTCTGTGATATTGATACTCAAATGTGGGCCAGAAGCAAACTCAAATAATGGACTGCTAATACCCTACAAACTAACCCAGTCACTCAATACCCTACAGACCAACCTAGTCACCATTAAACTCATTTTTAGGGGGCTCTGTGGCTAGGAGCTAAACCGAGTACAATGAAGGCCACAGGCAGTTGGCGAACCGCTGACTACGTTTCTCCAACTGGACCACAGCCGCCGCCCAAGGGCACGGGCTTCGCTAGCAATGCTGATCGATGGTAAGCATTGCTAAGCTTTGTAGGTAAAAGGCTCAGGCAAATAGCCAACTGGGGCTCAATCTTCTTAAACCATGATGTTTTGGAGCGTCGCTGCGGAGCGATCGCAGTCCCCCTGATTGCTCTGCCGACTATTGGCGATCCCCGTTCGGTTACTCATTCTCCCTAGCAGCAATGTTCTACGGAGTCTAAAGGTTATATTTTGGTCTTAGCTGTGGGCTGAAAGCTCATAACTGTCGCTATTTTTTCCCAAAACTTAGTCTGGTTCTTCTCCGCTAAAGGGGTAGATTACACCAGTCCCAGGACAGAGATTTTTGAGCAGAGTCAATCGCCATAGCGGTATAGGCTACTACCAAATTAGAGCCTTAGGATGACAGTACATCGGAGGCAGGATTTGTTGGCAATTTGACATCACATTTGGCACAAAATAGCGCCAAAATCTCGGAGTGAAATAATGCGGCCAAGGCCATACATTTTCAAAACTTATTGATTAAGCTCGATGCCCCGGTGCTGCATCGCCTGGGGTTCCCCAAAACTGGAGAGGTCTATATGAAAATTGCCCAGGTTACACCCCTGTGGGAAAGAGTACCGCCCCTAGCCTATGGCGGCACCGAGATGGTGGTGAGTTTGCTCACCGAGGAACTGACCCGCCGGGGGCACCAGGTGACGTTGTTTGCCTCAGGCGATTCCCAGACCCAGAGCCGGTTGGTGCCGGGCTGCCACCGCGCCCTGCGCCCCCTGGGGGTGCTGCCGCTGGAGTATGCCAGCTACGAGCAGCGACAGCTCGAAACCGTCTTTCGTGCCGTCGGAGAGTTTGACATTATTCACTCCCACATGGATGTGGCGGCGCTGCCCTACGCCCACCTCAGCCCGACGCCAGTGGTACACACCCTGCACGGAGCGCTCACCCCCACCTTTGAGAAAATCTTTAGGCAGTATCGGCGGCAGAACCTGGTGACGGTGTCGAGGTCGCAGCAGCGGCCTGAGGTGGGGCTGAACTATGTGGCGGCGGTATATAACGCGATCGCCGTCGACCAGTTCGATTTTTATCCTCTGCCCCAGGAGCCGCCCTACCTGGCCTACCTGGGCCGCATGTCAGAGGAGAAAGGCCCCCACCTGGCGATCGAGATTGCCAAGCGCAGCGGCTGGCGGCTCAAGATGGCCGGAAAAATTGGGTTTGAAGATCGAGCATTTTTTGACCATGGGGTGGCCCCCCTAATCGACGGTCAGCAAATTGAGTTTTTGGGGGAGGCCACTCAGTCCCAGAAAAAAGCGCTGATGGGTCACGCCACCGCCACCCTGTTTCCGATTACCTGGCCAGAGCCCTTTGGCCTGGTGATGGCCGAGTCGATGGCCAGCGGCACCCCGGTGATCGCCCTGGCCATGGGGGCGGCCCCGGAGGTAGTGGTTGACGGCAAGACGGGCTTTCTCTGCCACAGCGTTGACGACTGCATTGACGCGGTGGCCCAGGTGCATCGCCTCAGCCGCCGCGCCTGCCGAGAGCATGTGGCGGTCAGCTTTAACGTTGGGCGCATGGTCGATGGCTATGAGGCCGTCTATCGGCAGATTGTCGGTGAAGGGCAAAGCTTGGTCGGGGGCGATCGCGGTCATCTGGCCCCAGAGCACACCGACGCTCGGCCACTGGCACCACAGCCGGTGCAGCCCCAGCGGGCCGATCTGATCGAAACTGTGTGACCGTCCTCCAATTCCCCAGCCATAACCATGACCCAGTCCTCCCATCGGGGTGATCCAGCGCTTGGTTCGACCCCAGACTCCCTCAACCTCGTCGAGCTAGGCGGGCGCACCTTTGCCCCCGCCCAGCAGGTGCCGTTGCCCGAATGGCCCTACACCCCCATCAAGCGGCAGCAGCCGACGCTCACCCTCAAGAGCAACGACTTATTTTTGATCACCGACACGGTGGGCAACATCGTCGGCTGTGAAGAGACCCAAGTGACCTCTAGCGTAGGGCTGTTTTGCCGCGATACGCGGTTTCTCAGCCGCCTAGAACTCCAGTTTGAAGGGCAGCCGCCCCTGCTGCTCAGCAGCACGTCCCAGCAGGGGTTTGCCCTGGCGGCGCTGTGCGCCAACCCCTACATTGCAGGCGATGGCAAGCGCCGGGCCATTCCGGCTGAAACCATTGGTATTCAGCGGGATATGGTGCTGCAAGGGGGGCTGTTTGAAGAGCTCACCCTGACCAACTACAGCACCGAACCGGTGGAGTTTGAGCTGAGCCTGAGCTTCGATGCCGACTTTGCCGATCTGTTTGAGATTCGGGGCCAAGTGCGCGAGCAAACCGGGACGCTGCTGCGCCCGGTGGGGCAGGCGACTGAGTCAAGCCCCCTGTTCAACAACGGCCAGATTGGCGGCGATGGCAAAGCGCTGATCTTGGCTTACCAGGGGGTAGACCGCCTGCTGATGGAGGCGAGAATTCAGTTCTATCGGCGGCCCCCCGATCGCTTCGAAGGCTACACGGCGATCTGGCAGGTGGCGCTGCCACCCCACGTCCCGGAGGTATTGGGCTACCGTCTTCAGCCCTTTTTAGACAACCACCCGCGATCGGCAGTTAATATTCCAGCCACCCTGGGTCAGGCGGTGGCCGCCGAAACTATGGAAGAGCAGCGCTGGCGGGAGGGGGTGACCTGCATTCGCACCGACAACCGCGCCCTCAACCAGATCATTGAGCGGGCCGAGCAGGACATTTATTTGCTAGGGCAGACCTTTGGCCACGGCAAGGTGCTGGCGGCGGGGGTGCCTTGGTTTTCGACCCTGTTTGGTCGCGATTCGATTATTGCGGCCATGCAGACCCTGATCTTTAACCCCGCCCTGGCGCGCGAAACCCTGACTGTGCTGGCCGAGTACCAGGGCCAAAAGCACGATGACTGGCGCGACGAAGAGCCAGGCAAAATTCTCCACGAGCTGCGGTTTGGCGAAATGTCGCGCAGTGGTGAGGTGCCCCACACTCCCTACTACGGCACGGTCGATGCCACGCCCCTGTGGCTGATGCTCTACGCCGACTACTACGCCTGGAAGGGCGATCGCGCTCTGCTCGAAGACCTGTGGCCCCACGCCCTGGCCGCCATGGACTGGATCGATCGCAACAGCGCCTCCACTGGCTACGTCACCTACCTGTGCAAGTCGCCGGGGGGCCTGGGCAACCAGGGCTGGAAGGACTCGGTAGACTGCATTGTCAACGCGGCGGGGAAACTGGCAGCGGGGGCGATCGCCCTCTCGGAAGTGCAGGGCTATGTCTACGCTGCCAAAACGCGGCTGGCTCCCCTGGCCGAGCTAATGCAGCGCCCCGACCTGCGCGATCGCTGGCGGGCCGATGCCCAGGCGCTCAAAGCTCGCTTTGAAAAAGACTTTTGGCTCCCCGACCAGGGCTACGTAGCCCTGGCCCTCGACGGTCAAGGCCAACCAGTCGACAGCATTACCTCCAATCCCGGCCACTGCCTCGGCACCGGCATTCTCTCGCCCGACAAGGCCCACAGCGTTGCCGAGCGGCTCCAGGCCCCCGATATGTTTAGCGGCTGGGGCATTCGCACCCTCAGCAGCAGCTCCCCCGCCTATAACCCGATGGGCTACCACATTGGCTCGGTCTGGCCCCACGACAACGGCGTTATTGCCGCCGGGCTGAGGGCTCAGGGCCAGATCGAGCAGGCCCTCGAAATCGCCCAGGGCATTTTTGACATGACCATTGTGCAGCCCTACCAATGTCCGCCCGAGCTGTTTTGCGGCTTTGAGCGCACCCCCAACAGCCGCCCGGTGCGCTATCCGGTGGCCTGTTCGCCCCAGGCCTGGGCTACGAGCACGATGTTTCAAATGTTGCAGGTGATGGTTAACCTGGTGCCCGATGCGGCCAACAACTGCCTGCACATTGTGCAACCCACCCTGCCTGCCTCGGTGAGCTACATGGCGATCAACAACTTTAAGGTGGGGCAAACGCTGCTCGATCTGGAGTTTGAGCGCTCCCACGAGGCCACCGCCTGCCGGGTGGTGCGCAAGCGGGGGAACCTACGGGTGGTGATT
>QBLT01000164.1 GCA_003249105.1 Leptolyngbya sp. | reverse complement strand
AGACCGAGGTGGGCTACTTTGGGTCAGCCAGTGCTGAGGCCAGCCAGGCTGACCTGATGGTGCGCCAAGAAGACATGGCTCTGGTGGAAGATGCCCAGGGCGCGGTGGTGGTGCGCGATCGCCAGTTTTTGGGCCGAGAATATAAGTACTGTCTGCAAACCCCCTCAGGGCAACTGCTCTATGCTCGACTGCCGATGACCAGCGCGATCGACGTGGGCAGCCGGGTCAACATCACGGTGCCATCCCAGCGGTTGCGTCTCTACAGTCCCCAGGCGCTTGGGTCGCACAGCCCGCTGTCGGCTCCCGCCCCTCGGTAGCGATCGCCCCGATACCGCCCAGCACTAGCGTTTTGCAGTATGGTTACGCTTAGATTCTGCGAGCGGTTTTGTGCTGCTCTAGCCCCCTGTTTTATCGTTTCAGGTGATTCCATGAATCGGTTCTTTCAACGCGCTTGCCTATCGCTGGCCCCACTGGCGCTGCTGAGCGCTACCCCTGCCCTAGCTGCTGCCCCAGTCTCGCCCACCGCCGCATCGCCCCTGCCAGAAACCTGGCTGGCCCAGGCAGGCACTATCGAAACAGTGCTGCTGTTTGAAACCGAATCGATGGTGGTGCGCGTCTACCGCAGCGGCACAGGGCTATTTATGAATCTCTACAACAAAGCCACCGATGCGGTAGAGCTGAGGGCTGCCCCCACTCAACTCATGCCCAGCACCCGCGACCAGACAGTCTACAAAGCCGGAGGCGAGGCCCAGCGGTTTGCCCGCCTCAACGTGGCAGGTGAAACCGAGCTAGAGGTTCTAGCCGCTGACGGCAGCGTTGTGCTCAAAGAGCCTGGCTTTAATACGGTGGTTAGAGTGCCCCTGGGGTCCAGCGACTTTCGCGGCAACAACTTTGCCCCCGGCACTCCGGCGATCGTGCTGTCGGCAGAAGCTGCACGACTGCGATCGGCCCCACGGCTGGGCAGCACCATTTTGGGCGCGGCTCCTCGTCGCGCCGTAGTGGAGGTGATCGATCGCGGCGGCAACCCCGACGACGGCTTTATCTGGTATCAGGTCAACTATGAGGGCACCACCGGCTGGGTGCGGGGCGACCTGCTCCAGCCCAGCTAGGCCGGTAACCCAACCGATTCAGCCACGAGGTCTAGGGTCATGCCCTCGCGAGCCAGGCTGGCCTGGGCAAAACTGGCCTGCACCTGGCGCTCCAGCTGATCGAGCTGGTCGTCGCTGTGACACGGGTTGTGGTGAAACAGCACCAGGCGCTTAACCTGGCTTGCCTGGGCCACCTCAATGCCTAGGTGCCAGGGCACGACGCCAGCTCCACTGGGGTCTGAGTAGGCCGCATCGGCGTAGGTGCCATCAAAGATTAAGACATCGGCCCCGCTGGCCAGCATCAGCAGGTTGGGGTCAACGCTGGGTGAGGTCGGATCAGTGTCGGTGGCGTAGACCAGCACGCGATCGCCCCAGCTGACCCGGTAGCCCAGGGCGCTGGTGTGGCGGTTCAGGCTCCAGGGTTCTACTAAGACATCGTCCAGGGCGATCGCATCGCCCGCCGCAATATTGTGAAAGGTCATCGCAGCGGCCATGGTTTGCAGCGGCTTAGAAAAGTTGGGCCGCAGCATTTGCTCCGTGAGGCGCTGCTTAATGGAAGCTCCGTTGAGGGCCTGGGCACCGTAGATATCTAGCTGAGTGGCCGGGGCAAACGCTGGGGCAAAGAAGGGAAAGCCCTGAATCCGATCCCACTGGGTGTGAGTAAAGAAGAGGTGGGCAGCCACAGGCTGCTCTGCGGCCATGAGGTGGCGACCCAGCACCCACAGGCCGGTGCCGCCGTCAAAAATCAGCCGGTGACCGCCCACCTGCACCTCAACACAGGCTGTATTGCCGCCAAAGCGCACCGTATCTGCCCCCGGCGCAGGAATATTGCCGCGCACGCCCCAAAAGGTCAGCCTAAAGGCCTGCGCTGGGGCAGTGGCCCCAGGCTGGGACTCAGCGCCAGGCTGAGCGGTAGACAGGGCATCGGAAGGGCTAGCGATATTGGCCATGCAGATTCAACGTTTCACCAAGTTTAGACGGCGATTCATTGCGGTGCACCCCGACAGCCAAACTTAGAGGGTGGGTTTTGTCACGCCTTTAGAGGATCCATCATGAGAGCTTCAATTAGTTTACTCTCCAGATCAAATTTAGTATTCCCAAGCAAATTTTCCCGACGGCCCGCCCCAGGGTAAAGCTTCAGCCAAATGGCCCATTGCAAACCCAGCAGCCGAGAGTCTTTGTCCGTTCGCTGTGAGCTATGACATCACAGCGGGGAATCAGGCAAATCGGCGTCGGATTCACTGTCCTCGGGGTCATCGTCGAAATTGTGGTATGCCTGCCGCAGCCGTTCTAGGGCACGCTGGCCGCGCTTGCGCAGCGTCGCTAGGGATACCCACTCTTCGCCAGCTGCCACTAGCTTGGTTTGCACCTGAGGCCAGGTGAGGCCCTCAACCACCTTCCATTGAATCAGGTTGCGATCGCCCGGTGGCAGATCGGCGAGGGCTTGCAGCACCGAGGCAACGGCGTTGGCAATCATCTCGTCATCCACCGTCGTCGAGTCGCTGGCAGCGGCCTCTTGCTCCATCAGTTCATCAAACGCCACTGCCAGGTAACGCTGGCGATCGCGCTTGCACTCGCGAATGATGTTATAGGCCGTGCGCCGCATCCATGCCTTGGGCTGACGAATGTGCTCCTGGTTTTGCTGCGTGTAGCGAACGCCGCGCAGATAGGCTTCGACAAAAATGTCGATTTCGGTGATGTGAGCTTGCAGCCCAAACTGCTGAATGGTGCGCTTGATAAAGGCTAGTAGCGATCGCGCATGGGGGTTATTGGGTTTGAGCAGAAGCTGCACATCACGGTTAAACTGCTGCGTTTCTGACGGAGGGTGAGACGGCATAACTCTGGGTAGATGACCAGCGGTTAAGTTCTAATGTAACGGCATCAAGTTTTGATGAAGCGTGAAGTTTCCCCAGGAAGATCCGTGATTTTCCAGAGACAACAGTGTAACTCCGATCACAAAACTGACCGCCACCCTGTCCACTTAGCCGCGAAAATCTGCTGCCTAAGCCTCCTGAGCCGGTTTTCTAGCCCTGTGGAACTGCAAACAGCTTCTGGCCACAAACAGTAAAATCTGCCGGGCCACCCCTATTGTCAGGCTATGGTGACATTATCTGTACAGCTGCTGTTTTTAACCTTCCACAACCGCCCCGCCAAAACATTCCCATCGCGGTAACCCTATACAGTGAGACAAACTCAGAGCAGAGCAGGCCACCCTCTGCGACAATGAGCAGTACTTCTGTGACCTCGATCTGGCTGCCCCATGGCTCATACCATTACCCTGCACGAATCTCACCTGCAAACCCTCGACCTCACCCCGGCCTGGGAGGTGATCGAGCCGCTGCTGGCGGAGGGCAAGGTGCTCAACGGCGAGCTTGGGCTGCGGTTTGTGGTCGATATCAGCCGTGACCCCACCGACCCCCGCGAGCTGTCAGAGCTGCCAGAGGTTAGGCTGTGGTTTATTCGCCTGGATACCTACTACCCCTGGCTGCCCCTGGTACTGGACTGGGAGGCAGGGGAGCTAGGGCGCTATGCGGCGATGCTGGTGCCCCACCAGTTCAGCCCGACCGAGGGTATTCGCTACAACCCGGAGGGGCTAGAAATTTTTATGATGACGAAAATTTTTGTCATCGCCGCCTGGCTTAAGGGGCAGGGCATTACCCAGTACACGCGGCTGAAGTTTATGACCCAGATGCTGGGCTATGAAATCGACGATGGCTTGTTTGAGCTGCTGGCCTAAGGAAAAACCTTACCCCCTGACTTACACCAGAATCTCTGTAGGGGCCGATCGCTTGGTTTCGTAGTAGCGGCAGGCAAAGTAGCCCACGCTATAGATCAGCGACGCATCGGAGGCAACGCCCAGCACCGCGCCCAGACCGGGGATCAGTTCAGCAATACTCAACCCTGACTTGACCATGCCAGCGGTGGTAGACGACAGCAGCCAGATTGCCAGCACCTCGCCGCGGCGATCGTGATCGGTGGGCGAGTAGCCGTAGATGGTGGCGATGCGGTAGATCATATTGGCCTGGAGGGCGGCGATCGCCCCAATATCCACCAGGGTGAGGGCCAAGGCCACCGGGGGCGCAAAGTTGGTGGCCAGACCAATGCCTGCGGCCTTGAAAGCGGTTTCGGCCATCACCCGCTGGGCCAGGGCGCGCTTGCTCTCCTGGGGATATTGCTGCCGGAGTTCGGCCACCTGCGATCGCACCGATTCCACATTCACCTGGCCCAGGGCCGCCAGCAGCCACCGCATGCCCGGCAGCGCAGTGGCATAGCGAATAAACGGCCAATTGGCAATGGGGCCAACGACGCCGCCCACGGTGGAAGTAATGGGCTCAAAAAAAGGCTGAAACCTCGCCACCACCGCATTGCCGGTGCTGGCGGTGGCGTTGTCGAGCACGGTCACAACCGCCTGCATGACCTGAGTGACCGCCTGGAAGGTGTCCCGGGCTTGATCACTAGGTTCAGAATTGGGAGGTGGGGTTGTCGTCACGGGGCTAGCCTCTGCATCACGGGGGATCTACTCCACTGATAACCAATTCTCAGCGATTCGGCATCCGTCGCCAGATATGGTCAGGGGGTGATCAAAAGCTCGCCGATTTTGCCCCGACTGCCCGCGCGGGAGTTTATGGCCCGCGCCGCCAAAATGGGGTGCATCGTCAACCCCTGGTAAAGCTTACGGATAAACTCGCAGTCAGAGTTTGACAGCATCACCCGCTGCCCCTGGCGAGCCAGGGTGCGAAACACTGTCGCCAGGCGCTCTTGATCGGCGGCGGTAAAGCCGTAGCGGCTGTAGCCCGTAAAACTGCTGGTAGAGCTGAGGGGGTGGTAGGGCGGGTCAAAGTAGACAAAGTCGCCGGAAGAGAGCGATCGCTCTAGCAGCATTTCAAATGAAAAAGTTTGAATCTCAGCGGTTTGCAGCGCCGCCGAAGCCGATCGCAGCAGCGACGGATCGCAGATGGTGGGGTTTTTATAACTGCCCACCGGCACGTTGAAATGGCCCTGGGAATTTTCGCGGTAGAGGCCGTTGTAGCAAGTTTTGTTGAGGTAGATCAGGCGCGCGGCGCGCTCCACAGGCGATCGCAGCGCTTGGCGCTGGCGCACCTGGTAGTAGTAGTCGGGGCTGTGGCGGCGCTGGTGATCCCACAGGTGGCGAATCAGCGTCTCGACCTGGTCGCGCACGCAGCAGTAAACGTTGACCAGCTCGGGGTTGATATCCCCCAGCACCGCCCGCCGCGCCCGCCGCGCCAAGTGAAAAAACACCGCTCCACCACCCAAAAACGGCTCGTAATAGGTGTCGATGGTGGTAGGCAAAAACGGCTCATACTGACTGAGCAAACGACTCTTGCCGCCCGCCCATTTGAGAAAGGGGCGCGGCTGTAGCGTCGGAGGTGCAGAGAGGGCAACTGTCACAGAACTGCCTGAGATCAGATGTACTTGTTTAAGAATGCCCCAACTATAGCAAAGCTCGGCCAGGGCAGCACCCTTTTGTCGTGGGTTAAGGCCTTTTATCGTGGGTTAGGATGGAGAACGAGTTAAATTCAGAGTCAGTGCGCTGGGGTTTGCGCGCATTGGCCCCTAAAGCCCCCGGTCTGCCGCCATGAAAGACTTTTTTGACAACGTCTCGCGCTACCCGCGCTACTTTATTTCCTTCACCCTTGGGGTGTTTTTTAACGCCGCTCAGCCCCTCGTACCGCTGCTGAAGCGGCCCTCCACGGCGATCGCGCTAATTGGGGCCGTGGTGGCCGGTTTCTTGTTTCTCACCTTTACCCTGCGGGCAATGCTGGGCCTAGGTTAATGCCATTACCTTCAGGAGTACAGACCGATGCCAAATAATCGTCGCGTAGAGCGGGTGGCTTCTCTGATCAAACGAGAAATTAGCCAGATGATGATGCTCGACATCAAAGATGACCGCGTGGGGGCTGGCATGGTCAGCGTTACCGATGTCGATGTGTCGGGCGACTTGCAGCACGCCAAGGTGTTTGTCAGCATCTACGGCACCCCCGAAGCCAAAGCCGAAACCATGGAGGGCCTCCACGCCGCCACCGGCTTTGTGCGCAGCGAATTGGGCCAGCGACTGCGCCTGCGACGCACCCCCGAAATCATCTTCAAAGAAGACGTGGGCATGGAACGCGGCACCAATGTGCTGAACTTGATCAACCAGCTCAGCCGAGAGCGCGCCGAAAAGGGCATAGCCGACGAATTTGACGAAGACCTAGCCGCACCATCCGCCGCCCAGGAGGAGGAGTGAGCGGGGTCATCGCCACCTCTCGGCTGCCCGCCCCCGAACGTCTGTCCCTACCGGAACAGGTTGCTCAAATGGTGGTGGTGCGGGCGTCGGGCCACCTGTTTGACCATGAAATTCGCTACCCCGCCTGGGAGGCCGACAGCGCCACCCTCACCCGCTACGTCGAAGAACTGGGCGTGGGCGGAGTGATTTTGCTGGGGGGCAGCGTCGCCGAAGTGGGGCTCAAAACCCAGACGCTCCAGAGTCAGGCCCGGATTCCGCTGCTGATTGCCGCCGATGTGGAAGAGGGGGTAGGGCAACGATTTAGCGGGGCCACCTGGTTTCCGCCGCCGATGGCGCTGTCGGCGGTGGCCGATCGCAACCCCACCGCCGCCCTGGCCTATGCCGAGGCCTTTGGTGCTGCCACCGCCGCCGAAGCTTTGGCCATTGGCCTCAACTGGGTGCTGGCCCCAGTGGTTGACGTCAACAACAACCCCGCCAACCCGGTGATCAACGTGCGGGCCTTTGGCGCTGGGCTAGAGCGGGTTAGCGATCTGACCCAGGCATTCCTTCGCGGAGCGCAGACCCAGCCGGTGCTCACCGCCGCCAAGCACTTCCCCGGTCACGGCGACACCGCCACCGATTCTCATCTCGATCTGCCAGTACTGCCCCACAGCCGCGATCGCCTCAGAGATCTGGAGCTGGCACCGTTTCGAGCGGCGATCGCCGCCGGGGTAGACAGCATCATGACCGCTCATCTCAAGATTCCGGCGCTGGATGCCCGACTGCCAGCCACCCTTTCACCCGCCACCCTCACCGGGCTGCTGCGCCAGGAGATGGGGTTTGACGGGCTGATTGTCACCGACGCTCTGATCATGGGGGCGATCGCCAACACCTACGGCCCCTACGAAGCGGCGGTGCTGGCGGTAGAAGCCGGAGCCGACGTGCTGCTCATGCCCAGCGATCCCGAGGGAACGATCGCTGCGGTAGTAGAAGCCGTGACTCTGGGCCGCATCGCCCCAGAGCGCATCACAGCCAGCGTGGAACGTCTCTGGCGGGCCAAGCAAAAAGCTGCCCCGGCCCTGATACCCGACGGTGCTGGCCACGCCTGGGAGCATCTGCCGCCGCCCCCGGTAAACTTGGCCGCCGTGGCCCAGCCCGCGACCCGTCAGCTCGCCGCCGACATTCTCACCGCATCGATGACGGTGCAGGGCCAGATCACTCCCAGCACCGCCGCCGACCCCGGCCACAATCTTGTGATCGTCGATGATGCGATCGGCTGCCGCTTTTTAGAGCCTACGGCGGCGGCTCTCACCTGGCCCCAGCGCCACCACTACCACCTCAAGCTAGTCGATACCCAGGGTTGCCAGCATTGGCCCCAGAGTCAGGGAATCGGAGCGGCTGAGCCCGGCCTGCGGCCCAGCCTGGTGCAAATTTTCGTGCGGGGCAACCCCTTTCGGGGCTCTGCCCCACTCTTACAGCTGGCGACCATCTGGCTGGAGACTCTGCGATCGGCTCAGCTGCTGCGCGGGGTTGTGATCTACGGCAGCCCCTACGCGCTCAAGCAGCTGAGCCCCTACCTAGAGCAGGTGCCCCACGGGTTTACCTACGGGCAAATGCCCCTAGCCCAAAGCCTGATTTTGCCCGCTCTGCTGCCCGAACCGTCGGCGACTCCTATCAGCCAGGAGTTCACCGATTAGGGCAACTGGTTAAGTTGGTAAGTTAGGAGATTTCTAGAAAAGAAGATCCCCCCTTTATCGAGCAACTGTGGCCAATGTAGGGTTGGCACTGCCCACCATTAGGGAGAAAGTTTTCCAGAAGTCACCTTAGCTGCCCACTGGAGGAAGCTGCCACAAAGCGGCAGCGGCAGGTTTAGGGTCAGTCAGCTATTTACATAGCCACTGAGGTCCGGGTTAGGACAGCTCAAGCGGTAAGAATTCGAGCCTGTCAGGCATTTTTTCCGGTTTTTGCTCTTCTTTTTTCGTTCTTTTGCCATAAGCAAACGTAAAGGCTCGTATCAGATTTTTATACTTTTGTTTCCCTGCATTGAGGAAAGTTGGGTGATTACACGATGCTGAATGTATCGCTTGCCACCTTTTGGTAAAGTCATGTTCTCTGAGCTATCCCGAGCACCCCGCTATTGCCTCGATGACGAGTCGCCTTGGCTCAGGGGCATTGACCCGCTGCGCCGCTACTGGATTTGCGTCAATGGCGACCCGCGATCGCTGCGGGTGATGGCGGGCTTAGCCACGCAGAGCGAAGCGGCCTTTCAGCAGGCGATGCACAACTTTAGAAGCTTAGCGATTGGTCAAGAGCTGACCCTGCCCGCCGGTCTGAGCGATCGCCTGACAATTTACTGCGTGGCCCAAAACTGCTACGCGATCGCCGATCGCTCGACCGGGGCCGAGGTGTGGCATCTGTTCGACACCGAATCGCTAGAATCGCTGCTGTTGACGGCCCACCCCGACTGGCAATGTGCGCCCCAGCATTTGAACCTGGGGCGATCGCTGCTCACCGCCGCCTGGGGTCAGCCGTCGGTGCCCAGAGCCGCCTAGGGCAGGGGTCTAGCCCCGGTCAAGCTGCATTAGCTCTTGCAGTGACGCCACCAGCTTAATTTCAGCCGACTGAATGGTATCTGCCGCCGTCAGCGCAAACGTCCAGCGTGTGCTGACCGTGAACAGCAGCGTCTTCACCCGACCTCTGACTACCACGCGCTGGGTGCCGTCAGCGTCTATTTCACTCTCAACCTCGATCGGCGTGGCGCGCATCGACACGGCCTCGGCTTGCAGATAAGTGTAAATGGCCTCAGCCCCTACAATCGGCTCCTCAAAGGGAGCCAGCAGAACGCCATCGGCGGCAAACAGAGCCGCTACAGCGTGGTAATCTTCGGCATTGAAGCCCGCAAAGTAGCCGTCGACGGCAGAGGACACCGTACCTAGGTTTAGGGGTGCTTCAGCAGTGCGAGTTGCCATGGTCATCCTCCAGAGATGGATGGTTTTACGATACGGAGCTAAACCTGATGGAGCGTCTGTCCCTTGACAGAGGAAATAAAAATTGAGTTCCCCAGGGGGGCGCACCGCGATCGCCCAATTGCTGTTTTGGGAAAAGGAATTGGCTAGGGTTTTAGAAGGAGCGATCGCCCGCAAACGGACGTTCTGGGCGAAAATGGGAGGGCTAATTCACCAATCCGTCCCTTAACCCAAGCCAAGCCGTGACCCAAGCCATGCCCGCTGCCACCGTTCAAGACTGGTCAGTCCTCTTGCAGCGCCTCATCCTGGGAGAATCCCTCAGCCAGGAACAGGCCGAAACCCTGATGCGCGGCTGGCTCAGCGAAGAGATTCCCGAGGTGGTGTCGGGCGGGCTGCTGGCGGCCCTCCAGTCCAAGGGCGTCTCCGCCGATGAGCTGGCGGGCATGGCGCGGGTGCTCCAGGGGCAATCCCTCGGCGGCGCAGGCAAAATTCACCATCCCACCCCCTGCATCGACACCTGCGGCACCGGCGGCGACGGCGCTCACACCTTTAACATTTCTACCTGCGTGGCCTTCGTCGCGGCGGCGGCGGGGGTGCGCGTGGCCAAGCACGGCAACCGCTCCGCCTCTAGCAAGGTGGGGTCTGCCGATGTGCTCGAAGCCCTGGGCGTCAATCTAGGGGCCGACCCCGAACGGGTCAAGACAGCGCTGGATGAGGTGGGCGTGACGTTTTTGTTCGCCCGAGGCTGGCACCCGGCGATGAAAGCGGTGGCCCCCCTGCGCAGCGCCCTCAAGGTGCGCACGGTGTTTAACCTGCTGGGGCCATTGGTCAACCCGCTACAGCCCACCGGGCAAGTAATTGGGGTCTATGACTCAGCAGTGGTGCCCGCCATGGCCGAGGCGCTCAACCAGCTGGGCATTCCCCAGGCGATCGTGCTCCACGGCCGCGAGCGGTTGGATGAAGCCGGATTGGGCGACAAAACCGATGTCTCGGTAGTGGAGAATGGCCAGGTGACTAGCGCCGCGATCGATCCCCAGGCGCTGGGGCTGACGGCGGCTCCCTTCAGCGCCCTGCGCGGCGGCGAAGTGGACGAAAACGTGGCGATTATGACAGCAATTCTTCAGGGCAAAGGCACCCAGGCCCAGCGAGATGTGGTGGCCCTCAATGCGGCCCTGGCGTTAAAAGTGGGCGAAAGGGTCAAAGGCGAATCGTTAGAAGGCTCCATTGTCGAGGGCATCAGCCTGGCCCAAGACATTCTCGCCAGCGGAGCCGCTTGGGAAAAGCTGCAAGCCCTGGTGACGTTCTTGGCTTAAACCCACGCTCTCCCGCTCAGAATGCCAGTTCGTCTGCCCAGCATTTAGTTATGAACGATTAGCTTTGTCCTAAACAACACTCCGGACAGTTTTTGGGGGAGGGGTTGGAGAAAAGCTATCCACCGCATAGAGTGCAGGTGCAAGTAAAACACGGTGCACGGATGGATAGCCTCAAAAGCATCTTAGGTGATTTCCGGGAAAGAATATACCGTCTAGGCTGGACGAATAAGAATGTCC
>QBLT01000163.1 GCA_003249105.1 Leptolyngbya sp. | reverse complement strand
CTGTTGATGCGAACCATGGGTGGGGGAGTAGGGGGGTGATGGAGAGTTTTGAACTTTTAATTTTGAATTTTGAATTGGAGGATTAAATTCAAAGTTCAAAATTAAAAATTGGCGTACCGTTCAGACGCCGCTGAGCTGCTGTTGGTAGAGAGTAAAATAGCGGCCCTGGAGTTCCATCAATTCAGCGTGGGTGCCCAACTCTACCGCTGAGCCCTGCTCCATCACCAAAATCTGGTCGGCCTGCTGAATGGTGTTAAGCCGGTGGGTAATGAAGAACACCGTGCGCCCCTCGGCCCAACCTTTGAGGTTCATCGAGACCTGGTGCTCGGTGTCGTAGTCGAGGGCGCTGGTGGCTTCATCTAAGATCAGCAGGCGCGGGTTTTGGAGGATGGTGCGGGCGATCGCAATTCTTTGCCGCTGCCCCCCCGAGAGGGTCGAGCCCCGCTCGCCGACGCGGGTGTTGTAGCCCAGGGGCAAATCCATAATGAAGTCGTGGCAGCAGGCGGTTTTGGCCGCCTCAATAATTACGCTGGGTTCGGCGTCGGGGTTGGTGAGCGAAATATTCTCCTGAATGGTGCCCTCAAACAGCAAGCTATCCTGGGGCACAATGCCGATCTGCCGCCGCAGGGAGTGCAGATCGACCTTGCTGATGTCGTAGTGGTCGATCAAAATGCGACCCGACTCTAGCTCGTAGAGGCGGGGCAGCAGCTTCATCAGGGTGCTCTTCCCCGAGCCGCTCTGGCCCACCACGCCAATGAAAATTCCCGCCGGAAACTCCAAGCTGACGTTAGCAAGTTGGAGCGGCCCCGAGGGCGCAAAGCGAAAGGCCACATTCTCAAAGGTGACCTGCCCGGTAATCTCGGGCATGGGGATTTGGTTAGCATCATCGGCATCGGTCTCCTGGGGATGGTCGATGATGTCCGACAGCCGCTCCAGGGACAGCGCCGTTTCCTGAAAGTTTTGCCACAGCTGAGCCAGGCGCAAAATCGGCGCGGTCACGTAGCCCGAAATAATTCGAAAGGCGATCAGCTGCCCCAGGGTGAGCTGCCCCTCCAGCACCAGGTAGGCCCCTACCCACAGCACCAGCAGGGCCGAGAGCTTGTTGAGAAAGTTGCTAGCCGAGTTAGCGGTGGTAGAGGTGAGCACGGTGTTAAACCCGGCGCTGACGTATTCGGCGTAGCGCTCCTGCCATTTCCAGCGGGTGCGCAGCTCGATATTCTGCGCCTTGACGGTCTGAATACCCGACAGTGACTCCACCAACAGCGACTGGGTAGCGGCGTTGCGCTCAGCTTTGATGCGCAGCTGCTTGCGCACAATGGGGGCGGACAGCATCGTCACCAGCACAAACAGCGGGATCGTCGCCAGGGCTACCAGGGTCAGCAGCCAGCTGTAGATGAACATCACTACGATGTACAACACCGAGAACACCGCATCGAGCACCACCGTCAGCGCCGTGCCGGTGAGAAACTGGCGAATGTTTTCTAGCTCGTTGATGCGGCTGGAGAGCTCGCCCACGGGGCGTTTGTCAAAGTAGCGCAGGGGCAGGCGAAACAGATGATCGATGATCTCTGACCCCAGGGCCATGTCGATGCGGTTGGTGGTATCGACAAACAGGTAGGTGCGCAAGCTGGTGAGCAGAGCCTCAAAAATGGCGACTACCACTAAGAAGACACCCAGCACTTGCAGGGTATCGACGCTGTTTTGCACAATCACGCGATCGATGATGATCTGCACCATCAGCGGGTTGGCCAGACCAAACAGCTGCACAAAAAACGAGGCCACAAACACCTCAATCAGCACCCAGCGGTACTTTTGAATTGAGGGCCAAAACCACTGAAGGCCAAACTTTTGCTGAGGGGTTTCGCGGGTGGGCTCCAGCAGCAGCACTTCTCCGCTCTCACCCCAGACCTCAGCAAAACTCTCAGGGGTGCGGCGAATCACACCTACCTCAGGATCGCCCAAGATATAGGCCTTTTCGCTGGTTTCGTAGAGCACCGCAAAGCTCTCCTGCCAGCGAATCAGGCAGGGGGTGTTGAGACGGCCAAAGGCCCCTACGGGCACGCGCACCAGCTGGGTTTTAAGGCCCATCATCTCGCTCACCGAGCCGCAGATCGGCAGCGACAGCTGGCCCATACGCTCGTGCTGGTTGGCCAGAATGCGGCGAATGACATCCTTGCGAAAGGGCATGGAGAACTGCTGGCTGAGCATGTCGAAGCAGGCCAGCGCCCCATCGACATCGCCTCGCCCCCGCGCGAAGGGGTAGCTGCGGCTGGGCGATTTCTCTAGGGCTGAGGACGGCTGGGTGCGGGGCACCAGATCGGCCTCGGTGGCATAGGGAATGTTGTTGACATCCAGCACCTCTACCGCTCGGGCAACGGCCTCTGGCTCTAGCTCAGCCGGTTCGGGCAGGGTCTCGGCCAGCACCGCCGGGGTCATACCCAGCACCCGCGCTCCCTGGGGGCTGAGGATCTCTACGGGGCGATCGCGCGCCAATGTTGATCCCACGGGAATATTCAGCACCGTACCGCCGCTGAGTACCCAGATCAAGGTGCGATCGAGCTGAGCCAGGTCATTGGGGCCAGTGGGCAAGGTGACGATCGCCGATTCGTCACAGACCATCTGGGCCTTGGCCCTGAGATCGCCCACGTCGAGGGCGTGGGCCTTAGCGTGCTCGGCCACCAGGTCAAAGGCCTCGATCGCATAGACGCGATCGCGCACCTCCCGGCCAAACTCCGGGTACTCGTTGAGTAAATTCAAAAATGTGTACGACGGCAGGGTGAGGGCCAGCACCTCGCTGGAGGCAATCACCGTTTCGCAGGGCACCCCGCGAATTAAGCTGATCACCCCCAGCATTTCACCCCGGCTAAAGCGTCCCAGGGTCACCGGCTGCTGCGATCGCGGGTCGTAGCCCAGCAAGCGGGCCTGCCCTTCGAGCAGCACAATCACCTGCTGGGTCAACACCTCTCGCCGCAGCAGCGGCTGACCGACGCGGTACTTTAGGGGCTGGGCCGTTTGCAAAAGCTGCTTTAAGGCGTCGGCGGGCAGCCGGTCAAACGGCTCCAGAGACTGAAAGGTTTGCTGAATCGAGAGCGACGTTTGAGTCATAGGAATTATTGACGCACGGTGGGGCAGCCGGGCAGATCTGATGTGCCAAAGCAGGAGCGTAGTATTCACCAGGTTTAATCAATACGCTCAGTGAGCGAGCGGCAGATGCACTAAATCGATACACAACGTAATCTAAGTTCGACGACGGTTTGACGGCCTTTCACTGTCAGCCTCATCGTAAGCGTTTGGGTGGTGTCAACAAGATAAAGTCGGGTTAAAGTGGCCGACTTTTTATCTTTTAGCCCCCAAACTGTAAAGCCATACCCTGAGAAAAGTGCTGCCCCAGCGAGGAACGACTCACCCCGTTGGCCATCCTCTTGTGCCACTTTCATCCGCTGCCGCGTTGCCTATGTGGTCTATACAAAGTGCTGGTAGCGTCTATATACATACAATCTGTCAACAAATCACCGACCGTTGCTATGCCTACGCTGTCCTCTACGTTTTCTGTACCTCGCTGGCTCCAGGCCAGTGCGCTAGGGCTGACCCTAGGCTTGGTAGCCGGGTGCGAAAACTACCCTGCTACCGGCAACACCGTCACCACCGGTACCTATGAGGCCACCGCCACCGTTACCCAAACCTGGCAGGTCGACTACGCCCGCAGCTTCGATCGCCGCCAAACCATTCACCAGGAAACCTTTGAGTCAAACTCCTTGGTCAATCGCAATGGCGTGCGCCCCGAGGGTGCCGCCACAGGCCCCGACGACAACGGGCTGTATTGGCCGCCCTTGCCCCCGCGCCCCACCGCCGATGAGCTAGAGGCCCGCAAGCGCGAAGCCATTGAGCAGCGCACCGACCCAATATTGCTCAAGGATGTCAAGTACGCCATCACCTTTGACTACAATGGCGAGCGGCGTACCCTGCCCACCACCCGCACCGTCTACCGCGAAGCCTCTAGCGCCTTTGCCGATCAGCAGGCACTAGAAGTCACCTTTGGCCCTGGGGAACAGAGCATTGGGGCAGCCCGGCGAATTGCGAGTTTTGATCGATAGCGCTACACCCCAGCGCCCCGGTAAATGCGGGCGGCCTGATCGGGGCTCAGGCGGTTGGCCCCCGGCCAGTAGGGCTGCACCGGTTCAGAAAATTCGGGCAGCGCCACTGAAGGAGCCCCCGCACCGGGCCGCACCGTGTCGTTAAACTCTAGGGACAGCCCGCCGGGCTTAAGCACCTTCGCCCCTTGCCCATCGGTGAAGATTTTGCTGTGGGGAGGCAAGAAGGCTTTGCTGTCCTCGTCGTAGGCGAGAATTTGGGCGGTTTCAAGTTCGTAGATCCAGCCGTGGATGGATAGATTGCCCATGTGAAGCCGCGATCGCACCGAGGGGTAGGTCTGTAGGTTGTCGATTTGGGTCAGCACGTTCTGGGCCACCATGAGGTTGAGCTTTTCTTTTTTCTCCAGGTGGCCGTAGTTATCTTCTACCAGTTTGCGGGTGGCCTCGGTGTGGTGCAGCCAGTGATAGACCAGGGGCATTTTTTCTTCTAAATCGCCAATCTGCAAGAGCCCCTTCATGGCCCCGCACTGGCTGTGGCCGCAGACAATCACCTGCTCGATATCCAGGGCTTCTAGGGCGTACTCAATGGTGGCCCCTTCGCCACCGTTGGTAGCTTCGTAGGGGGGGATAATATTGCCCGCGTTGCGGATGACAAACAGGTCGCCAATCTCTGACTGGGTAATGATTGTCGGGTCTACCCGCGAGTCAGAGCAGCCGATGAACAACACCCTGGGGCTCTGCCCCTTGGCCAATTTCTGGATTAGCTCCTGGCGGTCGGGAATGTAGTTTTCCTGAAAGTCTCGCAGACCACGCAGCAGCTTTTCCATAGATCACAGGGGAAATTAGGGCCAGGCCAGCCCAGGCGATCGCCTGAACCCGCATCTATTGTTATCCCATATCCAAGGTACTAGCACCGCAAAGATTTACTTATCACAGCAATCATCTCTCCTTCTCGAGGGCCAAACAGGCCACCCCAACTCCAAAGTAGTCACCATTTCCCCCAGCCAGCCCACAGACAGATCGAGAATTCGGCGCAATAATGGGCTTGACTTTTAATTGCTGCGGCTATGCGTAATCCCTTCTGGCGGCTCAAGTCTTTGCCCTGGGCAATTTTGCTTCAGGTGGCTTTGGCGGCGGTGGCGATCGCCACCCTTGCCGACCTGCTTTTGGCCCAGGGGTTAGCCCTCCTGCTGGACAACGTCGGCAGCGGCCTGCTGCCCCTGATGCAGCTGCTGTTTATGGCGCTGCCCATTGCCGCGGGCTTCGGCATTGGTGCGCTGGGCCTCACCATTCTAGAACGGCGGTTTAGCCAGGTGTATATCGATACCGGCGTGCTGTGGGCGCTGGTGCCTTGCATTGCCCTAGTGCTGTTTATTAAAGGGTTTTTACCGATTCCTACGGCGCTGGTGGCCATGTCTTACCCCCTGCTGGTCGGGGTGCTGCTGGGCATCTTTGTGGTGGGCAAACGCCACTGGCGACGCTGGTAGCAGCAGAATCAACCGGGGCAAGCTGAGCCCACCACGTAAACAATCCTATTGAGCCAGAGAACCGTTGATGAAAGCCATTCTCCCAAGCCTGCTCGTCGGTAGCCTGCTGACCCTGGGCCTGCCCGCCCTAGCTGAAAACCCCCGCATCGAGATTGATGCCGACACTGAGGCCCTCAGCGATCGCGCGATCGCCCAAGGCCCCATTCGGGTTGTCGCCAGCTACACGCCGCTCGATTACAATGCTGACGAACTCAGCAACAACCTGACGATTCAGCTGTTTTACAACGACGAGCTGCAGCTCACAACTACCGACACCGCCGCCATGTTTGCGGGCATTGAGCTGATCGATCTCGACAGCGACGGCACCGCCGAAGTCGTCGTTCAAACCTTTACCGGCGGAGCCCATTGCTGCCTTGCCACTACCACCTACACCTGGCAAAACGAGCAGTTCACCCCTGTCTACTTTGGCTACCTCGACGGCGGCGGCGGCGATTTCAAAGACCTCAACGGCGACGGGCTGATGGAGTTTGTCACCCTCGACAATGCCTTTTTCTATAGCTTTAGCTCCTACGCCGGGTCGTATCCGCCCAGCGTGATTCTCACCTACGAAAATGGCGCGTACCGCGACACCAGCCCCCAGTTCACCAACTATCTCGAAGACACGGCAGCCGGCATGCGCTTCACGGTAGAAGACCCGGAGTTTGCCGATCGCGGCGACAAAAATGGTGTGCTAGCAGGCTACGTAGCCCAAAATATTCGCCTGGGGCGCTACCGAGAAGCCTGGCTCTTCATGCTCTCCCACTACGATCGCACCGACGACTGGGGCCTCTACACCTATACCGACGACGGCGAGGCCACCCAAGCCTATGCCGATTTTCCCACCGCCCTCTACGCCTTTTTGCAGGAACTGGGCTACCTAGACGCCAGCGGCAGGCCCCAGCCCACGGTCGAGCGCTCCCCAGTAGTAGCCGAGCGCGAACAGTTCTAGGCCGATGCAAAATAGGGTAGGCCGCAGTGGCCTACCCTATGCATTCTTTAGCCCTAACCGAGCTGGCTAAACTAGCCTAGAAGCCGGTGCGGCGGTAGTTGCCGCCGTTGCCGCCGCCAGCACTGGCACCACTGCGGGCGTCATCGCGGGGGCGAGCTTTGTTGACCCGCATTTCGCGGCCCATCCACTCGGCCCCATCAAGGGATTCGATGATGGCGTCTTCTTGAGCTTCAGCGGCCATATCGACAAAGGCAAAGCCCCGAGGCTTACCGGTTTCGCGATCGGTGGGCAGGCTCACCCGCTTCACATCGCCGTATTCTGCAAACACCCGCTCTAGATCTTCGCGAGTGACATCGTAGGACAAGTTACCGACATAGAGTGACATAGGATTGTCTCCGTACTGTACAACGTGCAGTGAGTAAACGGAGACAAAGCTGTATCGGAAATCAAAATGAAATGAAACAAGCGAAATCTACCGAAAACTAACCAAGACAATTTTAACACTCGAAATCTACCCGTGGGAGGGGCTGCATCCAACTCTCAGGAGTCGCCCCTAAGTGTCGTACATCAAGCCTTCGGGCGCTTCGGGATTGTCTTCTAGATACTGATCAAAGCCGGTTTTTTTGGGGATCTGGTGCTGGTGCGACACCTCGGCGCGCATCTCTTCCACCACGTCCCAGGCAGCAGCGGCTTCGGCAGAGGTTTCGCCCTTTTCCGCAGTGATTTGATGGGCGTAGTCGATCGCCTTTTGCAGCTCGTCTTGGAAGTCTTTGCTATCCACGCTCATGGTTGCTCTCCTGAAGTGAGTAAGTCGTAGAGACAGACAACCCCATCGTACCGGGCTGAGAGTGTTCCAACTAAAACTTGTCCGAGATCTCAATGCGATCGGCCAGCTGATCCGAGCTCGCGCCCTGCAAGGGGATGCTTTTTTAGTTGGGATACTCTAAGAACCCCCTAGCGCGATCAATGTTCAAACACCCCCTGGTACTGAAGCAGGTCGAGGGCAACAAAGGTGGGCAGGCAGCTAAAACAATCCTGCGCCAGCTCCCAGCGGCCCTCGCGCTTGAGCATGGCGGTCAGAGTGCTATGAATGCTGTGCAGGTAGCGCACGTCGTTGGCGGCGTAGCGGAGCTGCTCTTCTGATAAGTGCATGGCGTTGCCCCAGTCGGAACTTTGGGCGGTTTTGTCGAGCTCAACGCCCTCTAGCTCTTTGACCAGTTCTTTGAGGCCGTGGCGGGGGCTGTAGGTGCGGCTCAGCTTGCTGGCAATTTTGCTGCAAAACACCGGGGCTACGGTGATGCCCAGGTTGTGTTTGAGCGTGGCCAAATCGAACCGAGCAAAGTGAAACAGTTTGAGAATATTTGGGGCTTCGAACAGTTCTTTGAGCAGGGGCGCTTCTGTTTGGCCTAGCTCAATACGCACCACCGATACGTAGCCGTCGGCGTCGGAGAGCTGCACCAGGCAGAGGCGATCGCGCTGGGGCAGCAGCCCCATGGTCTCGGTGTCGATGGCCATAATGTTGGCCTGTTTGTAGCGCTCCAGCAGGTCGGGGGTGAGGTCGCGATCGCAGATTTCAAAACCGTCGGCCATGGTGCTCCTAATCAATAGTTTCTGAGTCGGGTCGCCAGGGCAACCAATCGTCATCAAGGGCTTGCTCTAACGAGAAACAAGGACGTTCAGGAATTCGTTCAGAGTCTAGGTTGCTGACCTTTAGAAACAACCTTCTACCCTTGGTGTACTCAGCAGAGTAGCGCTCTCCAAGTCGATTTCTCAAGCTGGGACTATCAGCTAAAATTTCCTGAACTTCTTGGCGAAAATTTTCAATTTCTCTGTCCCAACCCAAAAAGCACCGATCGCGTTCAGTTTCCCAGTAGCTAAGCTTTAGTAGGTGCTCGCAGAGCCGTTTTAGATAGCTGTTGAGCGATTGTTTATCACTTCTACCCAAGCTTTCAATTTCCTCAATCAGGTTCTCCAAGTCAATCGCATCAAAATTGCGAGATTTCAGATGAGCAACCGTATCCTCTAGCCAAAGCTGGTAATCCTGGTCATACAACGGCTTGGATTTAACATCGGTTTCGGTGCTCATCTGCGACTCCTCCTCTGATTGAATCTGCGAGTTGGACAATCCAGCCGCGGTAAGCTCTACTCCAGCCCGCCCAGCGCCTTGGCCACGGTGTTGACATCCTTGTCGCCACGACCCGAGGAGTTGATCACAATCCGGGGATTGCCCGTCAGCTGGGGGCACAGGGTTTCCAGATAGGCAAAGGCGTGGGCCGTCTCCAGAGCAGGGATAATCCCCTCTAGGCGCGACACCCGCTGGAAGGCATCCAGCGCTTCCTGGTCGGTGACGCTGTAGTATTCGGCTCGGCCCGCATCCTTCAAAAAGCTGTGCTCAGGGCCAACACCGGGATAGTCCAGACCGGCACTGATGGAGTGGGCTTCAATCACCTGGCCCTCGCTGTCTTGCAGCAGGTAGCTCATCGCTCCGTGGAGCACGCCAACCCGGCCCTCTGTCAGGGTGGCCGCATGCTTACCGCTGGCCACACCGCTGCCCGCCGCCTCAATGCCAATCATCCGCACCGTGGGCTCGTTGACAAACTCGTGGAACAGGCCCATGGCGTTAGAGCCGCCGCCGACGCAGGCCATCAGAATGTCGGGCAGACCGCCAAACTTCTCGACGCACTGGGCGCGGGTTTCTTCGCCGATGATGGCGTGGAAGTCGCGCACCATCATCGGGTAGGGGTGCGGGCCTGCGACAGAACCCAGAATGTAGTGGGTATTTTCTACATTCGTTACCCAGTCGCGAATCGCCTCGGAGGTAGCATCCTTCAGGGTGCCGGTGCCCGCCGTAACGCCGCGCACCTCGGCCCCCATCAGGCGCATGCGAAACACATTGAGCGACTGGCGCTCCATATCCTGCACGCCCATGTAAATGACGCACTGGAGGCCAAAGCGGGCGCACACCGTAGCGGTAGCGACCCCGTGCTGGCCCGCCCCAGTCTCAGCGATGATGCGCTGCTTGCCCATGCGCTTGGCCAAAAGCACCTGCCCCAGGGCGTTGTTGATCTTGTGCGCCCCGGTGTGGTTCAGGTCTTCGCGCTTGAGATAAATATCAGGCCCGTTGCCGTCGGGGCGGCGATAGTGGGCGGTCAGTCGCTCGGCAAAGTACAGCGGGGTGGCGCGACCTACATAATCTTTGAGCAAACCGTTCAGCTCGGCCTTGAAGCCAGCCTCGTCGCGGTACTGGTAAAACGCCTGCTCTAGCTCAAAGAGGGCGGGCATCAGAGTTTCGGGCACGTACTTGCCGCCAAACTGGCCAAAGCGGCCCAGGGCATCGGGGCGAGCATCGGTGATGGCGGGGCGAGGCGACAGCGGCGTTTGGGTCACAGGCTTGGCGGGGGTGAAGGGTTAGAATGTGCCCTCATTATAGGGAATGCCCTGACCCGATGCTAGGCAGTTTGGCAGCTAGGCAGTCCGGCGCAGGGGCTCTGGAGCCTGCCGCCGCTGGAGAGAATGAATGTGGTGAAACAGTTCCCAGCAGTATTGCTCGGGTAGACCACAGGTTGCGGCACCCCGCATGACCACGCTGGAATACCATTCGTTGGGGGCAATTTCTTCATGGGTTTTGCTGATCACCGAGTAGGTGCGGGTTTCGGCGTAGGCTCGTCCGTTGCAGTTTACTGTCACCGTCTCATGGCAATAACCCTCTTCGCGCAGGTCGAGGGCGGGGCTGAGCCGCCAAGGCAGGTGATAGAGCACACCCTGCACAGTGTAATTTTGGTCAGGGACGACATCGAGAACACCACAGTTGCGCAGGCGCGATCGCCGAAAAAACCCCAGCCGATACCCAGTGAGCGTCGCCGGCCCCACCACATAGGCGTGGGTGCTCTCGCCCAAGGAACGCTTGAGGTCTACGGGGCACATGCAGGAGCCGTAGGCGAAGTAGTAGAAGCGATCTCTGTCGCCATGCTCGGGGCCGTGGAGAGGGGTGAGACTGGTCATGGGCGGTCGTTGAGAGCGGAGGATTGAGCGTAACGGTGTTGTTCTTAGTAATTCCCTGATTGGGAGTGGAGGCGAGGCTGACGCCAGCAGCAAAGCTCTGCGTAGAGGGACTACCCACTCAATCTACGGTTTTCCGGTCGGAATGCCGATGATTAAGGTTATTACTTTTGTTTATATCACTCTATTTCTGGAGGGAAAAGGTTTCTTGATGAAGCAGCAATTGTAAATTCAGAATTTGACAGTTTTTCAGCCCCACCGCGAGGATAGAACAACCGGGTGGAGGCGAGGCGATGGAAGAGCAACGGCTGAGTTTTGCACT
>QBLT01000162.1 GCA_003249105.1 Leptolyngbya sp. | reverse complement strand
CGTTATACTCAGACCAGTTGCGGACTCGGTACTGCATCGGCGTCAGGTTTTGGGTAGTACTTAAACCTTATGCCACTACCCCGTCCGTAACACCCTATTTATGCAACAACGCCTTGGGCTGATATCTTTTTCACTGCCCCTAGCAGTATCATGCCCCTATTCTTAAAATGTTCCCGACGGAGAAATCCATGCGGCTGGCAGACTTTATTCTTGGGAATATTGAGCCCATCCTCGTGGAATGGGAAGCGTTTGCGCGCAGCCTTGGCCCTGGGATGAATATGACCAAGCTCGCCCTGCGTGACGACGCCGAGGGCATGTTGCGGGCGACAGCGCTGGACATGCAGACTGGCCAAAGCCTTGCCCAGCAGACGAGCAAGTCTAAAGGCCACGGCGGCGCTGGTGGCGAGGAGAGCAACCCGCTCGACCACTCCTCGGTACTGCACGGCGAGGCCCGCGTGGTCTCGGGCTTTGACATCATGGATGTCGTCTCCGAATACCGCGCCTTGCGCGCCAGCGTGCTCCGTCTGTGGCGCGCGAGCCGCCCGCAGATTAACATCAACGACATTGACGACATCACCCGCTTCAACGAGTCGCTCGATCAATCGCTTGTCGAGGCCATCGGCAGTTACACCGATCGCGTCGAGCAGTCGCGGCGCATGTTTCTGGCCATCCTTGGCCACGACCTGCGCAACCCGCTGAACTGCATCAGCATGGCTGCACAACTGATCTCGCGCACCGACAACCCAGACCCGATCGCTACCAAAGCGCTGTCGATGGTTAAGACAAATACGGAGGTGGTCACGCGGTTGATTAGCGACTTGATCGACTTCGCCTCGACGGGGATAGGTAGCGCGATGCCGCTAACGTATAGTCCAGTCGATCTGGAAAAACTTTGCCGCAACGTCTTCGATGGATTTTGCCTTGCCTACCCGCAGCGCACACTGCGCTTTCACCCGGCTGGCGACCTCACGGGCAACTGGGATGCGGCTCGACTCCGCCAAGTTGTCTCCAATCTCATGGGCAACGCACTTCAGCACGGGGCAACCGAGGGCCCAGTCGACCTATCGGTTGCTTCAAATGGATCAACCGTAGTCTTGAGCGTGCATAACGAAGGGCCGCCCATCCCATCAGAGGTGTTGACCGTGATCTTCAACCCGCTCATGCGCCACACCATGCCGGAATCGGCGACGCAGCGAGTTTCGGGCAGCATTGGTTTAGGGTTGTACATTGTGCACGCGATCGTTGTCGCCCACGGAGGTACGGTAGAGGTTGCCTCGACGGCTGAGGAAGGTACGACGTTCACCGTCCGCCTTCCTCAGCTGCCCCCCGTAGAAAGCGACTGTCAGCCAGCGCAGGGTCTTAATTCCCCTCTTTGATCGCAACGCACCATTTCACCCATGGAACATTGCTCATAACCCATAGGTGATGCATCACGCTGCGCGCTGACATACCCCAATCCTAAAAACAGTGCCATAGAGCCTGTCTCAAAGTTCCATCGCCAACAAAAACTCTAAAGCTTGTTGAATAACAATATTTCCAAATGAATCGAGCCCTCCACCGATCAGGCGATAGATCTGCGTTTGGGCTTCCAAAACCTATTGCCAAACTCGGGTCAAAACAGAATGTCTGGAGCTAAATCGGCTAGCCCAATGGGATAGATACGGCTGCTGGTAGCTTCGCTGACGCTCCACAGATATTGAGTTGGCGCTGAGGCTTCAGCGCTGGTCTCAGAGTCTCGGGGCACCATGGCCTGTGGTCGAGGCAGCCCAGCCGTGCGATTGATGACGCGACCTTCATCGTTAATCAGCCAAAATTCGCCCTCTTGGCTGAGCAGCCCGTAGCCCACGGCGGTCTCAAACAGCCAGTCAGGTGCAATATCGACCCGATAGCGCAGCATTCGAAAGGGCTTGAGGTCAACAATCAGTACGGCATTGGGGCAATTTTCTTCTAGGGCTAGATAACGGTAGGGGGTGCGGGTGGGCACTAAGTTGTAAATCGGTACCGAGGCAGAAATCGCCCCTAGATAGGTACCCCGGCGCGTCACCCCGTGAAACAGCGTGCGGCTGCCCCGACGCACAACCAGCGCCGTGTGGCGGTTGTCTGGGGCAAGGAGGGTAACGAGCTTGTCCCCAGTGGCTGCGGCGATCGCAACCGTTAGCGGTGCCGATATCTTCACCCCCTGCCCCGGTGGCATCGTCAACTGTCGCACGGCTACGCGAAATGAATCATCGGCGACCTGGGTAGCTGTGGCAAACCAGCGCCCGTTGGGGGCAACTGCTACCCCATCGGGGCAAATGCCCTGGGCAACGCAGCCTAGCCCATGGGTCATTGAGAGCAGGTGCAGCGATTCTGTGGTTACCAACAGCCCCCCCTGGGGAGTGGGCAAAAACCGCTGCACTGGAGCGGGCAGCGCAAACCCCTGGCTGGCTTGGGGAGCGGTCATCCCGGCTTGGGGCCAGTGATAAAACCACACCCGCTGCTGGCTACAGGTCACCAGCAGATGCCCCTGCTGGGGCAGGGGCACCAAACCCATCACCGCCGTAGGGTGCGGCAGCGCCACAAAGGGCAAATCTGATGCTAAATCTAGCTCCGGCAGCCCTTTGGCACAGGCGGGCTGACCCAGCAGCCCCTGAGTTTGGTAAGTCTGATAGACCGCCATTAGGTCGGTGCGCATGGCCTGGGCGCTAAAGTAGCGCTTGGGCAACAGCTTTTGCAGCGCTTTGCGCAGCACCTGGCTAAAGGGCTCGGCCACCTGTGCAGGCACGATGGGCGGACGGTTGAGGTGGGCCACCATCAGCTCCATCGGAGTGCCCGAAAAGGGCCGCTGACCCAGCAGCAGCTCGTACAAAATGATGCCCACGGCGTAGAGGTCGGCGGCCGGAGGGTGTTGGTTATAAAATCGCTCTGGGGCCATGTAGGCGGGGGAGCCGGTGTGGCCCATGTCGGCCTGTTTGGCTTCCTGGCTGAGGCGGGCAATGCCCAGGTCAGACACCCGTGCCACCCAGCCCCCCGGCGTCAGCTCCATGAGAATGTTTTCGGGCTTGATATCGCAGTGCACAATGCCCTGGCGGTGGGCGCACTCTAGGGCGGCGAGAATGTCTAGGGTAAACCCCAGCACCTCCTGCACGTTGAGCACCGTGTCGCTCTCGAGCAGCGATCGCAGCGTGCCGCCCTCGCAATAATCCAGCACCAGCTGGCGACCGCTAGTGGAGTGCTCCAGAGCATGGCAGGTGACAATGCTGGGGTGTTCGAGGCTAATTAAAAACCGCAGCTCCCGCAAAAACTTGTGGGTGGGAAAGCGGTCTTTGTGGAGGTCTTTAATCGCCACCAGTTCCCCAGTTTTGCGGTGAATGGCGCAGTAGACGCGGCCAAACTGCCCATGCCCCACCAGTCCCAGGGTGTAATACTGCGATCGCCGAATCTGCCGGGTGAGGGCCACCGTGTGTTTACCCCTGCTGCATGAGGGTTTGCATAATGGCCTGGTGCGCTTGGCCATTGGCCACCAGGGCTTCTACCGGCTGGAGCCGCTTCTCTAGACCCAGCACAAAGCGGTTGCAGTCGTCGCCCTTGGCCGTGCAGCTGGTTTGGGCACAGCGCAGCTCACGCCCGGTGAGCTGGCTAAAGAAGATTTCAAGAATGCCGCGCTCTAGATCGCCCGCTGGCTTTTGGCCCTGGGGTGCCGTAGCGGTAAAGGGAGAATGCCAAATTTCAACTCCCAAAAAGCCGCGATCGCGGTAGGTAATATCCAGATGAATCTGGCCCCAGCCGTGGGTCTTCCAGCACTGCTGCAGCGACTGGAGAAACTCAGCCATCGACAGACTGGAGAGGGGTTGCTTGTAGTAATCGGCCAGCTCTTCGCAGAAGCGGGCGTAGAAGTTTTTGCCCCACCAGCGGCCACAGTTGTAGAGCACCAGCCGCGAGGCCTGGCCGGTTTCTTTTTCTAGCCCAGAGTAAATCGCCTGGAGCAGCGAGTCAGGGATTGCCAACAGGCGATCGCCGCGACGATTTTCCAGCAGCCCCAGTTCAGTCGAGCCCCGCACGTAGAGGTCTTGGGCAAAGTAGTTGCCGGGCAGCCGGCCATCGGTGAGTAAATCGGCAACAGAAACCATAGTTAACGTCCTTCCCAGGGTAGTGATGATGGTGGTCAGACCCGCCGACTACTGGCGGGGCAGGGGCAACCCCCAGCGGCTGTATGCCTAGAGCAATCCCGCTAGGGTGACGGTTTCGCGGGTGTTTAGCATCAGACTTTTGGCTTTTTCAAGGCTGGGCTTGAGCAGGTTGAGCTGGGCGGGCGAAAACACCTTGGCCAACTGCTGCATCAGCAGCTGAAACAACTGTTGGTCGATCGCCTGGGTTTCGTAGGCTTTGACCATCTCGGGCAGCCAGCCCTGCAAGCGCTCTTCCACAAAGCCGTCGTCGTCGAGCAGCATGGCCATGGCGGCGTAGCGCAGCACCATTAGCCCGTTGCGCACGCTGCGCTCCACCAGGGGTTCGGGGTGACCGGCCTGCTGCTGAAGGGCATCGGCAATCGGCTGCATAACGGCAATTTCTTGATCCCGCAGGGTGCGGTAGACCGCCATGCGCTCCGGAATCGAGCTGACGTACTGGCTCAGGACGCTGAGGTCGCTGGCGTCGAGGTACTGCTTATCGGGGGAATCAAATAGGGTATCGAGCTTGAAGGTCATGGCAAATCTCCGGGAAAGTGGGGCGCAGGTGGTCGGGTGGATGGCGCTTACCGTCGGCTAGCAGTCCAAAGACTGGCCTAGCCAAATAGATCCGAGAACCCGTCGAGGGTCAAATCGAGATTGGGGTCAGCGACGGGCGTGGCCGTGGCGGCGAGGGGAGAGATCGGTACTCCAATGGTGGGTTGACCATCCCAGGCAATGTTTTGGAAGAAATCACCAACGGTCATGGTCATGGTTGACTCTGCCCGAGCGGTTGACCCCAGCCCCGGCACGGCGAGAACCGATCGCCCGTCCCAGGCTATGGATTCAAAAAAGGCCTGCACCGTTTCTCTCAGCCAGGGTTGGCTCTGCGACTCTACAGAAGATGCGCTCATTGGCCACCTTCCCCAGCCCGCAGGCGCTTCTCGATGTCGCGGGCGTTGGCCCCTTCATTCATCCAGAAGGAGGCGGCATCAATGCGCTCGCGGCCCCCCAGCAAAAACTTGCAGTAGGTCTCGCCCATGGAGTAGCACTGAATTTCAATGCAGCTCAGCTGCTTGCGCACCATCTCGGTAAAGAATCCGGCAAACAGACCGGCATAGAGGTGGCAGACGGGCTTGCCGACATCGCCCAGGGTGCGGGCCACAGCCGAGTCAAACAGGTTGATGAACATGAAACCCTGCTTGCGATCGCTCATATCGACCTCCCACCGGCCCCAGCCCTGGGAAATGTAGGGCCACCACCAAGTTTCGAGCAAAAACATCAGGTTGGCACGGCGGGGGCTCATGGCAAACTCGCGCTCAAACCAGGCTTCAAACTGAAGCGAGTCGATTTTGCCCCACTCCAGCCCCACGGTGTACATGATGGCCGATGAGGCATCGCCGACTTCTTCTTGCAGGCCCTCTAGCAGGCCAATGATAAAGTCTTCGCTGGTGAGCACATTGCGGGCGTCGTTCCAGTCGGTAATGGTGCCGTATTCGCTATTGAACTGAAAGAAATCCCGCAGGGCATAGTGGTTATGCTTTTTGGGAAATTTTTGGTGCAGACGGTGGGCGGTCTCGGTGGACATAACCATATATCGAACAGGCCTTGTAAGACTGTTTTCAGTGATAGCTGTAATGTGCCCAAGCCAACGCAGAATTAACAGCGGTGGGGGGCGATCGCGCCGTTGCTAACCTGGCGGCCCAAGGCTAAGACTGCTGGGGATAAAGCGTTGTCGCTTACCGACGCTCTCCTGTCACGACATAAAACGTAGTAATCATTCCCCAAGCACCAAAACACCCAGACCGCTGCGAAGGGCGACCTGGGCGCTACTGTATGGGGCAATGAGGCCAAGGGTTGAGGCCGGTTCGCTAAAGGCTGGCCTTGCCTGCCGCTGGTCTAAATAGACCCGCCTAAAATTGTGCGACTCAACTCTAGAATAGGCAAAAACAGCCTCAGCTCCTCAGCGTTGAGGTGCTGGGTCATCACCTCCTGCATGACGGTGTAAGTGAGATTGCAGCTCTCCTGGGCACCAAAGGCACGCATGATCGTTTGAAACCACAGCAGCAAGGTGTCTTTAAACCGTTCCGCATCGTCAAGCAGCAGGGCCGTAGCGCTGTAGCGCAGCACTCGCACTGTGTCGCGCTGCCATTTGGCGGCTAAATCTTGACCACCGACTAAAAAGATGTCGGGCTTTTGAACCTTGAGCCGAGTTAGCACCTGACTAACAATCTGCTGCTCAGCCCCCTGAATTTTTTGGTAGGCCCGCAGCCGGGTGCTAACGGAGCCCAGGTATTGCTGAAAAAACATCAGCTCTTGGTCGGAGGCGTAGCGACCATCGGTGGCTTGTACTAAAGCCTGGACGTTAGTGAGCATGCTGAGCAGGTCTCCCGCAGGGTGATATGACTAATATGCCCTTATATTGCGAAATGTAAACAAAATTTTGGTCGAAAGAATTCGGGCGATCGCATCAGCCCTCTTTTTGTCCTCTGGGCGGTCTCAGGGTTGCCAGCCTTAATCATGAACCCTTATCCCACGATCTCCCTCGGATTTTTGTGGATCCTGTTTTTGGGACTGCAATAAAACTTAAACCCTACAGCGCCATGAGGCTAAAGACTCGTAGTAATCTGGTGGACATGGAATAACCCCCTATCCAAGCTTAGCCACGGCTTTTTGCAATGAGTCTGGGCTGGGGTTTGGCCTGGGCAAGCTGCCATTAATATTGATTTTCAAGAGGGCATTGTTCATGGTTCAACGTGGTTCTAAAGTTCGCATTCTCCGCAAAGAGTCTTACTGGTTCCGGGAAGTCGGCACCGTTGCCACCATCGACCAAAGCGGCATCAAATACCCCGCGGTAGTTCGTTTTGAGAAGGTTAACTACGCCGGCATCAACACCAACAACTTCGCGCTAGCCGAACTGCAAGAGGTTGAGGCCCCCAAGGCGGCTAAAAAAGCTTAGTTAGGCGATCCTAGCCCTGCCGCAAGCTGCCTTCAGCACTCTGGCAGGGATGAGAGGGACTTAACTAGCCTTCAACCAATAATCAAGGCCCTTGCTTCGGTAGGGGCCTTGATTATTGCGTTTGTCTCTGTATGCCCATCCCCTAGCGCGATTGCTATAGTTCAGGAACACACCGTGAGGGGGCAGCAGCCCAAGGTTAAACGTTGCCAGAATTACCTGAAGTTGAAACCGTGCGCCGGGGTCTGTCACGGGTAACGCCAGGGCATCGGCTGGAAGGGGGACAGGTCTTGCTGGCCCGTGCGATCGCCCACCCCGCCGACAATGAAGCCGCGTTTTTATCCGGAATTATTGGCTCCAGCCTGTCGGACTGGCACCGCCGGGGTAAATACTTGCTGGGGCAGCTCACCCAGGCCGACGGCAGCCCCGGCGGCTACCTGGGAGTACACCTGCGCATGACCGGGCAGCTGCTGTGGCTCGACCCCAAAACTCCAGTGCAGCCCCACTGTCGGGTGCGCCTCTGGCTCAGCAACAACCACGAGCTGCGCTACGTCGATCAGCGCACCTTTGGTCGCCTCTGGTGGGTGCCTCCTGGAGTGCCGCCCGAACGCGTGATGACGGGTCTACAAGCCCTAGGCCCAGAACCCTTTGACGACAGTTTTTCGGTGGCCTACCTACACCAGCGCCTCAGCCGCAGTCGTCGCCCGATTAAAAACGCTCTGCTCGACCAGAGGTTGGTGGCGGGCCTTGGCAACATCTACGCTGATGAGGCGCTATTTCTAAGCGGACTCAGGCCGCTCACCCTCAGCGATCGCATTAGTTCCAAGCAGCTCCAGCGGTTGCACAGCGCCATTCGTGAGGTGCTCACCACCAGTATTGAGTCGGGGGGCACCACCTTTAGCGACTACCGCGATATCTACGGCATCAACGGCAACTACGGCGGCGTTGCCTGGGTCTACGATCGCGAAGGCGAACCCTGTCGCCGCTGCGACACCCCTATCTGCCGTCTCAAGCTAGCCGGGCGATCGGCCCACTACTGCCCCCAGTGTCAGCACTAGAGGGCCAGCGGTAAGAACATACCAAGGCACTGTGCCTAGGGTTTCGTGTACAGTAGGGCTGAGGTTGATAGCAAATAGATCTATGGCAGCAACTTTAAAGCGTGGTGATCTAGTACGCGCCGTGCGCGACAAGCTAGAAAGTAGTCTAGAGGCTACTGCTAGCGATGCTCGGTTTCCCCCCTACCTGTTTGAAACCCGAGGAGAAATCTTAGAAACCAGTGATGACTATGCCTTGGTGAAGTTTGGTGAGGTGCCAACCCCCAACATCTGGCTGCGCCTTGACCAGCTAGAAAAGTTTTAGCCCACCCTGACACCCTAAGGAAAAACAAACAGATCAAGTTCAGATAGTGAAGCGGGTGAGGCCTCTCAATCAGACCTCACCCGCTTCACTATCTGCATTAAACTAAACCCAACCCACGCAGCTACAGCTCAGAATCAACGGGAAGCCCGCCCGCCTCACTAGGATTAACTATATCGGTAGACATTGCTGGTGATGACTCAGGAATAGGAAAAGCTGGTTCATCGAGGGCAATTTTCAAAGCCTCAGGTTGAGCACTCGTCGCCATCCGCCAGGAAGAATTGCCAGCCCCACCGGATAAGAGATTGATCACACCAATAGCCGCTACCCCAAGACCTGCCATGGTAACTAATCTAAGCCGGTGGTTGAGACCGTGGAAAACCCCCACAATAGTTTCTTCTGGGTCACAGGCAGAAGCGACACCTTGAGTGCGTAGCCCCTGGCGTAGGGTGAGTAAGCGATTGTACAGAGTGCGGGCACCATCGTCTTGTTGAAGCCAGCACAACACCTGCCGACGTTCTTCGGGCGTAACCTCGCCGTCGAGATAAGCGCTTAGCAACTCGAAGCGATCGCGCTTAGTGGCATCTAAATCGTGACAGCAGAGCGCTGTAGGCATTAAAGACTCATCTGGACTGGCACCGCTGGAGGATGAACGCTGAACCTGGCTAGGCGTGTAGGGAAAAGTAGCCATACCAAAAACAACACCTGGAATAAGCAACTAAACAACGACCACGGCGGTCAACGGCCCAAACTAGCGAACCACTAGATTAGTCAGTTCTCACCGCCGCTACTGATCATAATGCCAACCCTTCAAAATCGGTAACCTCCTGGGAGTAATTCTAACCAGCAAAACATATATCCCTAGACATACACTTATGACCTTGATGAGGCCTTGTTATTAGGACGGATACTGATTTCAGATCGGTTCCCAGCGCTGGATAAATCTCACAAGACATAAAGTTGTTTGGCAGAGCACCCCAGTTAAGTTGTCTTTTAGTTGCCTAGATAGGGCTGAAGTTCAGTCTGCAACCGCTGTCGAGCACGGGCAATACGAGATTTAACAGTACCGAGCGACACCTCAGTCATCTCAGCAATTTCTTCATAGGACAGCCCCTGAATCTCACGCAGCACAATGGTGGTGCGAAAGACCTCAGGCAGATCGGCAATGGCGCGATGCAGCTGGTCGTAGAATTCCTGGGTCATCATGGTGTCGACTGGGCCAGGAGCACTGGCGGGCACGTCCCAGTCGATGCTGCCGTCCTCAAGGGCAAGGGGGGCATCGAGGGAGAGGGTAGCGCGGTTGCGCTTACGCCGCCGTAACTCGTCATAGAACAAGTTGGTGGTAATGCGGCCCAGCCAGCCCTTAAACTTAGCCGGGTCGTTCAGGCGGCGCATGTTACGGTACACCCGAATCCAGACCTCCTGGGCGAGATCTGCCCGATCGGGCCAATCGGGGGCAAGGTGATACAGCAACTTATCTACATGGCCTTGGTAGCGGCGCAGAAGTTCGGCGAACATCATTCGCTCGGGCCGTAGCCGTTGCTGGCAGAGGGCTACCAGTTCCGTGCTAGTCAGCTGTTCAGGTTTAACAGCAGCCTTGGGGGCGCTGATGGAAACAGGCCAGGTCGAGAACATGGATTGACTCATAGCGTTTATTAGTAGGCCGACATTTCATGGCCACGGCAAACCTTAATGGTTCACACTGGGGTGGCCTGTGGCTCCAAAGATGACGTTATCGATGTGAAATATTTTGACGAAGACAACAACGTTCCATGACTTCCCTTGTGCCTGTGAATTGTCTGTCACACCCTCAGCGGGCAGGAATTGCCCTCCCTTGCATGCACCTAGATTGATCTTTAGTCGGTCATCGGAGTGATATAACAGATGTTAGGGCTACCTCTCCGGTAGTCATGCCCCTTTGGAGAGGTGGCAGAGTGGTCGAATGCGCCCGACTTGAAATCGGGTGTGCGCAAGCACCGAGGGTTCGAATCCCTCCCTCTCCGTACCGTGGTTTTATGTCGTGGCTTTAGTCCTTGCTGACTCTGGCCCAGCGCTAGGGCTTTGGTTGCCTACCGCCGCCAGTCATCGTTGAGCCAGTCGCGGGGAATACCTGGGAAGCCAGCGAGCACCCAACCCAGCGCCAGGGAAAGCACCAGGGCTATTGCAATACTGTCCCATTCGCCGTAGTAATTGGGGGCCATAGCCCAAAGCTGGAAGGCGTCCATGCTGTCATCCAAATGTGATTGGCCTAGGGTGCCCAAAACAAACCCCCATGGGTGAGGGGTGCTGATGAGGGGCTACGGTGTTTCTACTACGAGCTCAATTTAGCGGGGCGTTGTTGCATAAATAGGGTGTTACGGACGGGGTAGTGGCATAAGGTTTAAGTACTACCCAAAACCTGACGCCGATGCAGTACCGAGTCCGCAACTGGTCTGAGTATAACG
>QBLT01000161.1 GCA_003249105.1 Leptolyngbya sp. | reverse complement strand
CTGCAAATTTGGCCTAGATACCCTCAAGACCATTTTTAGAATGAAATAGCCCTGGTAGAGAAAGTCCAAACTCGCATGACGGCACTCTATCGTGACGCCCACCAGTTTCCCTCAAATCATTCTCAGCAGCTCGTTACAACCCTAGAAGAATTGAGCCTGGCAGTAGAAGAACTCCACGTTGCCGAAGAAGAGCTGTTGGCCCAAAATGAGCAGCTTGCCGCTGCTCAGCAGGCAATTGAAACCGAACGCCAGCGCTACCAAGACCTGTTTAATTTTGCCCCCGATGGCTATTTGGTGACTGACCTAAACGGTGTGGTGCAGGAGGCAAACTATGCCGCCGCTAGCTTGTTTAACATTGAACGCCAATATCTGGTTGGCACCCTTTTAGTTACCCATGTACCCCTGTCAGAGCGGACAGCCTTTCGAACGCTGCTCAATCAAATAGCGTCTTCCCATCAGATCAACAGTTGGGAGTTAACGATGCAGCGGCGCAGAGCGGATGCTATCACCGTCGCGATGACGGTTAAAACCGTGAAAAATGCCCAGGGCAAGGCGGTAGCAGTGCGGTGGCAGCTGCGAAATATTAGCGATCGCAAAAAAGCCGAGGCAGCCCTGAGCCAGCTCAAGGCTGAAAATTTAGAACTGTTAGAAGCCGATCGCCTGAGAGCGCAGCTGCTAGCCACCGTTTCCCACGAACTCAAAACCCCCATGAATGCCATTTTGGGTTTTTCTCAACTTTTGATGGCGCAGTTGGATCCCAAGTGCGATTCTAAAACCATCAAGATGGTGCAGCGCATTTTTCACAACGGGCAGCACCTGCTCAGCATGATTGAAGACATGCTCAACTTTTCGCGGCTGCGGGCAGACCAGGTCGAGCTGAAGCTCGAAACCTTTGACCTAGCCGATTTGATTGTGACCACCCTAGACGAACTTGAAACCTTAGCCTACCAAAAGGCTCTGGCCATAAAGGTAGAGTTGCCTGACTCTCCCTTTATGGTGATCAACGATCGCAGCCGGCTGCGGCAAATCTTGACCAACCTGGTATCCAACGCTATTAAATTTACCGATGTTGGTCGGGTTGTGGTGAACCTCGAAGCGTTGCCCCGCAACCGACTGCTGCTCCAGGTCAAAGACACCGGCTGCGGCATTGACCCTAAGGATCAGCCCCATATTTTTCAGGAGTTTTGGCAGGTTCACGACGCGCGCAGCACCGTCAAAGGCACCGGCCTAGGGCTGTCTATTGCGTACACCCTAGTCAAAGTGATGCAGGGCACCATTACCGTAGACAGTGAGCCGGGCCGGGGCAGCGAATTTTCCATTGAGCTGCCGCAAAGCGCTGCCCCTACCCAAGCTCACCCAGCCCCCTGCCGCTGAGCGCAGTCTTATAGCGCTTGTCCTTTGAGCCCTTAGCCGCGCACTTTGGTGGTGACTTCGGCTACACGTCGCCCCAGGGCGCGGGCAATTTCTAGATCTTCGAGCTGGGGTTGCAGTTCGCCCTGACCGCCAGCGATGGTTGTGGCACCGTAGGGGGTGCCACAACCATCGCTGGCGGTGTGAATCATGCCGGCGGTTGAGTAGGGCACGCCCACGACGAGCATGCCAAGGTGCAGCAGGGGCACCATCATGGTGAGTAGGGTGGTCTCTTGGCCGCCGTGGGTCGAAGCGGTAGACGTAAAGACCCCCGCCGGTTTGCCCTCCATGTCGCCGTTGAGCCAGAGGCTGGCGGTTGAGTCAAACAGCTGCTTCATCTGGGCGGTCATGTTGCCGTAGCGGGTGGGCGAGCCAAAGACCACGCCGTCAGCCTGCTTGAGGTCGTCTACGGTGCAGATCGGAATCTGCTGCTGCTGCTCTCGCAGGGCGCGGGCGGCATCGTTTTGGTCAATGATTTGGTTGACGGCGTCGAACTCCTGCACCCGGCGCAAAACCACCTCTACCCCAGCCACTTACCCAGTGCCCTCGGCCACCGCCTGGGCCAGCTTGAGGGTATGGCCATACATAGAGTAGTAAACGACCAAAACTTTCATGAATTCTCCAGATCGCGGTGTTTTAGCGGGTTGAGGGCAAGTTCGCTCGCTCAATTTAATGCTGCTAAAACAGGTGACAATTTTTATCTCTCCAGGGAGTGATTTCGGGAGATCGCGCCCCTCCTCCCAGTTCCGCCAAAACGGCCCTTCCGAGCCTAACCCTCAACAGCGATCGGTCTATTGCCAAATTTTTCCTAAATCCCGCCGGTTGAAATCTCCTCAGGCAATCGACGGCGGCGACCCCACGGACATGCTTTGGAGAGAGGTTGATCGCTAATGGCTTCGTTAGGCTCTGGGTTGGGGCGAAGTATTGATGACCGTTGCCGTAGGAGCAGATTGTGACGAATAGCCGTGTTGTGGTCATTGGTGCTTCTGCGGGCGGCGTCGAAGCGTTGATGCAGCTGGTTGAGCACCTGTCCCCCCAGCTCAATGCCGCAATTTTCATAGCAGTGCATTTTCCCCCAGGCAGCGTGAGCTTTTTGCCTAAGATTCTCAACCGCGCCAAGACTTTGCCAGCCGCCCACCCCCACAATGGCGAAACCATTCGGCCCAGGCGCATTTACGTGGCTCCGCCCGACTACCACATGCTGATTCACCCCGACACCATAGAGCTGAGCCGAGGCCCCAGAGAAAATGGCCATCGTCCTGCCATCGACGCGCTGTTTCGCTCGGCGGCCCAGGCCTACGGCCCCGGCGCGATCGGGGTGGTGCTCACGGGCATGCTAGACGACGGCACCAAGGGCCTCCAGGTGATTAAGGCCGAGGGCGGGGTTGCCCTGGTGCAAGACCCCGCTGAGGCAATGTTTAGGAGCATGCCCGAAAGTGCGATCGCCCATGTCGAGGTCGATCGCGTGCTGCCGCTTACCGCTTTGGCTAACTATATTGTGGACTTGTATAGCGTTGGCCACTGTGCCTAGGGCAGGAGTCACTAACACTGTCAAAAATTGGGGCAACGCACTGGCGATACAACGCCGAGTTTCATAACCCTGCGGTCAGACCTCGGCGGCGCTGCTGTATACCTGTTCCCCCATGGGTGAGCGTTAAAAAGCAGGCGCGAGACGTGGGCTTGACCATGAAGGAGTCGGGGGCTCTGATCGAGGCTCAAGTCTGCCGCATCTTTAAAGTGGCCTAGGTTAAGTAGCTGGCGAGGAAGGTCAGCGATCGCTCCCAGGCCAGTTTCGTAGCTTCGGGATCGTAGATGTCGTTGTTCTCATTGCCAAAGGCGTGGTGGGCGTCGTACCAGTAAGATTCGTAGTTCACGCCGCCCTCCCGCAGCCGCGCTTCAAAGGCCTTCACCGCGTCCGGCGGAAAGAACTCGTCCTGCTGAGCAAAATGCCCTTGGAAAGGAATGGCAATGGTGCTGACATCGGCAGCTTCCGCCGGGGGCACCCCATACCAGCTGATGGCCACGTCGGTCTCGGGGGCGTACACTGCTGCCAGTACCGTCAGCGCCCCGCCCATGCAGTAGCCCAGCACCGCCACCTTGGGGCTGGTGACCTTGAGGTGCTGCACCGCGCCGCGAATGTTTTGGGTGGCGGCATCGCCAAAGTCGAGGTCGTTCATCAGGTGCTCGGCCTCGGCGGCTTCGACGGTGACTTCGCCCCTGTAGAGGTCGGGCACCAGCACCCGGTAGCCCTGCTGCACCAGCTGGTCGGCTACACCCTTAATCTGGTCGTTGAGGCCCCACCACTCTTGAATTACAACAATGCCGGGGGCGGTGCTGCCGCTGGCGGGTTCGACGTAGTAGCCCTGGCACGATTGGCCGTCGGGTCGCTTAAAGCTGATCATGTCGCCCATGGAAGATCTCCTGAGGTTGAGTGCAATTTTCCAAAGAAGAGGCTGCGCCAATGTTAGATTACCTCTCAAGGGAGCAAAATCTAAGCGCCGCAGGTTGAGTGTCACAATCCCCGCCAGATTGCCCAAAGCCCAGCGCGGCAGAAAATCGCTGTTGAGAGCGTCATCGGCGGAAAACGGCGGCAGGGTGGGAATGCAATCGCTCGGTAGGTCGCTTTTCTGCAAAACCTGGTTTCTAGCCCTGGCATAAAACTCCACAAACAGCGCTTGTGCCATGGGTCTAAGGCTAAGGCTATCTTCTAGCAGCAGTTCCAGCTGGCTCCGTTGCTCAATGATGGTGTTGCGCCAGCCCTGGCTATTTTGGGCTTTTTCTGATTCTCAAAACATCAGCTTTAGCAGGTGCTCAAGAATGACCAGCAGGCGGCTTTTTAGCTCCTTTTTCTCGCTGCGCCCCATACTGTCGATTTCTTCAATGAGATTCTCCCAGTCCACTTGATCCAGGTCACGATTTTTCAGCGCCTCGGCGGTCTGCTGAATCCAGCCGTAGAAGTCTTGATGGAGGAGGGTTTGCAGGATGTCGTGGGCAGAGGAGGAAGACATGGGTTAACTCGGTAAAAGAGTCTTGGGCGCAGAAAGTCAAGGACTTCCAGCGTAAATGCTGGTGGGCAGTGCCCACCCTACCTGAGGCTGAGCACTGCCTGTCTACATGCCAGGGGTGGCCAGGTTGCGGAAGCGGGTAAACTGCGGCTCGAACAGCAGTTTGACGGTGCCGGTGGGGCCGTTGCGGTGCTTGGTGATGATGATCTCGGCAATGCCGCGATCGGGGGTATCGGGGTCGTAGTACTCTTCGCGGTAGAGCATCATAATTAAGTCGGCGTCCTGCTCGATCGCACCAGATTCCCTCAGGTCGCTCATCATGGGGCGCTTGTTGGTGCGCGATTCGACGCCTCGGCTGAGCTGGGAGAGGGCGATGATCGGCACGTTGAGTTCGCGGGCGAGACCCTTGAGCGATCGCGTCATCTTCGACAATTCCTGCACCCGGTTGTCGCCGCCGCCCTCCATGAGCTGGAGGTAGTCGATCAAAATCAGCCCCAGGGCACCGCCCTGCTCGGCCTGAAGGCGACGGCAGCGAGAGCGAATTTCGGTCACCGAAATGCTGGGGGTATCGTCGATGAAGATCGGCATCTGGGAGAGGATGCTAATAGCGTGACCCAGTTTTTCCCACTCGTTTTGGGCGATGCGTCCGGTGCGCAGACGGCTGCTTTCCATCTCCACTTCGCTGGAGAGCAGACGATAGACCAGCTGCACCTTCGACATTTCTAAGCTATAAATCGCGACGGGCAGCTTTTGCAGAGCGGCAATGTTGCGAGCGATATTCAGCACAAAGCTGGTGTTGTGGACGCAGATATCGTTGGCGACAAAGTTGTGGGTGTCAGGAATGGTGAGGTCGTAGACCTGCTTTATCCCCTGGGGCTCGATCGCCACAATTTCATCCCAGTAGACATCGCTGGTGGCAATGTGCTGAAGTTCTGGGTGCTCAAGGGCGGTGGCCAGGGCAAAGAGGCGATCGCGGGTTGGAGCCCGTTTGCCAGCGTGGATATTGCTGGTGCTTTGGAACCCCGCTCGGGTGGCCAGCGAGACCCAGGATTCCTCTCCCTTGGCGGTACGGAGAGTTTCCCAAACCTCGACGGGGATAAGGTCGCGGTTGGTCTGGTAACGGCGGTTTGCCAGAACCGCTTCAACCTTGGCCAGGGAGGCTTCTTTACCAAAGATGCCGATTTCGCTAACAAAGGTCTTGATCGAGGGGGCATCGGTGATGTCGAGCTGCCAGGCGGGACGACGGCCACCCTGATACTTCACCGAGCGCAATCTAAGCTGGGCCAAAATACCAAACCTCAGCAGCAGGTGTTGAACCTGTCGGGCTAGGGGTTCGCTGACGCTGGCAAAGCCCAGTTGCGCCTGCCCCGAGGCCAGGACGGTGGCCCAGCCGTCGGTGGAGAATAAGCGGTTGAGAAACAGGGCCAGCAGTGCTTTTTGTAGCCGAAACACCGCCGCTGGAACGGTCTTCTGGTGGGCCGATTTGCCCCAGATGCCCAGTTCTTGCAGCCACAGCGTTAGGTTATTTTGACTCATCCAGCGAACGGTGGCGAGGCCACCGGGGGCCAGGGTTTCGGGGAGAATCTGAAGCAATTGGCACAGGCGCTCGAAGGTAACTGGGCTAGGCGCACAGACGCCCTGCTGCCACAGGGTCACCAAGCCGGGAGACACCTCCAGGGTTTGGGCCAACCTACGAGCGGGTTGGCCACTGGCCTTAATTAATTCCTTGAGTCGTTGACCAAAGACTTGACGGGCCTGCTGCAAGTCTTCACTATCCGAGGTGACGTAGAAGGTTGGCGTGCGAGTGTCTTGGGAAGTTTCCTTACGCACCTTCACCCCTGGAAAATTAAGGGCAGCGGCGGTGAAGTCGGTCTGAATGGCAGGGTTTTCGTTGGTGAACTGGGGAGAGGTGCCCGTCAGACAGCCATCGCCGATCAGATAGGCTAGCAGTTTGATCTGATGCTCAGGCAGGGTTTCGGTGCCGAACACTGGCAGCGCTCTGGGCACGGCAATTTTTTGACCCACCGCCAGCTCCGCTAGGGGTCGCCAACCTTGAATGGTCAGGTAGGGGTGGCTCAGGGTCGTCTCGATTGCTCGCCCCGATCGCGTTCTCACCCGAAATACAGGCTTGTGGCCGTCGTCCACATAGGCAATGGGCTGCGTGAGCCGAAAGCGCCAGTCATTCCCCAGGGAGAGCAGCGAGGCAGATTTCTCTTGGTAAATTTCGCCGATGGTTTTGAGGCTGCCGTCGGCCACCACAATCTCTGCGTCTGCACTCAGGCACTTGCCCATTGACGGTCGAGCAGCGGCGATAATTAGGTCAGAACGCTGAAAACCCTGGGTCATGGCATCGAGGTCGTAGAAGCCGCAGGGGATGCCGGGCAGCACGACACCGAGCGATCGCTGCTCGATCTCTGAAAACGTCTCAATCAAAATATCCGAGGTCGAGGTCAAGCCCCCCTGGGGGCGCGACTGGGTAATGCCAAACAGCCGCTGCTCCGACTGATCCATCACATTCTCAATGGGCAAGGTCGTGTCGTAGCCCAGCTGAGAGATTTCGCCGCCGGTTTGAATCAGCAGGCGGCGGGTGTACTTATCCATCACCAGGGTGGCGTACTGGTCGATGTTGGCGGCGCTGATGGTGCGATCGACCAGCTGGGCCAGACGGGTCTGGCCACCCACCTGCTCGAGCTTGCCGTTATCCTTTAGCCACACGGCGATGGTCATCAGATCGGCGGGCTGCCCCTTGGCGTGGAGGGCTAACGCCCCTTTGTAGATATCGCGGTGGGCACCGATGTAAAAGGCGTCGGGGGTGAGAATCTCCATCACCCGGCTGAGGGCTTCAGGATCCAGCAAAATACCGCCCAGAATGGCCTCTTCGGCCTCAATGTTTTGGGGTGGCAGGCGATCGCTGACCGCATCAAACTTGAGATTCTGAACCATGACCTTGGCGGAGAGGAGTAGATCAATTGTGCTTTAAACCTGTCTCTCCTGGGGGCAACGGGGGCTCAATTAGCCCGCGTTAACGGTGTCAAACACCTCTTGAATGCGCTCCACCAGCGGCTCAGGCAGCGGCACATAGAGCAACTCTTCAGCAATGGCGCGGCCTTCGGGGCCAAGGGACCACTCAAACACGTCGCGCATGGCGTTCCACTTGGCGGCGTCTTCGTAGTTCTGATAGATCAGAATCCAGGTTAGACCAACGATAGGGTAGGAGTTTTCGCCAGTGGGGTCGGGCACCAGCAGGGCAAAATCGTCGGGGATTGCTTCATCGAGCAGGGCATTGCCTGCGGTTTCAGGGGAGGGCTCGACGTAGGTACCGGCGTTGTTTTCGACCAGCGCAGAGTCGATGCCTTTGAGGGCCGCATAGGCGTAGGACAGATAGCCAATCGCGCCTTCGGTTTGCTGAATGGTCGCGGCTACCCCCTCATTGCCCTGGTCGCCGATGCCCACGGGCCAGTCAACGGAGGTGCCAACGCCGCCTGCCCAGCCGTCGCAAACGGTGTCAATGTGGTTGACAAAAACAAAGGTGGTGCCCGAACCGTCGGAGCGGTGAACCCAGGTGATGGGCAGGTCAGGCATCTCTAGGTCGGGGTTGATGGCGGCGATCGCCGGATCGCTCCACTGGGTAATTTTGCCCGTGACGATGCCGCAGTAGACCTCGCGGGAAAGGCGTAGTTCGCGATCGCCAATTCCAGGCAGGTTGTAGGAGAACGAGAGCAAGCCGCCCGTTATCGGCACCTGAATGGGGGCATAGCCAAAGGCATCGACGAAAGCCTGGGTACGTGTGGCATCGGTAATGGGGGCTTCAGACGCGCCAAAGTCTACGGTGCCGGCGATGTACTGCTCTAGGCCAGCGCCACTACCCACCGACTGATAGCTCACCTGCACATCGAAGTCAACTTGCCGGGTGTAGGCGTCAAACCAGCGCTGGAAAATCGGCGCGGGAAAGGTCGCCCCAGCTCCGCTGATCGCAATAGTGGTGCCGCTGCCGCTGCCGTTGCCAGCGGCCACTGGAGGAGTATTGGGGGCAGTATCGGTGGTAGGAGACGAGCCGCCACCGCAGGCTGCTACAGCCAATACCATGGGCAAAGTCGCCGCTAGCCATACTTGACGCTTAAAAATCATAGGAACAACAGTCCGGGCAGGTTGTGACAATCAACGGCAAAATGGTGGTTATAAGGCATTTTCCGTAGTCATCTGGCCGATGAGAAATCCATGACGGGTTTGGTCTAGCACTTTTTTGGTCTAGCACTTTGCCTTGTAGCTCGAGGTTTGCGGCGAGACAGGTTGCCCCTGGGCCCGGGCGGGTAGGAGTAAGGGCAGGGTAATGGTGAAGGTTGACCCCTGGTTTTCGGTGCTGACTACCGTGAGTTTGCCCTGGTGCGCCTGAATGATTTGCTGGGCGATCGCCAGCCCTAGCCCGAAGCCGCCAGTATCGCGCGATCGCGCCTTATCAACGCGGTAAAAGCGGTCAAACACGTGGGGTAAATCGGCCGCCGGAATGCCGATGCCGCTGTCTTGCACCGTAATCATAATCCGGTCGAGGCGGTGGCTGAGAGAGAGGGCGACCTCTCCCCCGGGCGCGGTGTAGCGGCAGGCATTGCTGAGCAAATTAGCAATCGCCTGCCGGAGCAAATTGGCGTCTCCATTGACCCAGAGGGGGCCGTGGGGCAGCTCTAGCCGCCACCAAAGCCCCTTGGTCGTTGCCTGAGGCTGATACTCGCGGGCGAGGTCTTTCACCAAGGGGGTGAGGTTGCACTGCTGGGTGCCCGACCAGCGATCGGCTGTCACCAGCACCAGCAGACTGTTAATCAGCTGCCCCATCGACTGGGACAGCTCGGCAATGTGCTGGAGCCGCGCCACCTGTTCCTGGGGCGAAGCCGTCATCAGCCCCAGCTTGGCCTGACTGAGAATGGAGGCCACGGGCAACCTCAGCTCGTGGCTGGCATCGGCACTAAATTGCTCTAATCGCTGGTACGACAGCTGAATGGGCCGCATCACCTGGCCTGCAAACCACCAGCTCAGTAGCCCAATCAGGCCCACCCCCACCGGCAGCCCCAGGCTTAAAACCAGCCGAATTTGGCTGAGGGCAGTTTCCACCGGCACTAATGTGGTGGCCAGTTCTAGGTGGCCCAGGGTTTGCCCCTCCGACTCAATGGGCACCGTCATCTGGCGCAGGCGTTGGCCCTCGTGAGTCAGCGTTTTGTAGCCGGGCTGAATATCGCGGTGATCGTCCGACAGCGGCCCAAAAAACATCAGCAGGTGGTTGTTGGTGTCGTACCAGCGGGCATAGACCAGATCCGAGGTAATGCTGAGGGTGCTGCCCCCCCACAGCGGTGCTGTCTTAATCTGAAACTGCATGGGGTAGGTTGGTTTGGGCAACGAGTCAGCGCCGCCGCTGCTAATCATTAGCTCCGCTTCGCGGTAGAGCTGCCGGTCGAGTTTGTTGAGCTCTCGCTCTACTTCAATGACGTAGACCAGCCCGCCAAACACCACAAAAACGCTGCCCATCGTCAACATGAGCCACTGGGCGAGATGTTTGCGGCTGCGGGTAAACATGGGTATAGGGAGAGACGAGGGGATGGGAGGTGAGTCGATGGGATAAGACGGGCTGAGGGATAGAGTTCGCTCGCGAATGCATTCGCAAGCGCCCCTGCCGTCAACGGTGCAAGCCGGGTATCGGTGCAGCTGCTCTCGACGCAGCCGCAGGCGTCGCACGAGCCTAGCGAGGCATTGCTTTCGGGCTCGGTGCCCAGGGCCTAGGGGGCTTGTTCTAGCTAGCTGTGGGTAGCACCTGACTGGGATGATGCAGCATGTATTCTAAAGGCTGAAACTCTCACCTTGCTAGCTTAACCTGCTGTTCACTATTAGTTAATTTCCTCAAGGGAAATATGGAGAGGGGAGTGAATGGGTAGATGGGTGAATGTATGCCGGTGACGTTAAGCTTAAAAAATCATCCCCACCCCCACCCCCAGCACCAACTCACCTACATTACCCAGTTCCCAACCTTCCCCATCGCCTATGCCTGCGCTCAAACGTCTTTTCACCCACTCTGGCCTGGAGTTTTGGCTACCCCTAGGGCTGTTGGGGGCTGCATTTTGGTTGGCTGGCTATGGCTGGACTCACCACTACCTGGGGGTGGCAGGCCGGGCGATCGCCCCATTGGTCTTAGCGACCAATGGGGCGGCGCAGGACGAAGGCATTCTCAGCATTCGTGCGGTGATCGACAACGAGGGACAGGATACGGCTGCTGGGGGCGACCTCCGGGCGACTCGGGTGGAGGTGATTGTGGTGGAGCCAGTGCCTCGCACCCTCGACTTTTATCTGCCGATGCGATCGCCCTCGGCCATCGAGGCAGAAATGGCGCAGCGGCTGAATGTTTCTCCAGACACCATTCGTCGCCTGATTCGCTACGAAACCGCACGTCCATAGGCGCCTCTGGCTCACTATGGCCTGGCGCTGGGCTCCGCCACCGTCAGACCACCCGGCTGGGGCCGGTCAAGCGATGGAAGCGAACCACAAAAATGATGCCAGCGGTGGCCACCCCAATGGACTGACCAATCCACAGCCCCACCCCGCCCAGGCC
>QBLT01000160.1 GCA_003249105.1 Leptolyngbya sp. | reverse complement strand
GTTCAGCAGGAATGGGGGCTTGGGTTTCTCGAACTAACTGCTTCGTCGCTTCATCAATGCAAATCACGGGAATATCGGGGTTGTAAGCCGTCTGATAGACCGCCAAAACGGCTTCCATTCGCCAGACAAACTCGGCATTTTGAGGCGGCGGAATTACCCAGCAGGTTTGCCGCCAGGGTTGCAGTTTGTTTTTTTCAGCGCTTGTCGCACGCTTTCATGGCTCAACTGGTCGATATAGTCCAGGGCCACCATCCGGTTCGCTAACAGCCGCAACGTCCACCGCCCTTGGCCGACCGGCGGTTCACTACAACGCAACGCCACCAAATGGGCCTCGGCTTCCCCATCCAACTTCGGTTTTCGTCCCCGACCGGGACGAGGCTTGAGCGCCGCGTCTAACCCCGCCTCGACAAACCGTTGCCGCACTCGCTCAATCGTCCTGAGGCTGATATCTAGGGCGTCCTTAATAGCTTGGTCACGCCAACCCCCGGTGGGTTGCTGGCTATCGGCTTTCAGGAGAATACGGGCATGATTGATCGTCGAGGCCGACCGTTTTCCCGTGGTGACGATCTGTTCAAGAGATTGCCGCTCTGCTTCGCTCAAGCTCACAACGTATTTTTTGACCATGCCAGTAACCTTAGCAACACTCCGGACAGTTTTTGAGAGCCAACGGTAGAATGCGGGTTTAAGCCCTCTTCCACAGTGGTCTAGCCAACGAGAGATCAAGGGTTTCAGCGCTTGCCCGGAAAAGTGTCCCGACTATTGCTTAGGAAACTGACTAAATCTTATCCCCTTTACCCGTCATTATTTGCTTGACTCAACACTAGAACATAAGCCAGCACGGCATCGGTTTGATGGTCGATGGCATGCCAGAGCCATCGTTGCTGCCGCTTGGATTGCACAAAGCTCCACATCTCGTCCATTTCCGCTTCGTCTACCCGCACGATCAGGGCTGTAGGGGGAGGCGTTAGCGTCTGCTCTAACACGGCCCGGTTAACCGACTCTAGATGCCGATGTTTTTTTTAATTCCTCAATCACGGTCGTCGGGCTAACCTTCAGCACCCGAGCAGTGTCGCGAATGCCGCTGCCATTCATCGCCATGTCACTGATTTTCCGCTTGACCTCAGGCAAGTAGCCTCGGTAGGTGTAGTCCCGGATGAAAGAGGCCCGCGAACAATCGGTGTTGCGGCAGCGATAGCGCTGCTTGCCTTCATCGCTTTTGCCACTTTTGACGACATCCGGGGTGTGACAAGTGGGGCAGCAGACGGGTTCGAGAACCATAAACAGAGAGCGGAGATCAGGACTCTTCTATTTTGCCGCGAAACACAGGTCTAGAACACTACCCCAACGCGATAGATACACCATCCCTCTAAAATGAGGGTTTATTCCTTCGTATCTCCCCTGCAATGCCTACCGACTACCTCGAACGCATTCTCACGGCCCGAGTTTATGACGTAGCGCAGGAAACGCCTTTGGAGCTGGCCCCCAGCCTGTCGGCGCGGCTGCACAACCGGCTGCTGCTGAAGCGCGAAGATATGCAGTCGGTATTTTCGTTCAAGCTGCGGGGGGCCTACAACAAAATGGCCCACCTGTCGCCGGAGCAGCTGGCGGCGGGGGTGATTGCCTCATCGGCGGGCAACCACGCCCAAGGGGTCGCCCTAGGGGCCAGGCAGCTGGGCACCCGCGCCATTATTGTCATGCCCACCACGACGCCGATGATGAAGGTGAACGCGGTAAAGGCCCGGGGCGGCGAAGTAGTGCTCTACGGCGAAACCTACGACGATGCCTATGCCCATGCCCGTCAGCTCTCGGAGGAAAAGGGGCTGACCTTCGTGCACCCCTTCGATGACCCGGATGTGATTGCGGGCCAGGGCACCATTGGCATGGAGATTTTGCGCCAGCATCCCCAGCCCATTCACGCGATGTTTGTGGCGATCGGCGGCGGCGGGTTGATCGCGGGCATTGCCGCCTACGTGAAGCGGCTGCGCCCTGAGATCAAAATCATTGGCGTGGAGCCGATCGAGGCCGATGCCATGTCCCAATCCCTCAAGGCTGGGGAGCGGGTAAAACTGAGCACCGTGGGCCTGTTTGCCGATGGCGTGGCGGTGCGCCAGGTGGGGGAAGAAACCTTTCGCCTCTGTCAGCGGTACGTGGACGACATTATTTTGGTGGGCACCGACGACATCTGCGCCGCCATTAAGGATGTGTTTGAGGACACGCGATCGATTTTAGAACCCGCCGGAGCGCTGGCGATCGCCGGAGCCAAAGCCTACGTTGAAAGCACCGGCATCGTTGATCAAACCCTGGTGGCTGTGGCCTTCGGGGCCAACATGAACTTCGATCGCCTGCGGTTCGTCGCCGAGCGGGCCGAGATTGGCGAACACCGGGAGGCGATCTTTGCCGTCACCATTCCCGAAACGCCGGGCAGTCTCAAGGCCTTTTGTGAATGTCTGGGCACCCGCAACCTGACGGAGTTTAACTACCGCATCGCCGACAACCACGAAGCCCACATCTTCGTTGGGCTAGAAGTGCAGGGTCGGGCCGATGCCGCCGCCATGGCCCAGGTATTTGAATCCAAAGGTTTGAAGACGCTGGATCTGACCGACGATGAGCTTTCAAAAATGCACCTGCGCCATATGGTCGGCGGCAAATCATCCCTGGCCCACGACGAGCTGCTCTACCGCTTTGAGTTTCCCGAGCGCCCCGGCGCGCTGATGAAGTTCGTCAGCGCCATGAGCCCCGACTGGAATATCAGCCTGTTCCACTACCGCAACAACGGCTCCGACTATGGCCGCATCGTCACGGGCATTCAGGTGCCGCCCCACGAGATGGAGCAGTGGCAGAGCTTCCTCGACACCCTCGGCTACCAGTACTGGGACGAGAACCAAAACCCGGCCTATAAGCTGTTTTTGGGCTAGCCGCCAATCTGGGACATGGTGCGCCCGTAGGCTCCGGTGGTGCCCGACTCGCGCATTTTGTAGTTGATCTCGGGCTTGGCCACCAGCAATGCCGCCACCTGGCGCTTGAGTTCTACGGTCGGAACGCCCTGGCGCAGGGCGGTTTTGAGGTCGATCTGGCCGGTTTCGTTGAGCAGGCAGGGACGCAGCCAGCCGTCCGCCGACAGGCGCATGCGGTTGCAGCGATCGCAAAAGCACTCCGACATCTGGCTAATGAACCCCACCGTGCCCCTAGCGCCCGGAATCTGAAATACATCGGCTGGGCCATGGCCCAGCACGTCGCCCTCGGTCAGGCCCCAGCGCTGGCGGATGCGATCGCGCAGCGTTGCCGAATCAACCCAGCCCTTGGCCTCAAACAGACTGTCGTTGCCGATGGGCATGAACTCAATAAAGCGCACGTGCCAGTCGCGATCGAGGGTGAGCGCCGCCAGATCCAGCACCTCGTGGTCGTTGATGCCGGGAATCACCACCACGTTGAGCTTCAGCGGCGAAAACCCCACTTGGTGCGCCGCCTGAATGCCCGCCCAAACCTGGGGCCAGCGCGACTTGCCCCGCCCGCCGACGATGCGATCGAAAATTACCGGGTCGAGAGAATCTAGGCTGATGTTGATCCGCCGCAGCCCCGCGTCCCAGAGATCCTGCGCCAGGCCGCTGAGCAAAAATGCGTTGGTGGTGAGGGATAAGTCCGTTGTCCCTGGCAGCTCCGCGATATCGCGCACAATATCCACAATGTTCGGTCTCACCAGCGGCTCGCCCCCGGTCAGTCGAAAGTTCGAAAATCCCAGGGGCATAAACACCTCTTCCAAGAGCTGCCGCAGCTCGGCACGGGTCAGCCAGGCTTGCTGGGGCAGGTACTGCAAGTCGGCCCCCTCCGGCATGCAGTACTGGCACTGAAAATTACAGCGATCTACAAGGCTGATGCGCAGATAGTCAATGGTGGGCATAGGGGGTGGAAACCACAGGGTGCATGCTTCCGATTATGGCACCCCTACCAAAACCAGGGGATGGGCTGACGCTAGCGGCACCTGCACTTCAGACTGGGAGGGTCAAGTCTAAGGTGGCCGATAGCATACCGGGTTCGGCTGTGGGTTTGAGCTGAAACCCGACCCGCTGGCACAGGTGCTGCATGCCGTTGTTCTCCGCCAAAATTTCCCCCGTCAGACGCTTGAGTCCTTCGGCGCGGGCCACCCCAACCAGGCGGCGCAGCAGCTCGGTGCCAATGCCCTGGCGCTGGTGGGGATCGGCCACCAGCACGGCAAACTCGGCCTCGGGCAGACCGTGCTTTTGGGTGAAGCGAGCCACGGCGAGAATTTTGGGCGCGGGTGCATTCACCTCAGCTACCAAGGCGATTTCGCGATCGTAGTCATTGAAGCAGATGCGGGTGAGGCGATCGTGGGCGACGCGAGTGCTGTACTTCATGGCGTGAAAGTACCGCAGGTAGGCGCTGTGTTCAGATACCTCGTGGTGAAAGGCGATAATCAGCGGTTCGTCTTCGGGGCGAATGGGGCGAATGGTGATGCCGTCGCGCCCTGACCAGATGTATTGGGTGGGGTAGGGGCGAATGGCCAGCCGGGCCGGCGGTGAGTCAGGATCACGCAGAATCACCCGCGCGTCTAAGGCCAGGAGTCGGTCTGAGGAGACGAGTAGAGGGTTGATGTCGATAGAGGCAATGTCGGGCTGCTCGGCGACGAGCTGACTGAAGCGCACTAAAAGCTGCTCCAGGGCATCTAGATCGACGGCCTCTCGACCCCGCACGCCCTGAAGGGCCTTGTAGATTAGGGTTTGCTCCATTAGACGGCGGGCCAGGGTGCTGGTCAGGGGGGGCAGAGCGATCGCGCTATCCTGAAACACTTCAACTAGCTGACCGCCGGTGCCAAACAGCAGCACCGGGCCAAACTGTGGGTCTTGGCTGCTGCCCAAAATCAGCTCATAGCCATCGACGCGAATCATTGGCTGCACGGTGACGCCCTGGAAGTGCTCGGCCCCAGCTTTTTCGGTGACGCTGGTGCGAATGCGATCGAAGGCGCGGGCGACGGCGTAGCTGCTGTCGAGGTTGAGCTGCACACCGCCGACATCGGTTTTGTGGGTAAGGGTGTGGCTGTAGAGTTTGAGCACTACGGGATAGCCGATCGCATCGGCAGCGGCGATCGCATCCTCTGCCGTCGTCGCTACCTGAGTCGGCACTACCGGAATGCCGTAGGCCGCTAGCACCCCCTTCGACTCGGTTTCCGTGAGAAGGGGGCGTGCTTCGGCCCGGGCCGTTTGCAAAATGGTGGCCACGGTGGCGCGATCGATGCCGTGGTCGGTGGTCAAGGCCGGGGTTTCGTAAAGCCCTTTGAGGGCGTAGCTGTGCCGCCACAGCAGCCCAAACAGCCTCGCTGCCTGGTCGGGGTAACGGTAGGTGGGTATGCCCGCCCGGTTGAGCATATCTTCGCCGTCGTCCACCTCAGCTCCTCCCATCCAACTGGCCAAAATGGGCTGGGTTGAGCCGCTGGCCTGCCAAGTTTCCACTACTGCCTGGGCCGTAGTAGTTGGGTCGGTCATGGCCTGGGGAGTGAGCACGACTAAACAGCCGTCGCTGTCGGGATCGATCAGGGTCGTCTTGAGCACCTCAGCAAAGCGTGCTGGCTCGGCATCGCCTAGGATGTCGATGGGGTTGCTGTGGCTCCAGTGCACCGGCAACGCCGCATTTAGGGCATTCACACTGGCATCAGAAAGCGTTGCCAGGCTACCCCCAGCCCGAATCAACGCATCCGTCGCTAGCACCCCCGGCCCGCCAGCATTAGTCATAATGCTCAGACGCGGGCCACGGGGGCGCGGCTGCTTGGCCAGCGCTTCGGCGGTATCAAATAGCTCTTCGATGTGGTCAACCCGCAGCACGCCGCAGCGGTAAAAGGCCGCATCCAGCACCGCATCGCTGCCAGTCAAAGCCCCGGTGTGGGAAGCTGCCGCCTGGGCCGCCGCCTGGGTGCGCCCCGCTTTAATCACAATAATTGGCTTGCTTAGGGCCACCTCCCGCGCCGCCGACAGAAACGCCCGCGCGTCCCCAATCGACTCCATATAGATGACGATGCTGTGGGTGTGAGGGTCGTCGCCTAAATAGTCGATCAGGTCGCCCCAGCCCACGTCGAGCATAGAACCCAGGGAGATAAAAGCGCTGAAGCCCACATTTTCCCGCAGGCTCCAGTCTAAGATCGAGGTACACAGCGCTCCACTCTGGCTAATAAACCCCACATTTCCCGGCTTAGCCAGATGGCTGGCGAAGGTAGCGTTGAGCCCCGTCAGCGGATTCTGGATGCCCAGGCAGTTGGGGCCAATGAGGCGCATGCGTCCCTCGGCGATCGCCTTAATCTGCCGCTCTAGATCCACGCCCTCGGCCCCAATCTCTTTGAACCCCGCCGAGAGAATGATCGCGCCTCTAACTCCGGCATCGACACAATCTTGCACCACGGCCGGCACCCCCGGCGCAGGAATAGCAATGATCGCCAAATCCACCACTTCGGGGAGCGACTGAATGCGATCGAATGCCTGAATGCCCAGCACATTGCGCCGCTTGGGATTGATCGGGTAAACCGTGCCGCCGAAGGGATGGCTGATCAAGTTCCACAGCACCGTGCGGCCTACACTGCCGGGGCGCTCGGTAGCGCCAACCACGGCCACCGAGCGGGGCGAGAAGATCGGGTCGAGGGGGTGACTCCCAGTTTTCCAAAAATCCGTCACCGAATCGGGGCAGCTCAGCATGGTTAAGTCCTCGTAGGAGCAGGCAAGGTCTAATTAATTGTTCGACAAGAACCCTGGGCCATCTTTATAAAGGGGATGCAGGGTGAAAGTTATCTACACGACTGAAGGGATCGAAACTCACCCAGCTAGCTGGCTAAGGTGGCATTGCCTACCTCTACCCTAGGGTGTAGTCATTATCGGCCTGGTCTTGGGTGGAGGCTTTAGACCTTGGTGGGCATTGCCCACTACAGTTTTTCGGATTGATTGGCCACATCCATTAACCCCCGCCAAAATCCAAAATCTCTACACCGCCGCCATATCGGGCTGATGATATAGTCGCGCATCCACCCGGCAGCCGCCGTAGGCCAAGGTATACAGCTCCTTCAGATCGCGGATCAGCGGGTAGCGGGGATTTGCCCCAGTGCACTGGTCGTCAAAGGCCTGCTCCGACATCAGCTCCAGGTGGTCGTAGAAATCCTGCTCCGAGGCATTCAGGGTTTCGCGAATGGTGAGGGGCATTTCCACCTGGCGCTTCAGCTCCTCGATCGCTTCGATCAGCCGCACCACCTTCTCATCGTCGGTGATGCCGCCCAGCCCCAGGTGGTCGGCAATCTTGGCGTAGCGGTGCTTAGCATTGGGAAACTTGTACTGCGGAAAGATCGCCTGCTTAAAGGGCGCATCGGTGGCGTTGTAGCGGATCACGTGGCTGATCATTAGCGCGTTCGCTAACCCGTGGGGCACGTGGAAGGTAGACCCCAGTTTGTGGGCCAACGAGTGGCACACCCCCAAAAAGGCGTTGGCAAAGGCCATCCCGGCGATGGTGGCGGCGTAGTGAACTTTCTCCCGCGCTTCGGGGTCGGCGGCACCGTGTTTGTAGGCCCGCGGCAGATACTCCATCAGCAGCGAAATCGCCTGGAGCGCCAGCCCGTCGGTGAAGTCGCTGGCCATAATCGACACGTAGGACTCCAGGGCATGGGTGAGGGCGTCGATGCCGCCAAAGGCGGTGAGGCTGCGGGGCATGTGCAGGGTCAGGGCCGGGTCTACGATCGCCACATTGGGCGTCAGCGCATAGTCCGCTAGGGGGTACTTGATGCCGACGCGATCGTCGGTCACCACCGCAAAGGGCGTCACCTCCGAACCCGTGCCCGAGGTGGTAGGAATGCAGATCAGCTGCGCCTTTTGCCCCAGAGCGGGCAGCTCATACACCCGCTTGCGAATGTCCATAAACCGCATCGCCAGCCCCTCAAACTCAATCTGGGGCTGCTCGTACATCAGCCACATCACCTTGGCCGCATCCATGGGCGAGCCGCCACCCACGGCGATCAGCACGTCCGGCTCAAACTTGCGCAGCCGATCCAGGCCCTGATTCACGTTGGTCAGGGTCGGGTCGGGCTCCACGTCGTGGAACACATCCCACTGCACGCCAATCTCATCGAGCACCTCGGTAATTGGGCGCAGCATGCCCAGGTCAAACAGCGGCTTGTCGGTGATCAGAAAGGCCCGCTGCTTGCCCACCAGCTCCCGCAGGGCCACCGGCAGACAGCCTGCCTTAAAGTAAATCTTCGGCGGCACCCGGAACCACAGCATATTCTCCCGTCGCTGGGTGACGGTCTTGATGTTCAGCAGGTGGTGGGGGCCAACATTTTCAGACACCGAGTTGCCGCCCCAGGTGCCGCAGCCCAGGGTTAGCGACGGGTCGAGCTTAAAGTTGTACAGGTCGCCAATCGCCCCCTGGGAAGACGGCGTGTTGATCAACACCCGGGAGGTTTGCAGGGCGTTCTCAAAGTAGGCGATGTCGTTGCGGTTGGCGGGGTCGGTGTAGAGCACCGAGGTGTGGCCCTTGCCGCCAAACTGCACCAGCGCCGCTGCCGTCGTCACCGCCGCATGAAAGTCTTTAGCCCGGTAGAAGCCCAGAATCGGGCACAGCTTTTCGTAGGAGAAAGGCTCTTCGCTGCCCACCGCGCTGACTTCGCCCACTAGCACCTTGGCCCCGGCGGGCACGGCAATTCCCGCCAAATCGGCAATGGCTTCGACGGACTGGCCCACGATCGCCGCATTCAGCCGCCCATCCTTGAGAATGATCTGGCGCACGGCCTCGGTCTCCTCCGGGCTGAGCAGGTAGGCCCCCCGCACCACAAACTCGGCCTTGGCCTGCTCGTAGATGGCATCCACCACCACGACGGACTGCTCCGAGGCGCAGATCATGCCGTTGTCAAAGGTCTTGCTGAGCAAAATCGAACTGACCGCCATGGGCAGATCGGCGCTGGTGTCGATTACCGCCGGGGTGTTGCCCGCCCCCACTCCCAGCGATGGGTTGCCGGAGGAATAGGCCGCCTTCACCATGGCGGGGCCGCCCGTAGCCAAAATTAGCTTGATGTCGGGGTGCTGCATCAGCGCTTGAGAGAGGGGCACGGTGGGTTCGTCGATCCAGCCGATCAGCCCAACGGGGGCCCCGGCGGCCTCGGCGGCGTCGCGCACGATCTTGGCGGCGGCAATGCTGCACTGCTTGGCCCTGGGGTGAGGCGAAAAGATGATCGCGTTGCGGGTTTTGAGGGCCAGTAGCGCCTTAAACAGCGTCGTAGAGGTGGGGTTGGTGGTTGGAATCACCCCTGCCAAAATGCCTACCGGCTCGGCAATTTTTTCGATGCCAAAGCCCTCATCTTTTTCCAGGGTGCCGCAGGTCTTTTCGTGCTTGTATTTGTTGTAGATATATTCTGAGGCAAAGTGGTTTTTGATCACCTTGTCTTCGACGACGCCCATGCCCGTTTCGGCCACCGCCAGCTTGGCCAAAGGAATGCGCTCATTGTTGGCCGCCATCGCTGCCGAGCGAAAGATCTTATCCACCTGCTCCTGGGTGAAATTGGCGTACTGCGCTTGGGCGATTTTGACCTGTTGAATCAGAGTTTCAAGCTCGGTCAGATTGGTTACGGACATAGCGTCCTCCTGGGATAGCTGGAGATGGGAAAAATAGAAGATAGAAGGATGAAAATGACTGACTAAATCGATGGTATTTTTAATCGATGATTGTCTTTGTAATTGAGATACGATCCCCCCACGTTCTTGCTGTAATAGTCGTCTAATGTACCCCCCTTATTAAAGGAAAAAAGGGGGATCCTTGAGAGAATTTGTGCGAAAAGTAATCGTTTATATCGCGATTCATTCCGCGATCGCTGCCGCCAAGATCTCCGTCATCATCGTCGGCGGGTGGGTGAGGGTATTGTGGATAATGCAGGCATCCACCGCGCGCTCTAGGCCCTTGTGGTGCCGGGCATCCAGGGGTATAGGGGTAGTGATTTGGATGCGAATATTGTCGATGCGCACCGGGTTTTCGGTCTTGTCGGCGGTGACGGAAATGGCTAGGCCTTTGGTGTCGAGGTGGCGGGTTTCTAAGTATTTTACAGCGTAGAACCCCACGCAGGCCCCTAGAGATGAGAGAAACCACTCGGGCGGAGTCATGCCTTCGTCTTGCCCGTGATTATCGAGGGGCTGATCGCTGAGAATTTTGTGTCCTCGGCAACTAGCTTGAAACTTGAGCCCGTCTTAATAAATGACTTGAACATCCATAGCTGTCTCCTGGTGGGATGAAATCTTAAACAGCTGTTAATCCATGGTTTTCGAATATCTGGATAACCTGCTTAACTAGTTCTGGAGTCGGTGGTTGTGTATCTCCTAGAGTGTAGGGTAAGCCGAGCTGCTGCCATTTGTATTCTCCCATTTTGTGAAAGGGCAAAACTTCTACCCTTTCTACATTTTCTAACGTGCCCACAAATTCAGCTAAACCTACTATGTTTTCTTCGGGATCGGTAAGGCCTGGAACTAATACAAACCGTATCCAGGCAGGCTTGTTAATCTTGGCCAAATATCGCGCAAAATCTAGTGTCGGTTCGATAGAAACACTAGTCACTTTGTGAAATAAGTCAGCATTATAAGACTTGATGTCGAGTAAAACTAAATCGGTATTTTCTAATACGGGCTTTGCCGCTTCAATATGGACGTAGCCGGAGGTATCGAGCGCCGTGTGCAGCCCAATTTTGTGACAGCGGCGAAAGATTTCGGCGACAAATTCGGGCTGCATCAGGGGTTCGCCGCCGCTGGCGGTGACGCCGCCGTTGCGCAGGTAGGGTTTGGTGTGCTCGATCTGGGTCATGATCTCGTCCACGGTCATCACCATGCCGCCGTGAATCTCCTGGCAGTCGGGGTTGTGGCAATAGAGGCAGCGCAGGGGACAGCCCTGGGTAAACACCACAAAACGAATGCCGGGGCCATCGACAGTGCCGCAGGTTTCGATGGAGTGGACGCGGCCCGTTTGGGTGTAGGTGGGGACAGCAGGGGACATAGGGTGGAGAGTGGGGG
>QBLT01000015.1 GCA_003249105.1 Leptolyngbya sp. | reverse complement strand
AACTGTTCACTGGGCTTCGGGGGTAACTCCATGCAGGCTCTCCTGATTCACTGCTACACAGGCTAGCATGGCGAAAATCGGTAATTTAGTTCTCGGAAATCACCTAAAGAACGCGAACAAAATCAGCTGCTAGAAGAGGTGGCTGACAATCCGGGCGCTAGAACCGCCGCCATCCATCAAAACCCAGAACTGATGCAGCAAGAAGCCCGCAACGCCGCCGCTGGCGAGGGGCTAAATGGCGCAGGCGGATCAGGTGCATCCTCCGAAGCTGAAAACTATGTGCCCAGCAGCTCTGATCCAGAGCCCAGCGATCTGCCGACCGCTAACTCTCCCCGTCGGGGCTAACCGATAACCTGAGCCATAAACCCCCTTTTGAGAGAGGGATCAAGCTCAAAACAGAGTCACAGTAACGACAGGACTTCAAATCAGTTAACTGCCTGATCCCCTGCTTCTACTTAGATAGAAGCAGGGGGTTTACTGCAATGATCGGGTTTGGTGGGGCGATCGCAGCCTCCTTTAGCAAAAGCACGACAATAAAAGAGTGAAAACAAAAAAATGCCAGCGCTACACGTTAGAACCAGCTGAATTAACCCAATAATTCCGTTTTGGTAACGTGGCAGGCTAGGGCAACTGAGCTGCCCCACAGACCGATCTACAGTGATTGCACGGTTAAGGCGACTTCGGGAAAACTTTCTCCCTAATGGTGGGCAGTGCCCACCCTACAGTGGCTATAGTTACCTAATAAAACGGAGATCTTCTTTTCTAGAAGTCTCCTAAGACAAGAAAGTAATCCTGCCAGAGAATACAATTCAAAAATTATCTTAACGCCGAGACATAAATCGATCAAAACAGGGCTAAAGGTGCTATTTCTGGCGAATCTACTCCTCAGGATAGGTCGCTTCTAAAAATAGATTACTTACTATCAAAATATCATTGTGAAGCGATCGTCCTATGCAAGCGTTTGATGTCATCCTTATTGGTGCAGGCCACAATGGTCTGGTCTGTGCTGGTTACCTGTTAAAAGCGGGCTACAGTGTCCTGTTGCTAGAGCGACGGTCAATCCCCGGTGGAGCTGCCACCACCGAAGAGGCCCTGCCTGAAGAAGCCCCTGGCTTTCATTTTAACCTTTGCGCCATTGACCACGAGTTCATTCACCTAGGGCCGGTCGTCGATGAGCTAGAGCTAGAGAAGTACGGGTTGGAGTATCTCTTTTGCGACCCAATTACCTATTGCCCTCAGTCGGACGGTAGGGCATTTTTGGCCCACCGCTCGGTTGACAAAACCTGCGCCGAAATTGCTCGCTATAGCGAAAGAGACGCGGCGCAGTATAAAGAATACATGGCCTTTTGGGATAAGCTCACTCAGGCAATTACTCCTATATTTAACGCACCGCCAAAGTCTGTCGTCGACATTCTGGGCAACTACGGTCTGCACAACATCAAAGACCTGCTATCGATTCTCGGGGGCGTAGACAAGACGCTGGACCTGGTGCGCACTATGCTCAACAGCCCTGAGAACGTTCTCAACGAGTGGTTTGACACAGAGGTGGTCAAAGCTCCCCTGGCGCGACTGTCGTCAGAACTGGGGGGGCCACCCTCCGAGAAGACTCTGGCCGTTGGTTCGATGATGATGGGGCTGCGCCATAACCCTGGGGTCGCTCGACCCCGCGGCGGCACAGGGGCTCTGGTCACTGCCTTGGTGCGAATGGTTGAAGACTACGGAGGCACGATTCTCTGCGACCAGTCGGTAGAGAGGCTGTTGATCAACGCCGAAGGGCGGGTTGAAGGGGTGCGTACAGCGGATGGGCAAGAGTATCGAGTCACCAAAGGGGTGATTTCAAATATCGATGCCCAGCGGGTCTTTCAAGACTTGGTGCCCGCTGCCGATGCCCAATCCTTTGCCCCTGGTCTGGGTGAACGGCTCGATCGCCGCATTGTCAACAACAACGAAGGCATTCTAAAAATTGACTGTGCTCTGTCAGAAATGCCCCGCTTCGAGGCCTACGACCACAAAGACGACTACCTGATTGGCTCCGTTTTGATTGCCGATTCGGTCGATCAGGTGGAAACCGCTCACACCATGCCCATGCAGGGGTTAATTCCTGACCACGACCCCTCGCTATATGTGGTGGTTCCAACGGTGATGGACCCAACGATGGCACCTCCCGGTCAGCACACCCTGTGGATTGAATTTTTCGCCCCCTACCAGGTCAAGGGAGCGGAGGGCACTGGGCTATTCGGCACCGGCTGGACGGATGAGCTAAAAAATAAGGTCGCCGATCGCGTGATCGACAAACTGGCTGACTATACGCCCAATATCAAGCAGTCGATTATCGCTCGCCGGGTCGAAAGCCCAGCTGAGCTGACCCAGCGCATCGGGGTGCGCAAGGGCAACCACTACCACATCGACATGACCCTCGACCAGATGGTGTTCTTCCGCCCGCTGCCCGAGTTGGCTAACTACCAAACCCCCATCGAGGGGCTGTTTTTGACCGGGGCGGGCACCCACCCAGGCGGTTCGATTTCAGGCATGCCGGGGCGCAACTGTGCAAGGGTATTTCTCAGTGTGCAAGAGCCCCTGGCCTATAATCTAAAAGAAGCGGGCAATTGGTTAAAAGATCGGTTTAAGTCTGTGGCCGGTTTAGGTCGCTAAATACTCCCAATTGCCTGGAGAGGGCATTTGAAAAGTGAATTGCTGTAGCTTTAGTCACTGGCTGATCCCCCCTGCTCCCCTTAAAAAAGGGGAGTTAAAGATCTCCATTTTTATAGACGCTTGCGGCTTCCCACAGGGTAGGGGGATTTAGGGGGATCTCCACTTTTGCTACAAGCAATAGGACTTTTTAGAAATCCTCTCGATAAAAGGAGTTTTGTGTTGATTGATAAACAAGGTTGAGGACAGGGCTACGGACGCAAACGATCATTAAGCTTAGGCAGATCAGTTTCAGTACCTTAACTATCCTTTAGTAACCTGTTTTGATCATGACTTGGCACAACAAAATCGATTTTGACCACTGTGATGATGGCCCTGCCCACGGGGCCACATCACACAGCCCCATGACCCCAGGACTCACCAACACCTACGACGATGAACTGAGAGAAAAGGCAGGCATGCATACGCCGCCGCCGCCGCCCGAATGTATGGGTCTAGAGGGGGAATATGACTCCTACGGGCTGGTGCGGCGGCTGGCCCAGACCCTCGACCAACAGCCCGACTTGGCCGCCATCGACACGCTAACGCTGACTCAGCACGGCAGCGCCCTCTGCCTAGCTGGCGCGGTGGGCATTGCGGCTCTAGACCGTATTGTGGATATTGCCAGTCACCTAGATGGCACCCGCGAGGTCGATGTTAGCCAGGTGATGGTGACCCACTAGCAGAGGTTTTTCCATCGGTGCATCAAGGCCGCTCTTACCTCCGTTTAGCGGGGGGTAAGGGTGGTTTTGGCTATAGATGGGGCGGCTAGTAGTTGAGCAAGCTTGTTGTAACGAGATTTAACGGTGTAAGGTCTGGGGTTTCAGGCCTGTTTGACATCTAATTTGAATTAACTGTCGCCTTTGGATAGGCAGGCGACTAGGGTAAGGCAACCAGGTTGCTTTGCTCGCCTAAATACTGATGTTGTGGCTTGTGGATCTTCGCGTCGCTATTTACATAGGATTGCTCCCACCGGTTTGGCGAAGCTTTGGAACTGAGTCTAGGGACATAGATTATGCCGATAAAATTCAGCTTTAATCAGCCCTATTGGCAGATATCGGCTGAGTTAAGAGCTCTTAGACTGTGAGCGAATTCGTAAATGGAGCCCTTCTCCAATGCCTGCTACACTTACTGACCAGAATCGTACTGCGATCGCAGAAAAGCTAGCCGATATCAAGGCTATTCAAAGTTTGATTATTGACAACGAGCAGCAGTTTCTCAGCGAGTGCAGCGATAGCCACCTGCGCAAGCGTCTGGAAGATATGCTCGAAGACGACCAAAAGAATTTGGATATTGTTGAAACGGCCATCACCCAGTATGGAATACAGGCTGAGCCTAAGCCAACGGTGCAGGAGTTTGTCAGCCACGCAAAGGATACCCTAGCAAGCTCTCGACTGAGCATGTATGAAAAAATTGCTCAGCACGAGCTGCTGAAGCATGGCCAAGTGATGTCAGGTCTGGTGGTTCACAAGGCGGCTCAGGTAGTGGGCAAAGACATTGAGGAAGCGATCGCTCCCCTCAACACCGTCAACTTTGAAAACCGCGCCCACCAGGAGCAGCTCAAGGGCATGCTTGAGTATTTGGGCACCCTAGAACTCACCGGCCAAGAGCCCCAGCAGGGTCTGTGGGCGCGGGTGCAAGACGCCGTTGCCGCCGCCACCGGCATCGTGGGCAGCGCCACCACTCAAACCTCCAACAAAGAATCCGCCGACGTCATGGACTTGATCTTTATGGATCACCAAAAGGCCAAGACCCTGATGAGCGAAATCAGAAACGCGGACAGCGCCGACCAAATCAAAGTGCTGTTTGGCCAGCTGTACAAGGATCTTTTGGTGCATGCCAAGGCCGAAGAAGCTGTGGTCTACCCTGCCGTGAAGCCGTTCTACGGTAACGATGACACCCAGGAGCTTTACGCTGAGCAGGCTGAAATGGAAACCCTGCTGAACGAGATCAAAGCCATGCCCTCGGCGGGTGATGAGTTTATGGCCAAAATCAAGCAGCTCAAGGCTATGGTGGGTGACCACACTCGCCAAGAGGAAAGCACCATGTTTGCCGCCATTCGCAAAAATCTGTCGAGTGAAGAGCAGCAGCAGCTGGGCAGGCTCTTTAAGGAGAGCAAGCAGTCTCTGCAGAGCCAAATGTAGTCTGCTCAATTCGCTGAAATTCGTGGATAGGTCAATCTTCCTTGATTCTGAAACGCTTTACAACCCGCTGATTAAGGTTAAGGAAGATTTTATTGACGGCCTTTTCTTCCAAAAACTTCTCTTAGAGGATGTTTGAAAAGTCTTGCTTCTTGTAGCAAAGGGGGAGATCCCCCTGAATCCCTATTCAAAAGGGGGACTTCTAACCCCTCTTTTTAAGGGGGCAGGGGGGATCAGCCGGTGACTAAAGCTACAGCAATTCACTTTTCAAATGCCCTCTCAAAGATTTCCAAAAAAATCGCACATTGTCCAAATTTAGTTCTTCAAAGGAGCATTAGCTATGCAAACCCTAAAACGTGTTTTCAACTTTAGCGCTTGGCGGCAGTGGGCCGTTGTCTTTTTGGCTGGCTTAGTGGTGCTGACGACCACGGCCTGTGGCGCGACCCAGGCCGCAGTGCCCCCTAGCAACAGCTCTGGCAGCGTTAACCCACCCAAGAGTGAGGGCATGTATCCCCACAAAGACACCGACATGGATACCCGTGGGGCTGACGCCAAGGCCGATCGCATGATTCGCCAGGCTGAGCAGCGGATTCAAGAAAACGTTGACAAACCCCTGGGGCAGCGGGCTAACGAAACTCGCAAAGAAGTTGGCCAGTCGGCTAAGCAAGCCGCCAAAAATATCGGTCAATCGACCCAGCGCGCCGCTGACAACGCGGCTGACAACGCCCGAGACATGGTCAACGGAGCCGCCGACACCGTCGATCGCTTAGCTCCCAACCGACCCAATAGCTAGGTTTTGACCTGAGCCAAGCACGTCATTAAACTAGTATCCAGACGGAGGAACCCTATAGTTTTCCGTCTGGATATTTGCTAAATAGGTGGCTTTAGCTCTAGCTCTAGCTCTAGCTATTTTCTGCGTCAACAATGACAGCGTTACCGGCCTTGCTTACTTTATTTTTTGAATTCAAGCTCTATGATTGTCAATCTTCAAAGCGACGGCTGGGAAATTATCTATCACCGTGCCCATGCCCTTTTAGCGGCTCAAATCGCCGGCCATTGGGACTTTAGCAAAAAAACCTACCGGCTCTACGAAACTATTGCTGCGATCGCCCACCACGACCACCTCGAAAAAGAGTGGGAAGGCAACCAACTCACCGAGGCTGGAGCACCCCTCGACTTCACCCTTGATGAAGAATCGCCCGTCGACAAACTGCAAAAGCATGCTGATGAAGCGCTTTACCAGGGCCGTTGGGTAGCGATGCTAATCTCCATGCACCTCTGCTTTTTAAACCAGGGAAAAGAAGATGATGATCCAGACATGGCGAATTTTTTAAAGGAACAGCGCCGCCGCCAGGCCCAGTGGCAGGCCGAGCTTGAGATTACCAAAGAGGATGCTGAAAAGGCTTATACCTACATGCGATGGTGCGATCGCCTATCGCTCATTTTGTCCCAGCGCCAGATACCTGTGGGCGGGCGTAAGCTCGAGATTACCAACGGCCCCGATGGTGAGCGCTACAGCATTCATGAGCTAGACTCCGGCGATTTGTGCGTCACGCCCTGGCCATTTTCCTGCGACAAATTCGCGGTTATGGTTGATGCCTCTTATCTATCGCAGCTTCAGTTTGACTCTAACGAGGCATTAACTAAAGCTTTGGTAGAGGCTCCCCGCAAAACCTTGTCTTGGACATTGAAAAAGTCTGACGATTGAAGGCGACCTTTAAAAGAGCCCTGAGGAAAATTTCTACCCTGGATGAATCAAGAGTAGAAAACATTATTTGATGGGCAAAAATGAGCTTACCAGAGGTGTCTCCAAACGAGATCCCGAGAAGGCTATTTTAAAGCAATGACTCATTGTTAGAGGATGTTTGAAAAGTCCTCTTTTTTGTGGCGGAAGTGAGGATCCCCCTAAATTTCCCTGCCCTGCGGGAAGCCGCAAGCGTCTATAAAAAGGGGGACTTTCAACCCCTCCTTTTTTGAGGGGCAGGGGAGATCGGCAAGTAACTAAAGCTACAGCAACTCACTTTTCAAACGCCCTCTTAGAGACATATTCTAGGAATAAGCAGCGTCTATAAAATCAGACGTTGCTTATTTTTCCAAGAGACAGAAAAAACTTCTCCACATAAAGAGGATCTACAACAGACCGATAAAGATTCTGCCTGGGGACGGATAGGTTATTTTGTGCCAATCGCTACAGTTATTTAAGCAAAGAGATTCTCAAGGAGAACCATGTTTTCCGTTATCAGCAACCGCGACATGAGGACAAAAAGCGAGAAACGTGGCTCCTCAATTGGCGAAAATTTTGACTTTGTTGCCGCAGAAAAACAGCTGATCGAGCTGCTAAACCTTGAAAACCTCGATCAACAGGTCACGCAAGTACCCGACTGCACCCGAGAGTTAGAGGCTGCGATTTCAGCCGCAATTCCTCTAGCCTATGCAGATCCTTCTGAATCTGGTGATGATGCTGCCCACCGGTTTCTACAGCGCGTTTTGTATCGCATCAATCGTCTCAATTTATTCTGGTACGACGATTTATCTCACTACAAAAACGAGCGATCGCTGTATTTGCAGTGGGTGCGCGATCGCATTGAGTCGGTTTGGCAAGCCTGGGAACTGGGGCAGATAGATGTTAAATCGCTTCAGCAACAGAATGTAGCCCAAACCCTGCGGGACTGGTATGAGGCCGATTTAAACCCACCCGTCACCGAAAACAGACGCTTCCTGCGAGAGAATTTGGATCGAGAGGGCTATCGATGGCTGCTGGCGATCGCCTCCCTCGACGGTCTAGTAGAAGCTAGCCGCATGTCTCGCATTCTGGGGGGAGCAAGTAACGAAGTCCAGGCCATGTTGATTCGTGTCCTGATGGAAGAGTATGGCAACGGTCGCCTGGCCCGTAAGCACTCTACCTTTTTCGCTAAAATGATGGCCGAAATGAACCTAAATACCAAGGCGGAAGGATATTTTGACCTTGCTCCTTGGCAGCTTTTGGCCAGCATTAACCACAACTTTTTGCTAACCGAATGCAAGCGCCATTTCCTACGCTACAACGGCGGGCTCACTTATTTTGAAATTGTTGGCCCCTCGATTTACACCGATTATTTGATGGCGGCCCAGCGCTTGAACCTCAGCGAAGAGTCGTCAGGATACTGGGAACTGCATATTCGCGAAGATGAGCGCCACGGTCTGTGGATGCTGCAAGATGTTGCGCTGCCTCTGGCAGAGCAGTATCCCGATAACGCCTGGGAAATTTTGCTGGGCTACGCTCAGGAAAAATACATTGGCGATCGCGCTGGCAATGCAATCATTCAGTGCATCAAGCAGGCCACGGCTCCCTTGCCCCAAATTTCCCTGGCCTAACGCTTCAATCTACTTTTCACCTCCTTATCTTTTTCTTGCCATGAACAAAACTGTGTTGGTCTCTGATGCTGCGATCGAGGTTAAGTCTCCCAATCGGGTTTTTTTCTGCCCTGAAGAGTCTCAATTTTATGCCCAGTGTCTAGAAAAGATGGTGCTATCGCAAAGCACTTCAGCAGACACCATCTTCGAGTTTGGCTCCGGCGACGGCAGCCCTGTGATTCAGGCCTTGCTCAGAAGTGCCTTTAATGGAACGATTCAAGGGTACGAGCTAAATGCAGATGCCTATCGTTTGGCAAAGCTCAGAATTGAGGAGTATGGTCTAGCACCCTACTATCAAGTTCACAATACCTGCTTCTTTAATAGCTCCCCAGAAAAAGCGCGCTACCTGGTTGCCAATCCTCCCTATCTACCAGCTCCAGATAACCAGTTGTATATGCCCTCTTTGCACGGTGGCGCTGATGGAGCAGGTATTACTAAGCAACTCCTGGCGCTAGGCTGTGAGCAGGTAATGCTAATGATTTCGGCCTATTCGAACCCCGTTGACACTGTGAATCACGCTGTGAACCTCGGTTACGATGTGGTCGATTTTATGGTCACTCCGCTCAAGTTTGGCTACTACAGCTCTGAACCCAAGGTTAGAAATACCATTGCAGAACTTCAGCGCTGTGGGCAAGCCTTTTTCTCAGAAAGAATTTACTTTTTGGCTGGCGTGCTGTTTCGTCAAAAGAGTGCGACAACGTCATGCTTGTCGGAGGAGTTTCTAAAAGTGATGACGGCCTTGTAACTCTATTCACCATTGAGGCATTGATTGAGCTGGTAGCTTTTTATTGCCCCACAGCGGTACAGATTAGCCTTTGCTCAGTTGAGTTTTAGCCAGCTTTCAAATACCTCGAAGGGTAGAGGGGCGCAGGTTAAGCATCTGTCATTCTTAGGAACATCCCCAACGTTTCAACGTGGGTGGGGGCAGATGTCCTTTCTCTTTGCAATGCCTGTCTCAGGAGGTGTTCCTATTATTGCTGAACTGTTAACGTTGCCGCTAGCGCCTGAGCTGGCGATCGCCGATCTGCTGCCACTGGCTGTGCAGATGGCCGATGACTTTGCCGCCCAGGCGGCGGCGGTTGATCAGCCGGGGGCGTTTCCGGTGGACGAGTTTGAGCAGTTGGCCAGAGCAGGATTTTTGGCTGCCCCGCTGCGCGTTAATCTAGGCGGCTGCGGCCTAGGCATTGAATCCGACACGACCCACGACCTGCTGCGACTGCTCAAGCACATTGGTCGAGGCAATCTAGCCATCGGGCGGGTGTACGAGGGCCATGTGAATGCGTTACAGCTGATTCAAACCTTTGGCACGGCGGAGCAGGTTGAGCGCTATGGTCGAGAGGCTCGCGACCAGCACAAGCTGTTTGGCGTTTGGAATGCTGAAGATGCTGAGGGTCTGCACCTGGTGCCCAGTGGCCCCAATCGCTACCGGCTAGAGGGGGCCAAGACATTTTGCTCGGGGGGTGGCTATGTGGAGCGCCCCTTCGTCAACGGCAAGCTGCCCGATGGGTCGTGGCAAATGTGCATTGTGCCCATGGATGAGGTGAGCATAAGCTGCGATCGCGACTGGTGGCAGCCCATGGGCATGCGGGCCACCGCCAGCTACAAAATTGACTTTAGCGGCGTAGAGCTGGGGGCCGAGGCGCTGATTGGCCAGCCGGGCGACTACCTGCGGCAGCCCTGGCTGACCGCTGGGGTGGTGCGCTTGGCGGCGGTGCAGCTGGGCGGGGCCGAGGCGCTGTTTGACCTGACGCGGCAGTATTTGCAGGGCGAGCAGCGCACCGAACATCCCTACCAGCAAGAGCGGCTGGGCCAGATGGCGATCGCCCTGGAGAGCGGCAACCTCTGGCTGCGCGGGGCCGCCGATCGCCTGGCTGACTATGACCCGCAGTTTGGCGGCACCCCCCAGGTCACGCACCCCCACCAGGCGCGGCTGGTGGCCTACGCCAACATGATGCGCACGGCCATCGAGCAAATTTGCATCGATACTATGCAGCTGTGCCAGCGATCGGTGGGCACCCGCGGGCTGCTGCCGCCCCACGCCATGGAGCGGGTAATTCGCGATTTGACCCTGTATCTGCGGCAGCCCGCCTTTGACGCGGCCCTGGCGGGGGTAGGGAGCTATGCTCTGGCTCAAACGACCCCGGCCAGTCGCCTATGGTGAGCCTAGAGCATTCACCGGCCCCGTCGCCCTTTGGGGCGGTGGCCCTACCGCTGCGATTGTCTACCCTCAACGCGCCGGTGCTGGTGGTAGCCCCTCACCCCGACGACGAAACCCTGGGCTGTGGCGGCGCGATCGCCCAGCTGCGGGCCAGGGGCTGCCCGGTACATGTGCTGGTGATCAGCGACGGCACCCGTTCCCATCCGCGATCGCAGCAGTATCCGCCCGCTCGGCTGCGCCAGGTGCGCCAGGCCGAAACCTTGGCCGCCCTGGCGCTGCTTCAGGTAGACGCCGACTGCGTCACGTTTTTGAACTTGCCCGATGGGGAGGTGCCCCATCTGTCGCGTCCCGGCGATCGCCCCTCGGCAGCACCCCCGATCGCCGCCCAGACGGCCCTAGAACTGTTCCAGACCTACCTGCGTCAGACGGCTCCCCAGACCATTTTTGTGCCCTATCAGTTTGACCCCCACCGCGACCATCGGGCCAGTTGGCAACTGGTGCAGGGGGCGATCGCCAGCCTTCCCCAACCGCCTCGCTGCCTCGAATACCCAATTTGGGACTGGGACCCTCGCCAGCGTCAGCCCTTGGCCGAGGGCTATCGGGTGTGGCGACTGGGTGTGTCAGCCCAGGTTGAGCTTAAGCGCCAGGCGATCCACTGCTACCGCTCCCAAACCACCGATCTGATTCAGGATGACCCCACCGGGTTTCGCCTACTACCTGAGCTGATTGCCAACTTTCTCCACCCCTGGGAAATTTATTTGGAGCAAACTTCATGACCGAGCAATCCCTCGCTGCCGATTTTTTTGACACCCTCTACCAGGCCGACCCCGACCCCTGGCGGTTTGAAACCAGCGAGTACGAAGCGGCCAAGTACGCCGCCACCCTGGCGGCTCTGACCAAACCGCGCTACCGCTCGGCCTTTGAAATCGGCGGCTCGATTGGGGTGCTCACCGAGCAGCTGGCCCCCCGCTGCGACGCGCTGCTGTCGGTAGAGATCTCTGCCCTGGCTCAGGAGCGGGCCATAGAGCGTTGCCAGTATCTTCCCCAGGTGCGCTTTCAGTTGATGAATGTGCCCCACGAGTATCCCCGCGACAGCTTTGACCTGGTCTTGCTGTCAGAGGTGGGCTACTACTGGTGCCGAGCCGATCTGCTCAAGGCCCAGCAGCGCATTTACGAGTCGCTGGAGCCCGGCGGGCAGCTGCTGCTGGTGCACTGGCTGCACGACGCTCCCAGCTACCCCCTACGGGGTGACGATGTGCACAATGCCTTTCAAGATTTTGCGGCGATCGCACCGCTCAGCCATTTGTACAGTCGCCGTACGGCCGACTACCGCCTAGACCTCTACGAGCGTCCGTAGTGAGAGCCTGCTGGCGCTGCTGATGGAGACAGAGGCGCAGATCGGCGATCGCCAGTTCGATCGGTACCGCTGTCCACTGCTGTTGCCACACGCCCATGGTCTGCTGGCACTGTTCAACTCGCTGCACCAGCTCCCCAAAGGTCACTGACTGCTCGATCGCCTCGTGCAGCTCAGCCAGAGGCACCGTCAAGCGGTTCGCCAGCTGGGCCAGCCGTTGGGGAGCCAGCGCGGCGCGCAGCTGATCGCTGGTGGCCTGCATCCAGCAGCGGCGCAGATCGCGACGCACCAGCAGTTTTGCCCTGACCTCGGCTGCCGATGCCACCAAAAAAGACTGCTGCCGCTGCCCCAGGGTCTGAAACTGGCTGAGGCGATCGGCTAGGCCTTGGGCTGCTCGCCCCTGGCGGCGCGCCGAGGTGGTCACCCGCATCAGCGTACTGTGACGTACCTTGGCCCCGACTTTAACGATCGCCTGGTGAAAGGCCACATCCTCGGAGGTGGGCAGCAGGGGCATGCCCCCCGCCAGGGCATACATCTCGTGGGTGACCGCAAAGTTGGCGCCAAAAAACTGGTAGTGTCGGGGGGCTCGATCAAAGGGGTCTGGATCGAGGTAGTCTTCTAGCTGCTTGACCAGGTATCGATACCCCACAAAGCGCAGGTAAGAGGTTTTCGTTGCCCGATCGAGGGCGGCTCGCTCGGCCCGGTGGGTGACCGTGCGCCCGCCTACGGCATCGGCCCCCTGGGCGATCTCGTGCCGCATGGCCGCAATCCACTGGCGATCGACCTGGCTATCGCCATCGGTGGAGGCAATAATGCCGTGGCGTTGCCCCAGCCCTTGAAGCCGCCGGTGGGCTTCATCCATCAGCGTGCGTCGCACGCGGCCAATGTGGGCTTCTGCCTGGGGGAGGGTTTGCTCGATCACATGTAGCTGAAACTGGGGATGCTGCTGGGCAAACTGGCGGGCGATCGCCGCCGAGGCGTCAGTGCAGTTGTTGGCAAACACAATTACTTCGTAGCTTTTGAAGTCGAGGCAGTTGCCCTCAAAATCAATCTGATCGGCCAGGGCTTGCAGCGTTGTGGGCAGCATTTCTGCTTCATTGCGCACCGGCACAATTACAGAAACTCGCGTCTGGGGCAGCGGTGGCTTAATGACTAAGGTGGCAGTGGGCTGAAGCGTGCCGTCATCCAGTTGCTCAGCGACAAAACTGGGAATTGCTGTTAAGCAATTGCCTTGCATAGCGATCCCTTTGAAAAGAAAAAACTTAGGATAAAACCTGGGATAGATAACTCAAGACCCAGCGCACCACTAATAATAAGTTTCGGCAACCCAGGAAAAATCACTCCTCCGGGGGAGCTAAATGAACTCTGGAGATAGATAAATCAGAACCAAAATAGTTTGGCCCGCAGACCTAGTTTGTCATGTCATGCAGAACCGGTATTGCTGAAATTGAGGCATAAATTTGGGCAGGGGCAAATGGCCGTTTGCCCCTGCCCGAAGCACCAAGGTTGGGGTTCAGACCCGGGTTTAGCAGCCGTGGCGGAGCGATCGCCCCCACCCCCTACCATTGTCACTGGCTCTTGAACCGGACGTTCTCCATCACAAAGCCGCTTTCTGGCAGGGTCGGCATTCTCGATAGCGTGACCTCTAGATTTTGCGGCGGTACGTCGTACTCAATCTCGTTAACTAGAAAATTTAGGATCTGCTCCATCAGCTTAATTGTCAGCCATTCTCCAGCACAGCGATGGTTTTCGTTGTAGCTGCCGCCGCCCTGGGGAATAAAGTCAAAGGCATCTTCTTGCCACTGGCTAAATCGTTCTGGCCAAAAGCGATCGGGCTCTCGCCAGTGGTCGGCATCGTGGTTGGTGCCGTAGAGATCTAGCAATACCAACGTATTTTTAGGAAAGTGATACTCCTGCCAATCAAACCCTTGGCAAGTGCGCGCCGCAGCGAAGGGGAAGAAGGGGTAAAATCGCCGCACTTCTTGAACAAATTGGGTGGTGTAGTCAGGGTCATCGCCCGTGAGTTTTGGGGCACAGTGGGGGTGCTGATGCAGGGCTAGGGCGGCAAAAACCACATAGCGACCGATGGCCACGGTAGGGCGCAGCACGTTGATCAAATCCACCGCCGCCGTGGCGCTGTCGAGCTGGTTGCCGTTGGCGTCGCGGTGGAGGGCAAACGCTGCCAACGCCGTCTGCTCAGGCACCTGAAGCTGCTGCGACCGCACTTGCTCAATCACCTCGGCGATCCAGGCCTCAACCCGCTGGCGGGCCTGAACGCCCCGCAAATACCTCAGCCCCAGGCCACCCACACCGTCGATCATGGCGGCGAGCTCTAGGGTGCGTCGGGCCACGTCGCTCGCGGGTAGGGGCACCCCCGACCATTCGCAGACGGCCCGACAGAGAATTTCGTTGATTTGCCCGAACAGCACGACCTGACCCTGCTGCTGCCACCGTTGGGCGTACTGGCGGCAGTGGTGCAGGGTGAGATCGCTGAGCTGCTGTAGTCGCTCGGGGGTCATTAAACCCATAAAAATCTGCTTGCGCTGGCGGTGGCTGGCACCGTCTAGCCCCTGAACGCCGCCTTCGCCCAGCAGGGTCTTTTTGACCCGCCCAGGGGCCGCATTTTTGCGAGAGAATTTGGCATTGTCGTAAAACAGTTCCGCCGCCGCTGCCCCCCGCATGCAGATGGTTTTTTGGAGCCGCAGCCGAGTTTGAAAAACATCGGTTCCCATGCGATCGCACCGTTTGCCAATGAATCTATAGCCGTCGCGTAGCAGCCCCAGCGTACTGTCAATACCCGGCTCGACGGGAATATTAGCCATAGCCTTCGCCGCAATTGCTGGCCCAACCCAGGGTTAACCAGAGCAATATAAAGGGAGAGGCTGCGATCGCCACCTCTCCCTGGGCTTAAATTTGATTGGCCACCAGCACTGCCCTACCCGTTGACGACCACGCCGCCGTTGGGGTGCAGTACCTGGCCTGCCATATAGGATGCATCTTCGGAGGCTAAAAAGACAAAGCTGGGCGCGACTTCCTTGGGTTGCCCTGGCCGCTGCATCGGTACCTGTTTGCCAAAGTTTGCGACATCATCGCCCGAAAACGCATCGGGAATAAACGGTGTCCAGATCGGGCCGGGGGCGACGCCATTGACGCGAACGCCCTTTTCTAGCATCGGGCCAGCCAGGGAGCGGGTAAAGGCCAAAATTGCCCCCTTGGTGGTGGAATAGCTCAGCAGGCTGGGGTTGCCCTTGTAGGCGTTGACCGAGGTGGTGTTGATGATCGAGCTGCCCGGCCTCATGTGGGGAGTGGCCGCCTTGGCAAAGTAAAACATCGAGAAGATGTTGGTAGCAAAAACATCCCCCAGTCGGGCGGCGTCGATTTCGTCGAGGCTGGGCTCTTGGTACTGCACCGCCGCGTTGTTGACCAAAATATCGAGTTTGCCAAACGCCTCAATGGTTTTTTCCACGGCTTCGCGACAAAAATCTTCGCCGCGAATATCGCCCGGAATCAGCAAACAGCGGCGGCCGTAGTCTTCTACAGCCTGCTGGGTCTCTTTGGCGTCGTCGTGCTCATCAAAATAGACGATGGCAACGTCGGCCCCTTCTTTGGCGTAGTAGACCGCTACAGAACGGCCAATGCCGCTATCGACGCCTGTAATTAGGGCGACTTTGTCTTGCAGTTTGCCGCTGCCCTTGTAGTTGGGGTCGTCGTACTGCGGCCGAGGCACCATGTCTGACTCTAGGGCCGGGGTGCGCTCCTGGTGCTGGGCGGGAATTTGATCGGGGGTGATGGTCATGGATTCTGCTCCTGATTAATTGATGAGGATTGATTGATGAGGAATGTGGTGCGCCGCTGGGCGAAGCCCAACCTCTAATCAAACGAAAATTTGCAGTCGCTAGGGACGACATTTAGCGGCCACTGCTCGCTTTTGACTACTCGTTTTAGGGGGCAACTTAGGAAGATTTATCCCTGTGTAAGCACGAACCCTTCCCAGACAATTTGCGGCGAAATGCTGCTTTAGATAAGAGTCTGGCCCCACTGTAACGACCGACTTCGGTGGGGTTATCTTTCTGTGGGGTGAACCCAAATTTTGAAGTAGAGCTCTAGGGCCAGGGCCAAACTTTGCCGATAATTTTGGCCAGAATTTGCTGAAAAGACCGTTTGCGATTGTAGTTTGGCTTGATTGGGATGGCCTGTAGGCTGGCGGCGATCGCCCGGCCCTATGGGTGCACTTAAATTTATACCCAGAGATATATGACTGAAGGAACTTGCCCTCTCAAGCTAGATCTAGCTAGAAGACGGTAGAACAGGCTGGGTTAGAGGTTTATTGTGGGGGAGCTGTAGGCTAGAGGCAGCTAGCTATCGTCCTAAATGCTTCATACCGTCAGGCTGCTATGAATGTTCATCTCTATTTGCGTCCTAAAACCTATGGCATAGCGGTTTTGAGCGTGACGATGGCGCTCTTGCTGATGGGGTTGCCGAATCCGATCGCCAATATGACCATGACCCCGTTTCTGCTGTTTTTTGGGTCGGTGGTGATAGCCGCATGGTGGGGCGGTTCTGCCAGCGGGATTTTGACGACGGGGCTATCTGCCCTAGTCAGCAACTATTTTTTTATGGCCCCGCAGTACAGCCTGAGTTTAGATGCTTCGGCCCTTGTGCGAGTTGTAGTTTTTGTGGTGCAAGGTGTCGCGCTGAGCCTGCTGTGTGGCTCGTTGCGGACGACTCGCTACCGCCTAGAGCACAGTTCCCTACAGCTGCAAGCAAGCGAGTCCTCCCTACGCTCTACCAACCAGTGGGTGACGGCCATTTTAGAGAGCATTACCGACGGCTTTTACGCGGTCGATTTGCAGTGGCGGTTTGTGTACATTAACCCCCAGGCTCAGCATCTGTTCCATCGTCCTTTAGAGGTGATGCTGGGGCAGTCGATTTGGGCGGTGCTGCCCAATCTAGAGGGCAGCGCCATGGGGGAATCATTTAAGCGGGCGATGACGACTCGACAGTCGCTGATCGTCGAAACCCCAGGGGTGGCGCACCCCGATCGCCTGTTTGAGATGCACATTAACCCTTTGGCCAACGGGCTGGCGATCTATTTTCGCGATGTGACCGATCGCAGAAACAGCCAGCGCCAGCTCTATCAGCAAATGCAGATGCTCGATCTGGCCAACGACAGCATTATTATTCAAGACCTCGACACGGCCACCATTACCTACTGGAACCAGGGGGCAGCGCGGCGCTACGGCTGGTCGGCGGCGGAGGCGATCGGGCAGTCGACCACAGAGTTGCTCAAAACCGTTTTGCCCGAGCCGATGGAGGCGATTCGCGAGGCCATTTTGCAGGAGGGCTACTGGACGGGGGAGCTGACGCAGACCACCCGCGATGGCCGCTCAATTGTCACCAACAGCCGCTGGACGCTGCAATCTACCCCGGCCAACGAACCCGACGCCGTTTTAGAAATCAGCTCCGATGTGACCGAGCAAAAGCAGGTGGAGGCGGCCCTGCGCAAGAGCGAACTGCACTTTCGCACCCTGGCCAACTCCATGCCGCAGATGTTTTGGACGGCGCTGCCCGACGGCCAGCTGGAGTACTGCAACCAGCGCTGGTACGACTACACCGGCCTCTCCCCGGCCCAGAGTTTTGCCGAGGGCTGGCTGGCGGTGCTGCACCCCGACGATCGCGATCGCGGCCAGAGCGCCTGGGATGAGGCGCTGCACAAGGGGCTGCCGCTCACCCTAGAGACCCGGCCCCAGCGGGCCGCCGATGGCCAGTATCGCTGGCACCTGGTGCGGGCATTTCCCCTGCGGGATGAGCAGGGGGAGGTGCTGCGGTGGTTTGGCTCCCTGACGGATATTCACGACCAGAGAATGGCGCTGGTGGAGCGCGATCGCGCCCTGGAGCAGGAGCGCGTGGCCCGCGCTGAGGCCGAGGCGGCCAACCGCATCAAAGACGAGTTTTTGGCGATGCTCTCCCACGAGCTGCGCACGCCCCTGAACCCGATTTTGGGCTGGGTCTCGCTGCTGCGATCGCGCCCCCTCGACGCAACCACCCGCACCCGCGCCCTCGAAACCATTGAGCGCAACGCCAAAGTGCAGGCCGAGCTGATCGAAGATCTGCTCGATGTGTCGCGCATTTTGCGCGGCAAGCTACAGCTCAACATTCAGTCGGTGAGGCTGTCTAGCGTGGTTCAGGCCGCCCTAGAGACCGTGCAGCTCGCGGCCCAGGCCAAGGCCATCACCCTGACCACCGAGTTTGCCCCTGACCTGGAGCCAGTGGCGGGCGACCACAACCGCCTTCAGCAGATTGTGTGGAACCTGCTCTCCAATGCGATTAAGTTCACCCCTAAGGGCGGTACCGTTACCGTTGGGCTGCGCCAGGATGGCAACTACGCCATTGTTGAGGTGGCCGACAACGGCCAGGGCATCAGCGTCGATTTCCTACCCCACGTGTTTGAGCGCTTTCGCCAGGCCGACAGCAGCAGCACCCGCGCCTTTGGCGGGCTGGGTCTGGGCTTGGCGATCGTGCGCTACCTGACGGAGCAGCACGGCGGCGAGGTGTCGGCGATCAGCCCAGGCATCGGCCAGGGGGCGACCTTTACGGTGCGACTGCCTCTACAGGCTACCCCGACGGACCCATCCCCGGCCGCCACCCCCGGTGCCCTCACCCTGGGCGGGCGTCGGGTTCTAGTGGTCGACGACGACCTCGATTCGCTGCACCTGTTAACCGCCCTGCTGGAAGACTACGGCATGGAGGTGCTGGTCGCTGAATCGGTCGAGGTGGGCCTACAGCTGATCGAGCAGCACCATCCCGATGTGCTGATTAGCGACATCGGCATGCCTGAAAAAGACGGCATTATGCTGATTGAGACCCTGCGACAGCAGCCAGCGGCCCAGGGCGGGCTGATTCCGGCGATCGCCCTCACCGCTTACGTCGATGCACAAACCCGCGATCGCGCCCTCGCCGCCGGGTTTCAGCGCCACCTGAGCAAACCCCTCGACCTAGAGCAACTGAGCCAGACCCTGGCAGAGCTGCTCTAGGTACGGCTGGGGCCACCTCTGTCTAAACCGCTTTCGAACTTTATTAGCAGGAATAACCCATGAAAATTCTGATGATTTTGACCTCCCACGACCAGCTGGGCGACACCGGCAAAAAAACCGGCTTCTGGCTAGAAGAATTTGCCGCCCCCTACTACGTGTTTAAAGATGCCGGGGCCGAGATTACCCTGGCCTCACCCCAGGGCGGGCAACCTCCCCTAGACCCCAAAAGCGACGCCCCCGATGCTCAAACCGAGGCCACCGATCGCTTTAGCCAAGACCCCGACGCGCAGCAGGCTTTAGCCAACACCGCCGTGCTGGCTACGCTGTCCGCCACCGACTACGACGCCGTGTTTTATCCTGGCGGCCACGGCCCGCTGTGGGATCTCGCCGCCGACCCCCATTCCATTGCCCTAATTGAGGCCTTTTATGGGGCAAACAAGCCCGTGGCTGCCGTGTGCCACGCCCCTGGGGTGCTGCGCCATGCCAAAGCGCCCGACGGCTCGCCCCTGGTGCAAAACAAAGCCGTGACCGGCTTTACCAACAGCGAGGAAGCCGCCGTGGGCCTGACCGACGTGGTGCCCTTTTTGGTAGAAGACATGCTGACGCAGAACGGCGGCAACTACTCTAAAGCCGAAGATTGGCAGGTGCATGTGGTGCACGACGGCCTTCTGATCACCGGGCAAAATCCGGCCTCCTCTGAGGCGGCAGCCCAGGCCGTGCTCCAAGCGCTCAGCGTCACTCGGTAGGGAACGGCAAGGGTGAAGGGAGCCGAAACGTTACCCTTCACCCCTGCCTCCCTTCGGTTACAAACGCGCCTGGGTGAGTTCGACGACGGCCTGCACCAATTTTTCGAGGTCGAGGGGTTTGCTGAGGTGGCGCTGATAGCCGCTGGCCAAGGCCTGTTGCTGGTCTTCGTCGCGGGCGTAGGCGGTGAGGGCGATCGCCGGAATGTCTCCCCCCTGCTCAGGGGGCAGGGCGCGCACTCGGCGAATCAGCTTATAGCCATCCATTTCGGGCATGCCGATGTCGCTAATCAGCACGTCGGCACGCAGGGTTCTGAGGGCGGCGAGGGCTTCGCTGGCCGATCCGGCGGTAATCACACTAGCGCCGTACTGCTCTAGCAGCACCGTCAAAAACTCGCGGGTGTCAGCCGAGTCATCCACCGAAAAGATGCGAACGCCGCTGAGGTCGAAGGCCGGTCGGGGCTGCGCGGCGGCGGGGGTAGCGCGGCCCTCCATCGACAGCTGCGGCAGCCGCACGCTAAAGGTGGCCCCCTGTCCCTCCCCAGGGCTGCGGGCGGTGATGGTGCCGCCGTGAATATCGACTAGCTGGCGCACGATCGCCAGCCCCAGCCCCAGCCCGCCGTGCTTGCGCGTGATCGAAACATCCTCCTGCCGAAAGGACTCAAACAGGTGGGGCAAAAACTCTGGGCTGATGCCAATGCCCGTGTCGCTGACGCTGATTTCAGCCTGGTCATCGATGGAGCGTAGGGTGACGGCGACCTGGCCCTCGCTGGGGGTAAATTTGATCGCGTTGGAGAGCAAATTGCCGACAATCTGCTGGAGCCGGGCGCTATCGCCCGCCACTTGAATCGTGGCATCGAGCTGGAGCTGGAGGGCAATGCTCTTGGCCGCTGCCGAGGTCTTTACCGTCTCTATCGCCGACTCGACGACACCAGCCAGGTAAACCGGCACCGGGTTGAGGTGGAGCTTGCCGCGCAAAATTTTGGCCAGATCGAGCAGGTCATCGACCAGCTGGGTTTGCAGCAGGGCGTTGCGCTCAATGGTGGCCAGGGCCTGGGCGGTCTTAGCCGCATCAAAGCTGCGGGTTTGCAGCAGCTTGGCCCAGCCCAGGATGGGGTTGAGGGGCGATCTCAGCTCGTGGGAGAGCACCGCCAAAAACTGATCCTTGAGCCGGTTGGCCTGCTCGGCCTCTTCGCGGGCGAAGCGCTCGCGCTGGAGCAGCTGCTCGCGCTCGTGCTCGCTCTGTTTGAGCGCGGTGATTTCGGTAAAGCCTGCGATCGCGCCCCGCACTTCACCGCTGGGGTTATAGAGCGGCACCGCCTTGCCGTAGATGTAGCGCACCGTGCCGTCGGGGTAGACAAACTCAATTTCGTCGGTCACCTCCTGCCCGGTGCGAATGGCCTTTTGCATCGGCAGATCCTGGGGCAGCAGTTCTTGCCCCTGCTTGTACTGCTTAAACGGCAGTGTACCGCCGCCGATCCAAGGGGTCGCCGTGGGCAGGGCTCCTGGCTCCGCCTGCATGAGCTGGTGGGCCATGCGGTTGGCCGTCATCTGGCGGCAATCGACATCGTGGGCAATCCAGATGGCGGCGGGGGTGGCTTCCATCAGGGCGGCCAGCTCTTCGGCCTGGGTGCGGGCAATGGCTTCGCTACCGATGAGGGCTTGCTCAAAGCGCTTTTGCTCGGTGACGTTGATGGCAATGCCGGTCATGCGAATGGGGTTGCCCGTGGCGTCGTAGAAGGTCTGCCCCCTGACCATGAGCCAGCGACGGCCATCCTCGGGGTGGGCAATGCGAAAACTGACCTTCAGGTTTTTGCCCCGCTCAATGGCCTCACGGACTTTTTGCTCAACGTGGGGGCGATCGAGGGGCGAAATGCTGGCCAACCAGCTGTCGTAGGAGGGCGTCACAGTCAGGGGTAAGCCGTAGAGGTGATAGTACTCTTCGGACCAAGTGACGTCATTGGCGACCATGTCCCAATCCCACAGACCGGCCTCAGCGCCCTGCTGGGCCAGGCGCAGCTGCTCTTCGCTCTTGCGCAGAGCTCCCTCCGTCGAGGGGCAGTGGGTGGGCTGACCGGTGATAAACACCCCACCAATTTGGCCAGCCTCATCCCAGATGGGGCTACAGGCCCAGCGGTGCAGCAGGGTGTTTTGAATTAGGTCGAAGGACTGCGATCGCCCATCGACAAACACCCGCTCAACGACGCTGCTTGCCGCTCCCCAGCCATCAACGGCGGCTAAAGGTTGTCCCTGGGTGTGGTCAACGGGCAGCAACGCGGCGCAGGCCGAATTGTGCAGCAGAATGCGATCACACCCCCAAACGCAGGCCATCGGCGTCTCGGCGCTGAGCACAATACCCAGGGTGGTCTTGAGGGCGGCGGGCCAGGTGGCGGTGTCGCCCAGCGGGGTCTGCGACCAATCGCGCGATCGCAGCAGCGCGGCCAGCGGGGCAGGGCCAGCAAAAACAGCTTGGACGGTTCCCTGAGGGGACATTCTTTTCTCCCGTAACGCCTGATGCACCTAGCGCCAGCCGCCCTCAACTCTAAAGGAATTTAGCGGCTCTGCAAGACTACGCTGCAGCGGCAGATCACCAATCGGCTAAATCAGCTATCTGGATAGGCTTAGCTAAGCCAAACTTGATTGAACCAGAACTTCGACCAGCCCAAAGAGCTAAATTGATCTTCGATCCTGTCTCATTGGCTATAGCTTCGAGACTATAGCTATGTCCTGATGATCAGTCTTTTTATAGAAAGGGTGATCTATCTTAGGGTAGAAACCTTTTTTATTTTATTGCGGTTAACTCCCTTAAAAACTTAAAAACCATTGTTAACCTCTATTGAAACTATTTAGGTAAATAAAGTGTTAAACAAGATCCGCCGCGAAAAGTTTAGCAAAAATGTTAGTAAAAAGTTTAAGCATCCTGCCGTGTCACCTTCAGACCCTAAAACTAGGTGAATCAGGAAAATTTTAATTTCTGCTGTAGAATCAGCACTTTTAATCAGTTTTTAACAAATTGGATAAATCACGGTCAATTCAACCTTCTGTTGGGCGCGTCGAAGAAAGGGCCCAGCGCTGTTGCAACGCTTAAGTAGCTGAGTGGTTGACCCAGCAATTTTAAGCATTGAAGAACACATCTAAAACCCGATGTCGTCATAGCTACCTCCGCTGTCGATTAGCTCAGGACGCGAAACAAAAGTTAAAGCAGACGTCGTTGGACGTATATCTCAAGGTCGATGTTGACTCTGTTCCAGTGTTCTAGGGTTGTGGTGCTGTAGCCAAAAACACTGTATGCGCCGTCTGGGGCTCCGTCGAAAGGCTGATTGTCGCAGATCCTCGGTTGCGTCTACGGCGGCTTTTGGCCTCAAAAAACGTTTACACAACTGAGTTGAAAGGATGATCCCAATGGAACACGTTCTACGTCGCTTGAACCGCAACCTGGCTCGGATTTCTATGGTGGTAGTGGCCTCGCTATTTTTGCTGTTAGGGGTGGCCAACCCGGCAATGGCCTTTGGCAACTCCAGCAGCAGCCCCACTGATGGCACCACCCAGATGAATAACCTCCAGGAAACGTCGGAGCGTGCCCTTGACGCTGAACCTCGCAATCAGAAAGAGGTGCAGCGCAAAGCCCAGCGAGGCCCCAACGAAGTGCAGGGCGATGCTGACCTAGACACTATGAACTCCCCCGCCGATTCTCAATCGGCTACCACCGTGCAAGACCAGATCGAAAACGTTCTAGAGAAAATCACCCCCGGCAACTAGATCGTGCTGGTACCAGTTATGTCTTGAGCTACGTCTGATGCCTCAAATCCCTCTCCTCGAAAAAGGAGAGGGATTTTTTTTAGGCTTGCCGCTCTGTGAACGTACTGAATCTGGTAAAGCCTCCAATCTTTACCGAGTACAGCCTGTAAAGCTCACGGTGAGGGGGGCAAAGTTGACTCCTCCCAAGCTGGAACCAGGGGTGACAACGACATCTGAACTCAGCAAAACAAACCTTGCCCAACAATTCTTCAGGAACTCAGGGCTGTCCGCCGAGCTAGCTAGCTTGGTGACTGAGGACAATGTCTTGGCAAAGCCGCTGGAGGTTGGAGTGAGCCCCAGCCGCCAGGGCTGGCTGAGCAACCCGACGATAGCTGCGGTGAGCCTCCTGAGACCGCCCCAGGCGCTGGAGGGCAACGCCACGAAAGAGCCAGGCTTGACTGTGGTTGGGGTTGAGCCAGAGGGCGCGGTTACAGCAGGTGAGGGCGGCCTCTAAACGACTGAGCCAGATCAGCACCACGGCTTTTTGCACCAGCAGGCGAGGGGTGGCAAACCCGGCTAGGGTCTGGGCCTGCTCTAGGCTAGCCAGGGCGTCTTCGTAGCGGCCCAGGCAGGTGAGCGCCTCGGCTCGGTTGTGCCAGCTTTCGACATCGTGGGGCTGTAGGGCTAGGGCCTGCTCAAACAGCCCGAGGGCATCTTCAAAGCGGCCCATCTCCAGGCGAATTTTGCCCAGTTCGCACTGGCCCATGGCAACGGTTTCGGCGTCGTGGGCAGGGAGGGCTTTAGGGATGGTGGCTAGATGCCCCCGTGGAGGATTTGCAGTGGGTCGAAGGCCAACGGGTGAGATTTGGCGATCGCGAACCATAGTTTCCATAGCGTTTGTCCTTTTCCTAGAGGGAATCGGTGCATTTCAAGTAACGGTAGTTAGCGGTTGTGGCGATGATGTGTCGGTGGCGTCTCAGTCACGTCTCAGCGGTGGTGCCTAGGCCAAATCAGGCCAGAGTTAGCCCTTTTGTCACATGCTTGGCACAGCAATGACACACATCAAACCTACTCTGAACACCATCGTTAGGAGGTAGACGATGGATCTGGAACTGTCCTATAAGCGGTATCAGCTCGATATTCCCCGCGGCATTTGGCAAGAGTTTTTTGCCCAGCTCACCGATGAGCACCGGGGTCGGTTGATCACTGTCAAGCAATTAGATCAAGAGCTGGGCGACTTTAATGTGCTGTGTCAAAAGCCGCTGTTTTCGATTACCTATGACCAGCCCGACCACAGCAACGATCTGATGGTCACGGTCAACCGCTTTTTGGGCACTCGCGAGGCAGTCTATGCCCACCGCATTGTGTCTCCCCAGGCCGTTAGCATCGTCACCGATGAGGATGGGGCAATTCAGTCTTGCACCATCACCGATGAGGATTATGCTCAAACCGTGATTAGTTTCCAGTTTCAGCGGCTAAGCCCACCTGGAGGGTTTTAGAGCCACGGTCTAACGAATATTTTTTGGGAAGGGGTGCTCGAGCGGGCACCCCTTTAGATTTTTGGGGCAGTTAATCCAGGCAGTGATTTAAGGAATTCTGCGAGGGTATTGGATGCCTGTTGGTTTCCCTAATCCCCTTAGAGATCTCCCCTACCCTGCGGGAAGCCGCAAGCGTCTATAAAAAGGGGGGTTAGGACAGCGTTGTCTAGTGGTTGACGGTGCTCATGTCGGCGTAGCGATCGCCCACGGCGGCACCCTGGGGGGCAACGGCATTGATGCGATCGAGGTCGGTTTGGGACAGCTCAAGCTCTACCGCTGCCACGTTTTCTTCGAGGTACTGGCGGCGCTTGGTGCCGGGGATGGGCACGATGTCGTTGCCCTGGGCCAGTAGCCAGGCCAGGGCCAGCTGGGCGGGGGTGACGGATTTTTCGGCGGCGATCGCCTTCACCTGGTCAACTAGAGCCAGGTTTTTGGCAAAATTCTCGCCCTGAAAACGGGGGGCGTGGCGGCGATAGTCGTCGGGGGCAAAATCGTCGGGGCTTTGGAAGGCTCCGGTCAAAAAACCACGCCCCAGGGGGCTGTAGGGCACAAAGCCGATGCCCAGCTCGCGCACCGTCGGCAAAATTTCGTCCTCCGGCTCCCGGCTCCAGAGGGAATACTCGGTTTGCAGCGCGCTGATGGGGTGCACGGCGTGGGCGCGGCGAATGGTAGCCGGGGCCGCCTCTGACATGCCCAGGTAGCGCACCTTGCCCGCCTGCACCAGCTCGGCCATTGCCCCGATGGTGTCTTCGATGGGCACCGTGGGGTCTACCCGGTGCTGGTAGTAGAGGTCAATTACCTCGACCCCGAGCCGCTTGAGCGAGTCGTCGCAGCACTGTTTGACATACTCCGGTGTGCCTTTAACGCCGCCCCAGCCGCCTTCGGCGGTGCGCACGTTGCCAAACTTAGTGGCCAGCACCACCTGGTCGCGCCGATCTTGAATGGCGCGGCCCACCAGCTCTTCGTTGGTGAAGGGGCCGTACATGTCGGCGGTGTCGAGAAAGGTGACGCCCAGATCTAGGGCACGGTGCAGGGTAGCGATCGCCTCGGCTTCATCGCGATCGCCGTAAAACTCTGACATGCCCATGCAGCCGAGGCCAATGGCGGAAACTTCCAGTTGACCTAATTTACGGGTTTTCATGGCTTAACTCCTGGTTTGGGTTGTTTTAGCTCATTGTTCTTCCCCAACCCCAAATTTGGGGGTTGAGATGCTCAAATTTCCGCAGCGCAAGCCTACTGGACTGACTGCGAGAGGTGAAGCTTGAAGGCTTAGATCTTTTGTGTGATTAGCAAACTGGCGAAGATCTGCGCTCCTGCCGCCCTATCCACTGCTGGTAGGGGCTTGACCGCAAGGCTATGCGTCAGGCAGAGCGGGTTTGTTCAGATAGGTTGAGTGAGTCATGGAGGTTGGCCTCTAGTTCTGAATAGTGCTGAATCTTCCAGTCGATGACGGCCAGGTTGTCTTGAAGCTGCTGAATTTGGGCTAGCACCGCTTTACGATGGGCTTCTAGAATGTGCCGTCGGCTGTGGAACCCAGAGTCGGGCTGCGACCTGACCAGCTCTGCATACTCCTGCATTTGGCGAATGGGCATGCCCGTCAGCCGCAGTTTGTTGAGAAACTCGATCCAGCGGAGGTCGTTGGCTGAGTAGCGTCGATGGCCGCTGGTGGAGCGACCGATGGGCGCAATCAGGTTGCAGCGCTCGTAATAGCGCAAGGTGTAAACGCTGAGCCCGGTGGCGGCAGCGACCTGCTGAATGGTGAGTTCCTGTTCCATATCTGCACGTTAGAGGTTAGAGCGCACTCTAAGTCAAGCATTTTTTGGAAAGGGGAGTGGGTGAGGTGGGGCAAGGGATAGTTGTTTTCCTGAAGTATTCTTAGACTTTAGGGCGGGGTTGTGCGCCCCGGCTTCATTCGTCTTTTCTCGGTATGGCAGAACCGATCACGACTCTGACTGACTATGCGATCGCTCTGGAGTGTCTGCTGTTGGCGAGTCTGCTGTTCGTGCAGGGGGGTGTGCAGCGGCTCTGGGCGGCGGCCTTTGGCAGCGTGAGCGGGGTGGCGCTGCTGGGCGGCCTCTACCACGGGTTCGGAGATCAACTGTCTTTGCTTCAGCGGATTTGGCTGTGGCAGGGCATGGGCATAGCGGTGGCGATCGCCAGCTTTTTTACCCTGGTGGCGGCGGCGGTGCCCCTGCGGCGGGAGGTGCGCTGGACGCTGCTGGCATTGGCGACGGCCAAACTGGTCGGAGCGATCGCCGTTGGGTTTACCCTGTGGGGTTTTGCCCTGCGGGTGACCAACTATCTCAGCGCGCTGATCATTGTGCTGCTGGTGCAGTGGCTCCAGCGCCATCGGCATCCTGGTGCCCCGGTCTGGCTGCTAGGGGCGATCGCCCTTTCGGGACTGGGGGCCGTAGGGCTACTAATTCCCTGGCCGGGGGTCAGCCCCCTGGTGGTCTACCACCTGGTGCAAATGGTGGCGCTGTTCTGCATTTACCGCAGCGTTGCGGCGACGGGTCAGGCTCGCTCGGTTAGGGGCTTGGGGTAGCGACAACGGGTGATTGGCTGGCACTGGTGGCGATGGAGCTGCCCAGCGCCTTGAGCACATCCAAAAAGGCGTAGACGGCGGGGGTGTGCAGGGCATCGGCTAAAACAGCGGCCCCAATGATGCGCCCCAGGGGCACCGGCAGCGCAAACACCTGCACCTGGGGCGGAATTGGCTCGGCGGCCAGCCGGGGCAGAATGGTCGCCCCCAACCCCTGGGCCACCAGGTTGACGATGGTGGTGTCAGTTTCGACCTCAGAGACCACGTTGAGTTGGTGGCCGTGGGCCTGCACATGCTCATAGACGTCGCGCATCATAATGCGCTCGGCGGGGGGCATAATCAGCGGGTGCTGGGCCAGCTCGGCCCAGGTCAGCTGCGGCCCCGCCAGCCTAAAGTCGGGTGGAAACAGGGCCACGTAGGCGTTTTCTAAAATCTCTCGGGTGTCGAGATCGTCTGCGGCGGGCAGCAGGGTAAAGCCAATGTCGGCGCGGCCCTCCCGCAGGGCGCGCTCGACTTGAAGGTAGTTGTCGTGCTCGCTGAGGTTGACGGCGATATGGGGATGGCGGTGCTTAAACTCGGCGATCGCATTGGGCAGCAGGTGAATGGCAATGCTGCGAAAGGAGGCAATGCGCACCTGGCCCCCCTGTAAACCCCGCGCCAGTCCGGCCTCACGGGCAATGGCATCGGCCTGCTGCAAAATGGTGCGGGCGTGGCTGACGATGCGATCGCCCACCGGCGTTGGCCGCGCCCCGTACCGCCCGCGAGCAAACAGCACCACCCCCAAATGGTCTTCCAGGGCCGAAATGCTGTGGCTGACCGCCGACTGCGACATATCGAGGTTGAGCGCAGCCTCGCTAAAGGTTTCGTGCTCGGCCACGGCCACTAAAATCCGCAGCTGAGACAGCTTCATCTGATTTTGGTGGTTATCCCGCATTCCGGCCCAAGCTCCAACGATAATCGTCAGACCCTAAGAGACTACAGCAGGCGAGCGGCCAAAACCGCTCGCAGACGACATCAGGCCAAAGCTCTACATCAAGTAAATCTGAGCTAGGACAGCTCAAAATGCCATAACTCAAGCCTATCAAACCTGTCTTAAATGATTTGCTCTTCTATTTTCGTTCTTTTGCTGTACGCACATCCCCAGTTCTCCTGCTTCGCTGAGTCCGTGGCTCGTTCCTCATCCTGTTCTCAACAGCCCTTCAGATTTAGATCAGGAGATTCTCATGGCGGCCACCGATGATGGCCTCAAGCCTCAACCGATGGCTCCACCCGATTTCCCAATACTGGAGATGAGTTCGATGAAAAATCTGATGTTTGCAGCCCTGGCTTTTGGTGCAACGGCGGTGGCGCTGGGCACCAGCATTACCCCCTCGATCGCAATTCTGCCCGACTCGCTGCTGAGTAGAGAGACTGTAGCGGCAACCGCATTCCTCGCCCAGGCCCCAGGTCAGTTTGTCACCGTCGAACAGGATCACGCCACCACGGGCACCGCCACTGTGCTCACCGCTGACGGGCAGCAGTATCTAGAATTTGATGCCACCTTTGATACCGCGCGGGGCCCTGCGGTGGAGGTAATTCTCTACAAAGGTGCGACAGTGCCAGTCAATATTGCCGAGGGCGATTACCTGACCCTGGCCCCCCTGCAAAGCTTCTCTGGCCCACAGCGCTACCTGATTCCGGCAGGGGTTGATATCAGCGACTACCAAACCGTGGGCATTTGGTGCCGTCAGTTTAATGTCACCTTTGGCTATGCGCCCATCTAGAGCCCCTGCTGTTGTGATGTAGGTCGTTGACTATGGGAAATGGGGGAGTAGCGGCGTAGTAAGCGATTCGCCTCCCCGCTTTCCCGGTTCTCTACCAATCGACTACGGTCATGTCTCCCTCGCAGCCGATGTTGAGTTCTAGGCAGCAGGTTTAGGGTAAAGCGGAGATATGAGATGTGGATGGCTATATGGCTTCTAACAAGCAAACAACCCAAATTACTGAGAATTCTACTAACGATCTGTTTCAGCGCTACGATGCGCTGTCTGTAGACGACAAACTGGCGCTGCTCTACTATATCTACGAGGCCATGGGTGGTTCTATCACTCCGGCAGCACCCGAGGCCGCCGACCCCGAACTGGCCGAGCCGCTGATCAAAGAGCTATACGACCTGTCTGAAGACGAGCAGCTTGAGGCTATGCGCAGCGTGGCTCGGGGCGAGCACAGCGATATCTCTCAGCGCTACGGTGCGCTGAGCGCCAACAACCAGCTGCTGGTGTGGTACGGCTGGGCTGAGGCCATGGGCAAGCAGATTGTCGATATGCCCAGCAACTATAAAGCCGAAGGCGACCTCAGCGGCATTCTCTCTGATATTAAAGGCATGGAGTTTCAATCGCAGATTTCGCTGCTGCGGGAAGCGGCTACCCAAATGGGCTTCACCAGCGTCACCGCTCCCCCTCCCCTAGCCGAAACCGGCGTCACCGACAGTCTGTAACTGGAATCGCGCCAGGTAGCGCGATCGCCCAGGCAGCCTTGAAAGGACGTTTTAAAAACGCTCTACCGTAGCCTGAGTCGTTTGAAGCCCCCCTTCCCCCTTTCTAAGCAGGGTTGGGGGGCCTCATTTTTGTGACCAGCGGCAGAACTTTTCGACCGTTCTCGAGGCTGAACTGCCTGGGCGATGGGTAGTCTGACCGCTAGTGCCTAGGGGACAGAGCATGTCAGCAGCCTGCATGGCGCGATCGCTTCACCCCCTGCTCTGCTCAGTTAGCCTTGACTTCAGCTTCGAGCCCCGCGATGTAACCGTCGATCGAGTGGTCGCTAAAGCGGCGGCTGAGCACCTGCCAGGTCCAGCGGGAACCCAGCTGAATAGCTTTTTCTACATGGTCATAGCCCTGCCAGGTGCGGGGAATGCGGGTGACAATATCCCAGCCGTAGATAAAACGATAGCTGTCGCGAATGCGGCCATTGTAGGACTCGACCATGGCGGCGTTGCCCACGCGGGGCGCGCCAAAGGTGTACACCTCAAAGCTGAGATCGCGCTTGGTGCCCAGGTTGTACTGAATGTCGAGGGCGGCGATCGTGGCCAGCGCCCCACCCAGGCTGTGGCCGGTGACAATGACATGCTGGCCCACAAACTTTTCCATCGCGTCTAGCAGCTGCTGACGCACGGCAAAATAGGCCGACATAAACCCCTGGTGAAACTTCACCTCGGTGTTGCCGTCGGCGTAGGGGTAGATCTGCTGGCGAAACTGGACGTTGTTCATCCAGTCGATGGATTTGTCGGAGCCGCGAAAGACAATAAAGAGGCGATCGCTGGTCGTCTCATTTAAAATCGACACCTGGGTGTCGGTAAAGCCATTGTCCTGGCTTTCGACAAACACTGGCTCAATGTCGGGATAGCCCGAAAACCGCAGGCCGCTAAAGTCGCGGTAGACCTCCTGGCACAGGCGAGCGCATTTAAGAGCAACGTCATTGTCGACCATGGGGCATTCCTCCAAAAAGGCTAGGGGTTTCCTGAGAACCTGTCAAAGGGGTGGCTAGCACCCTGCTGTAGCTCCTAGGGTGCAGGCACCGACCACCAGGCCAGGGCATAGGGCTGGGTGGGTTCGCTGTGGGCCTGCTGCTGATAAACAACTCTCAGTTTGTACCGACCCGTTTCCGGAATTTGATAAAAAATGTGTTCAACGCTGTCGACCTCACTCACCGAAGACCAGACACTCTTGGTGATGTCGTCCTCTCCGGCGGGCATCAGGTACAAATCGAGGTTGTTGAGGCCCCTGTCGCTAAAGCCCTCGCCCAGGTCGTAGAGGCCGTTGCCGTTGGCATCGACCAGGTCTACCACCCGTTCCCAGGCCAGGGTGGCCGAGAAAAAGCTGCCCGCCACCAGGGCATCGGCAAACTCGTAGTCTTGCACCGTGGCGGGCTTGGCCTCAAGCTCGCCAAAGTTCCAGCCGATGGCGGGGATCGCTTGGTCGGGGCCAGTGGCACCGGGGGCGAGCTGCTGGTAGGCGCGGTAGGCGTTGAGGTGCCCTGTGCCCAGGTCGCTGTGGAGCGGAATTTGAGGGTCGCGGTAGGCATCGGACTCCAGCCAGGAGCGGTTGCCGTCGTCTACTAGGGTGCGGCTCATACCCAGGCGCAGGCCATCGCCGTTGTCTTTAATTTTGTCGGCGGAGTTGAGCAGCACGGCCTTCATCACCATGGGGTGGCGGGCATTGAGCGACCAGTTGGGCGACCCGGTGCGAAACTGGCGATCGACAAACTGCTGCATCAGGGCAATGGTGCCCACCACGTGGGGGGAGGCAAAGCTGGTGCCGCTAGAGCGCCGTACCTGCCCATCGGGGTCGATCAGCTCAATGTCGTTGCCAGGGGCCACCAGGGTAATCGAGCGGCGCGGGCCTTCGTTGGTTTCGGGGGCGGTCTGGCGCGATCGCATCGTCGGTTCGCTGCCCAGGTTAGAGTAGTCGATTTTGTTAAATTGGCCGTTGACCTGGCGCGAGTAGGCGATATTCAGCCCGTTAAAGTTGTCGGTGGGAATGGGAATGCCGCCGCCGCCCTGGTTGCCCGCGATCACGTACAGAGCGCCGTGCACCCGCGACGACCAGTCGATGCACTGGGTGAGCAGGGCATTGCCGTCGAGCACGGCGTTGGGGCGCGGGTCACGGCCCAGGGGTTCACCAAAGCTAAAGTTGATCGCCCGCACGTCACCGCCATTCTGCGATGCCACCGACTGGGAGGCGAGACATTCTTCGGGCTGGGCGCTGCGATCGCCCAGCTCCCCCACCGCCCCCGAGTACAGCATGGCTTCGGGGGCAACTCCCGTACGCAGCTTGTCTTGGCTGATCATGACGCTGGCCACATTGGCGGCGTGACCGTCAACATACTCATCGGCCACGGCCCAGCCGTCGAGCACCAGCACGCGCCGCACCACCACGGGCAGGGTTTCTGAGGCCACTTTGTCGAGGCCAAACTGGCTGGGGCGGCCAATCTCAACCTGGCCAATGGCAATTTTTGCGCCGGTGAGGTTATAGGGTGCATCGTGCAGCCGCAGCGCGTCAATTCCTGGGGCACCCACCGATTCGGTGAGGGCCAGCACTGGCACGGCGAAGGGCACCAGCGCACCAATTCCCCCCAGCCAGAGGAGCGCCTTCAGCCGGGGCTTAGGCCCTTGGTGCTGCGTCCTGTGTTTGCCCTGCTTAGCCATAGCCCCGTCCTGCTGCAAATATCTCTGGGCAAACTCTATCGCAAAGGCTCTGGCCCCGACCGAAAAACCGCCGAATCTATCTATTTCTTCAGAAATTCTCTAGGCGGGCGGTGGCACCACCTCGGCCTTGACCTGAGCTCGGGTCAGCAGGCGGCTGAGGCGCAGGGCCTGGTGGCGGTAGAGGGGCAGCGGCAGAGTGCCGGGCAGCTGGGCCATAAACTCCCGCGCGTCGCCCAGACGGTAGCCAGCCACCCGAGCCAGCTCGGTAGCCCCATCGAACAGAGCATCGGCGGTGAAGGCTTTTTCGACGTGAATGTGCCAGGTGCGGGGGGCGAGTTCTTGCTGCTCAATGCGGCGTAGACCGCTGATGGTGGCCAGTACCGCTAGGCGATCGCCCGGCTGCAATCGCGTGTCGTCGGAGGGCATGATTTTACCGGGCTGGCCATGGAGCTGGTGCCACAGGGGCACAACGCCATAGCCATAGGCCACCTCCGCCAGCAGCAGGCCCACCAGGGTGTCCCCAGTTTCGACCTGGTACTGGGTAATCAACACCGTTTGGTCGTAAAGGCGAAACAGACCAATGACATGCTCGCCAAAGGCGGCCCCGGCAAAGGCTTCAGCAGACAGGGCCGAGGCACAGAGCACCTGGGCAAAGGGAAAAATCTGGGCGACGCGATCGGTAAACTGCTGGTCGTAGGTGCGAATAATGGCGCGGCAGTGGGGGTTGAGCCGGTGGGCCAAGAGCCCCATCTCCAGGTTTTGAATTTCGTCTTCGCTGACGGCGACTACGCTTTTGGCGGTGGACAGGTTGGCCCGATCTAAAGCGGCGGTGACGTCTCCGGTCAGCAGCGGCACCTGGGGCAGCACGTCGGCATCCAGGCCGTGGGATGAAATGCCCACGACGGGCTGGTTGAGTTCTTGCAGGGCCGCCAGCACGTAGCGACCCACCCGCCCCAGCCAGATCACCACCACATGGTCTTTTTCGGGCACCGGGGGGCGGCGCTCCCTAAACTCAAACCGCAGGGTGAGCAGCTTCTCGGTGAGCAGAGCGTAGAGCACCCCCACAAAGGCGGCTCCGGCCACCGTTAGCACTACCCCAAAGGTTTGCAGCAGACGCGGATGATCAAAGTTTTCCAGGGCCGCGTAGACATCGCCGTAGCCGCCAAACAGGGTGACAAAGGTGTACAAAAACGCCTGAAACAGGGAGAGGTCATCGGGAGAATTGGCGTCTAAGAGCAGGGTACCTACCAGACACAGGGCCAGCACGGTAATGCCGCAGAGAATGGCCACCTGCCGCAGCTGACCTCCAGCGCTGGGCTGCCCAAGGCTGAGCAAGTCTTGTCGCAGGGCGGGCCAGTCGCGCAGGCGGGCGATCGCCCGCCTCAGGCCCTTAAATGCCCCCCGGCGTAGGGGTTTAGGAGCTTCACCGTGGAGCGATCGCCCCTGGGGGCCGGTTCCTGCCCACCGCAGCTGGGCGTCGCACTCGATTAGAACGACCTCGTCGTCGGGGCGCAGCAGGGTGTCGGGCAGCCATCTGTAGAACAGCGTAGAGGGGCTGACAGCGACCCTCGCTGGATCGATCTCAAGGGGAGTATGGCAGAGCACCCGTCGATGACCCGTCTCTAGCTCGTGAATCTGGCGGCGATCGCACCAGCGATGCCCCGGCTCCAGCCGCTGCTTCACCACCTGAAAGCGATGGCCATCGAGGCTAAAGTAGCCGATTAGTTCTTCCCCAAAGGCTCCCAGGGCAAAGGCCGGAGCCGCCAGCTGCGTGGGCTCAAAGGCAACAAAGTTTTGGAGCTGCTGCCCCATCAGGTCGTTGAGGTTTTGCTTATCTGAGCGCATTACCAGCCGCACCCGAGGGTTTAGCACCCGCGCCGTCAGCGCCGCCTCCAAATTGACCCGCTCATCTTGAGTCACAAGCAGCACCGCCCGGCACTGGCGAATACCCGCCTTCTCCAGAACCTCCGCCGAGCGGCAGTCACCAATTTCTAAGTGGTCAATTAAATGCCGCAGGTGGGGCACCTCCCACTGGTCGGGTAGGGTGTTGTTGATGGCATGGACGGGTACCCCAAAGCTTTTGAGATTGGCCACGCAGTTTTGACCCAAGCTGCCCAACCCGCACACCAAAAACCCGTCGCTGGCCAGGGGCGGCGACGGCTTCAGCGGCGGCGGAACTGCGTCGAGCACAGGAAGGGCAGGGAAGTAGAATGCCGCTATTGTAGGCGGGAGAATTGGGCAGTGGCTGCTTCGCAGACAAGTTTGCGGCCAACATTGGTCAAATGGTGAGCCCTATCTCAATGCAAAACGAAATATCTTAAGAGGATGTTTGAAAAGTCCTACTTCTTGTAGCAAAAGTGAGGATCCCCCTAAATCCCCCTTAAAAAGGGGGACTTTTGACCCCCCTTTTTAAGGGGGGCAGGGGGGATCAGCCAGTGACTAAAACCACAGCGACTCACTTTTTAAACGCCCTCTAAGCTGACCTACTGCAGAGCCGTACTTTGAGCCTGCAATGCCAAACTGCTGTGCCACATTGGCGATCTGCTGTGCCACATTGACGATCTGCGCCCTCAGATCACTAAACTGCTGTGCCAGATCGGTGATCTGCTATGCCACATTGGCGATCTGAGGGTGCAGATCACTAAACTGCTGTGCCAGATCGGTGATCTGCTATGCCACATTGACGATCTGAGGATGCAGATTGCTTCGCAACGCTGCGCGAACGTAAACCGCTGTGCCACTTTGCTCAATCATGGTGTTTAGAGGCCGGGTGCCTTGGCTTATAGCTCAGTTTGGGCCAAAGCTAGCGCGGCCCCGGCCTCGTTGATCAGTAGAGCTACTCCTCTATAAGTAGGGTTTTAGTCAGAATTACCATCCACGGCATGTCTGGGGAGGCTGAGCCCACGACTCCGCCCGGCGGCATGGGGATGGGGTCGCTTCAGTCATTGGGATCGGCGACGGTGCGACCTTTTGCTCAACCGCAAGGTGAGTTAAAAATGCTTCTACCTCAGCAGCACCCATTTCCCTAGGTGGCCTCATCTGATGAAACGCTATGAATCGTTTGATCCAGTGGATATAACTTTTCTCGGTTTCATAAGAGTAGTGCCTGACCCGAAGCACCAGGCGAACTTGGTCAAAAAGCTTAGGGGTAGATGCCACGGCAACGTTTGTACGGAGAACAGCATTGTGATCAATGGTACATGCTTACGCCCCCTCTGGCTTTATGAAGTTATACGGAAAAATTCTAGGTAATTACCCCCAGCGGGGATACTATATCGCCAGTTTCCGTATAACTGCCCTCAGAGGGTGAATTATACGGAAACCGTCGGCATAACTGCCCCCTCAAGGGTGTTTATATGGAAACTGTCAGTATAATTAAGTTGTTATGCCGCTCTGTTTCTTGGTTAAGGCGGTAACTGAAAGGTTATCTGTAGGAAGACCAAACCTGACTGGGGTAGAACCTATGCGATTTTTCCTATAATTTAAAGTGATGCTATGGCAGTAGATCCAGATTCTCAAAACATTAAATTAGCAGAAGAAAATAAGGCTTTAAAGAAGAGAATTGAAGAGTTAGAGGAAATCTTTAGCAGTAGAGAAGAAGCTAGGAAGAAGTTTACTTGGTGGATATCAAAAACTGTTTCAATTTTGGGCTTGATGTATTTAATAGCCTCTATTTTTGCGCCCTCAAACACACGCATAAATAAAATCAGTAACACGGAGATATTTATATTTGCCGTAATATTGATATTCAACTCCGGTTTGCTTGAGAAATTAGAGGATTTTTCGGTCGATGGCACGAAAATTCAAGCTAAATTTAAGAGTTTGCAAGAAAAACAAGAGAAACAGCAAGAGGAAATTAACCAACTCAGCCAAGCGCAAGAAATTGCTTTACAGTTTGCTCTTAAAGGCATAATTGATCAGCATGAAGTTAAACATCTTCGGCGCTTGAGAGATGCTGAAGATAACGATAGTGAGTATATGATTAGATATGGCGGTTATATTAAATCAACTGAAGAAGAGATCAGGCATTTAGTCGCCCTTAAATTTTTATATAAAAAAGCGAGTATTTCTACATTAATTAATCAATTAAAGTCAAATACAAAAGCTGAATTTGATTTACGGAAATACGTGACTGTTACTCCGGACGGTCGAAAATATCTAAGTCTCAGGAAAGAATTAGGAATTGAGGATGCAGAAGCTGAGAGAACTGTGAGTGATGATTAGCATACCTTATTCAACGTAAGTAGCTAGGCGGAATTAAATATAAAACGTTCCAGGAGGTAATTTCCGGCTTT
>QBLT01000159.1 GCA_003249105.1 Leptolyngbya sp. | reverse complement strand
TACCCCCTTACGCAAACCCACTGCCTTCGCCTCACCCCCGGCCAAGATCTCAAGCAAGAGCTGCAAACCTTTGTTCAGGCTCAATCGCTGGAAGCTGGGGTGATTCTGACGGCTTTGGGCAGTTTGACCCAGGCGTCGCTGCGGTTTGCGGCGGCCCCAGAGGCCACAGTCATCGAAGGCCCGCTAGAGCTGATTTCCCTCAGCGGCACGCTGTCGCGCCACGGTATGCATTTGCACGGGGCTGTGGCCGATTCCCAAGGCAACGTCTATGGCGGTCACATCATGCCGGGCTGCTTAATTCGTACTACAGCGGAGATTGCGATCGCCAACCTGCCCCATTTGCGCTTGCACCGCCAGCCTGACCCTGTCACAGGTTATCTAGAACTCGTTATTGATGCTGTATCTTAATTCTTTTCGCGATAGCTCGCGATCGATGGGTTGGAATATCCCAAGGACTAGAAAATCGCCGATAGAATAGCAGCATTGCCTCTGTGAGGCGACACCCTTGCATCTAAATTCTAAAGCAACTGAACCTTTCACCAACAATGGCACTCCTATGCAAAGCATCGAAATTAGGCTGCCAGAAACAGTATTTTCTGCCCTACGCAAAGCCCCTGAGGAGTTCGTGCAAGAAATGCGAGTGGCTGCCGCAGTTAAATGGTACGAACTTGGGGAAGTTTCTCAGGGTAAAGCCGCCGAAATCGCTGGTTTATCCCGTGCAGGCTTCATCGACGCTTTGACTCGCTATAAAGTATCGGTATTTCAGTACACCGCTGAAGAACTGGCTCGGGAGTTAGGGGATGCCAGTTGATCGGGTGGTGGTCAATGCCTCACCGCTGATTGTGCTATTCAAAAGTGGGCAGGCAGACCTGCTACCGCGACTCTTCCATGAAATCTTGGTTCCTCAAGCCGTTTGGTAAGAAGTGACCATCCTGCAGAATGACGTAGCTAGCAGTCAATTGATTGATTCAGCCTGGGCAATGCCAGTTGAGGTTGCAATCAGCTCTGAAATCGCAGCTTGGGATTTGGGCGCAGGAGAATCAGCTGTACTCAGCTATAGCATGCAGCACGCTGGCTATCGAGCCGTCATAGACGATGCCGCTGCTCGCCGCTGTGCCCGTGCCTTAGGAATCGCTACCCTGGGAACTGGGGGTGTACTTGTTTTAGCAAAACGACAGGGACTAATTGATTCTGTAGATGAGCGATTAAAGCGTTTGCAAGAAGCCGGGCTTTGGCTATCTGAGAGCATTATTGTCATGCTCAAGCAACAGGCTGGAGAGGAATGAGACTACTCCTCGACCCGGTAGCCAAAGTCTTCGAGGCGGCTGCGGGATTGCCGCCACTTAGGTACCACCTTCACAAACAACTCCAGGTAGACCTGACCCATCACCAGCTTTTGGATTTGCTGACGGGCATCGGAGCCGATCACCTTCAGCATGCTGCCCTTTTTGCCGATCAAAATGCCCTTTTGCGACTCGCGCTCGACGTGGATGGTGGCGAGGATGCGGGTGATATTGGTGTCTTCTTCGACCCGGTCAACGGCGATCGCCACCGAGTGGGGCACTTCTTCGCGCGTATTGAGCAAAATCTGCTCGCGGATGAGTTCACCCATGATGAACCGCTCGGGCTGGTCGGTGACTAGATTGGGCGGGTAGTAGTAGGGGCCGCAGTCGAGCTGGTCAATGAGCGTGGCCAGTAGGGTGTCGAGGCTGGTTTCGTGCAGGGCTGAGAACTTCACCAGGGGCCAGCCCTGAGCGTCGGCCATGCGCTGGTAGCTGGCGTCGAGGGCGGCGATCGCCTCCGTCTCCTCGGGCTGCTGGTCAATTTTGTTCATGCCTAAAATAACGGGGCCGCTGCTGTGGGCCAGCAGTTCGGCCACAAACTGGTCGCCGCGCCCCGCCTCTACACTGCCATCGACCACAAACAGGGTGGCATCCACTGAGTCGATGGCCATGCGGGCGTTTTTCACCAAAATTTTGCCCAGCTCGTGGTGGGGCTTGTGGATGCCGGGGGTATCCACAAAAATAATCTGGGCCTGGTCAGTCGAGAGAATGCCCCGCAGGCGGTTGCGGGTGGTTTGTGCCGTAGGGGAGGTAATGGCTACCTTTTGCCCTACCAGAGCATTCATCAGGGTCGATTTGCCCACGTTGGGGCGACCCACGATGCCCACGAACCCAGACTTAAACCCCTCCGGCGGGGTGGGGATAGCGCTGTAGCCAATCGGATCAAAGGTATCGACCATGCTAATAGCCTGTGACGTGGACGATCACCTCGCGGGCCGAACCCCGCGCCCGGTGTTCCCACAGGTAAAGCCCCTGCCAGGTGCCCAGGCCCAGCCGCCCCTGCACCACCGGAATGGTTTCGCTGGTGTGGGTGAGCACCGTGCGAATGTGGGCGGGCATGTCGTCGGGGCCTTCGGTGCTGTGAATGTAGTGATTGCCCTCGGGTACCAGCTTGGCCAAGAAATTCTCCAAGTCCACCAGCACGTCGGGGTCGGCGTTTTCTTGAATGATCAAGCTGGCGGAGGTGTGGCGCAAAAACACCTTACACAGCCCAGTCTCGATGCCCGAGGCGCGCACTACCTGCTCAACCTCAGCGGTAAACCGCTGGAGAGATTTGCCCCGCGATCGCAGGGTCAGCACCTGCTGGTGGTGGCGAGTGGTGGCGGTAGAGGATGTCATCGGGCAAATCACCAGAATAGACCGTTCTCTATTCTGTCAGACTTAATACCCCTCGGGGAAATTTGTTACTCCACACTTGTTTACTCTGCACAGAGGGGCACCAGGCAACCCTGGGCGGTGAGCCCCAGCCGCATGGGCGCATGGGCCAGAATGGGATTGCCGGTGAGGGCGCACACCTGCTCGCGCTCAGCCACTGCCTCAAAGCTGGCGCAGATATCCTCGGGTTGTAGCTGAGCCGCACATTCGCTCGGCCCTTGCTCCACGTACTGCCAAAGAATGTCACGAATCAACGCCTGATATCCCCGGTTCCCGGCCAGGGCTTTGAGTTTTTCCTTCAGCGATCGCTCTAGGCGAATGCTGGTAACTTCCATATCAGTGGTCGATACGCGAGTTAGGGTTGGCATTAGCGGGCACACCTCCAAAGGGAACATAACGATAGTTTCTGGAACTGGTCACAACTCAGCTGTGGTTATCACTAATGAGTTGTCTCTACCTAACAGTTTAGACAGACTAGACACGTTTGTATTACACGTGTAGTATTAACGTTATTCGAGCGTATCCGTCAAGCCTCCTCGCTGAGCGAGCGGTCTTGAGCCAACGGATGCCTCATGCCTTCCTAAGCCTTGCTGTTTTACGCTTGAGGAACTCCGCTATGTTGCGAATTTTGTCTACTGGCACCGCAATGAATATCGCCATCACCACGGGCGATGCTGGCCAGATGGGCATCGTGGCGGGGTTCGATGGGTATCTTAGTGGCCTGATTAGCCGACTGATTCACCTCGTGGGTGAACTAGCCCTGGGCGATTTTGACAGAAATGATCTTTTTAAAGGAGATGCCCTGGGGGGCGATCGCCTTTGGGGAGATCTGGTTCTGTCGCTGTGGCAATCCCTGGTATTGACGGGATGCCTCACGCGGGGCGCTTCCCTTTTCGGGAAGCCGTGCCAACGCCTCGGCTGGCCCTATCCCCACTATCTCTCCCAGCATTCTGTGTTTCAGCATTAACCTGACCCCCGATCGGGCTTATCGCCTAGGAACGGCTGTGCTCAGCTAGTTCCTCAATCGGGCTCCCCACTTAGGTTTGCAGCAGCATTGCCAACCTTGGTCTGGTGTCAGACTAGTGGTTCGCATCGGTATCCACCTAGGGCATGGTCGCTCAAGACTGCCCGTGGTGCCCGTGATCCACCATGCGACTGCCTGGCTAGGCCACCCTAGGGCCGCTGCCGCCTCGACACAGCACCATTCAGCGATGAAACTAGTTCACAAGTATTAAGGCATGAGGGATCATGTTGAAGCTGACCTATTCCGATGCAGATTTATTGATTGAGCATTTAGACCTTACCGTAGAAGCGATGGTGACCCAGCGCAGCCTGGTAGCGCTGCGGGCCGGACAGCCCCTGGTGGTGCAGCCGGGCTACGGGGCCTTTGCCCTGCCCGCCGACCTGCCGGGGATTGCGGCGCTCAAGGCCAGAGGGCAGGAGGCGATCGATATTTCCCCCTGCGACATCGACTGGTTAGAAGTGACCCTGCGGGGCACCTGGCTGGCCGACAGTGCTGTCAGTGCCGAAGGCATTTTGGTGGCCGAACTTGGCCCGGCCCTAGAGCGCCAGCTGGTTGCCCTGTGGCAGCGCAGCCTCAACTGGGTGGCGGCTCCCTGCTCCCAGGGGCGCTAAAGTTGGGCTAACCGTAACCCTATCGCCCAGGCTTTGCAGTACCGTAGGAGACGAGTGCCGGATAGTTTTCTACACCTCACAAACCTCGACGTAGATAAGGAGAGATTGATCATGGCTGACGATGCAACCTACCTCACCCTGACCGCCGACAACTTTGAGGCCGAGGTGATGCAGAGCGATGTGCCGGTGCTGGTTGACTTTTGGGCTGCCTGGTGCGGTCCCTGCCGGATTATGAATCCGATTGTGGAAGAGCTGGCCGAAACCTTTGCCGGTCGGGCCAAGGTCGCCAAGCTCAACGTCGATGAAGAAGACGCCCTGGCCCTTCAGTACCACGTGATGGCCATCCCCACTCTGATTTTTTTTCAGAACGGGGAGCGGGTTGACACCGTTGAAGGCGTCATCTCCAAGGATGACCTGGTGGCGCGACTAGAGGCGTTGGTGACAGCCAACTCGGCGGTTTAGACGAACTCTAATTTTGGGTGGCCCCGCGCAGCACGGCCTCGCCATTGACAAACTCCAGGCCGTCAAGGGTGAGCCCGGCCTGGGGCAGGGCGAGGTTAATGCGCTCGGTGATTTGGGCTGGGTCAAGGCCGGTGAGGCGGGCTACATCCTCCACCGATAGGTTGACCCGGCCAATTTGAATGCGGGTGTCGTTGCCCAGCACTAGGCGGCCATTGTCTATGCGAGGGCTGCCTTCGATGCCGATGTAGAGAGGGCGATCGCCCAGCATGGGCACCGTACTTAAGGCCGTCTCTAACGCCTGCTGGGCCTGGGGCGGCAGCGATGCGGTGGGCAGGTCGGCGGGGTTGACCACAATGCCTCCGGCGACGCGATCGCCACGAATCGTGGCATTTAGACTATCTGCCTCTGGCAGAAACTGAGCCACCTGGGGCGTCTGGGCGATGCCCTCGGCCAGCAGCTGGGTCAGCTCTGCTTCGGTGAGGGAAATTTCAACGCGGTTGTTGTCGCCATAGCGCACCCCTTGGCCGCTAGCCAGCTTGCCCTCTAGCAGGTTGCCGCTGGTGCTGACTTCAGCCACGGCGGTATCAGCACCGCTGGTGCTGTACCAGGTCGGCAGCGCCGTCGCCCGGTTCCAGTAGAAAGCGGTGGCGGCAGCGGCCCCCGCCGAGAGACCGATCAATAGTGATAGCGCCAGTACAACAGCCTGCTTTGTCCGCATGTCTGACAACCCTCTCCCGGTCGTTTAACAGATATCATCGAGCCAGTCTAGCTCAGCTCTCCCACGCTAGCAAAAAGCTGTGTGGCGATTGCTGTAAAGACCCTAAAGTGGCCTATGGTATTGGTTGTAAAGACGTAGAGAACAGCAGCATGGGCACGACACAAGGGTTCATCCGCAGGGTCATGGGACTGGGACAGCGGGTTGTGGCCCAGGTCGCGACTATAGGTGCGATCGCCCTTCTCCTCTTCACCACGGCTAGCTGCGCCAAACCCGTGCAGCCCACTGAGCTGCTGTCAGAGCCCACCCCCCAGTCCAATCGCCTCACCGGGCAAATTGCCGAGGTGTCTCCCCCCGAAACCCTAGAGACCCTCAAGCAAATTATCGACGCCTACACGCCCCAGGTGCGCATTCTCAGCCCCCGCCCCGGCGAAGTGCTAGACGACACCAGCGTCTCAGTGCGGCTCCAGGTGCGCGGTCTGCCGCTGTTTAAAGACGACGCCTACGAACTCGGCCCCCACCTGCACCTGTTCCTAGATAACGAACCCTACCAGTCAGTCTACGACCTGTCAGAACCGATTACCTTTGACGGGCTTTCCCCCGGCACCCACACCCTGCGCGTGTTTGCGTCGCGCCCCTGGCACGAAAGCTTTAAAAACCAGGGTGCCTTCGACCAACGCACCTTCCACGTGGTCGCCCCGACACCCCAAAACGAACTCAACGCCAAGGCCCCGCTGCTCACCTACAGCCGCCCCCAGGCGACCTACGGAGCCGAGCCGATCATGCTCGACTTCTATCTCACCAATGCGCCCCTGCACATCAGCGCCCAGGCCGAAGCCAACGACGACCTGCACGACTGGCGCATTCGCTGCACCGTCAACGATCAAAGCTTTGTGTTCGACCAGTGGCAGCCCATTTGGCTGAAGGGCTTTAAGCCAGGGCGCAACTGGGTGCAGCTCGAACTGATTGACGAAAGCGGCAACCCCATCGACAACCGCTTTAACAACACCGTGCGCATCATCGACTACCAGCCCGGTGGCAGCGATACTCTCGCCCGCCTAGTGCGCGGCGAGCTGGGTCTGAAGGACGTGGCAGAAATCATCGATCCCACCTACATGCCCCCAGCCCCAGAGCCGACAGCCGAAACCCCAGAACCTCAATCTCCCTCAGCTGATGTAGAAACGCCACGGCAAAATCTTCTTGAGCCTGAGACTGTTCAGCCAGACACCGCTGCCCCAGAGCCATCCCAACCTGAATCTACTGCTCCAGACGCTGCCGCCCAGGACAGCCCTCCGACTGAACCGGAAGATGAGATGCCGCCCACTCCATTATTTCTGCCAGAGAAGTCGCCGGAGAGCTCTACAGAGTCGGAAACGGCTAAGGAAGATCAATTCATGCTGGAAGACAGTGGTGCTGAGAAAAATGCTGAGGAGAATGCCGTTGAGCCCGATCGCCCTGCGGTAGAAGCCCCTGCTGCGATCGCACCTGAGTCCAAGGATGCCATTGAAGATATGGTGCCCCTGGCTGATCCAGAGGTTCCCTCCGTGCTGTCTCAGCCCCAGGTAGAGCCTGAACCCGTACCCATGCGCCCAGCCCCTCCTGCAACCCCAGAACCTGCTCCAGACCCCAGCCCAAAAGGTTTGCTCAATCGCTTTAAGCAGTGGCGCAACCCGTCCAATGCACCCTCTGCGCCTGCGCCCGCCATCCCCGAGGATACCTTTGGGGATCTGCCCCAGGCCGCGCCCGTCCCAGATGGGTTGCCTAACCCAGAGTCTGAAGCCGTCCCAGAGTTACCCAAAGCACAATCCGAGATGGTTGAACCCTACACCGATTCTTCTCCAGGTGAGGACCAGGCAGAATCTAGCCCGCCCAGCACTGAAAAGGCCCCTGAGGCAGATTCCTCAGAGGCCGAAGCTGACGAGCCTAGGGAGCCTAAGGTTGCGCCGCGATCGCCCCTAGCTCCAGAAGTTCGTCCGTTTATTTAGGTTGGCTAATTGACTAGCCGCAGCGTCAAGGGATAGCGATAGGCCGTCCCTTCGTTCGCCTTGACTGCCGCTAGAATGACCAATACCAGCCAAGCAATGCCTAAAACAATCATTAGGGGAATCCCAATCAGCACAAAAATTAGTACCCCTGCAACCACCATATAGATGGTCATAGAGATATTGAAGTTGAGCGCTTCCTTGGCCTGGTCATTAACGAAGGACATTTCGTCGCGCTTGACCAGCCAAATGACGAGGGGCCCAATAATATTGCCGAAGGGAATAACAAAGCCAGACAGAGCGCTGAGGTGAGCAAGCATGGCCCACATGCGCGATTCTGGGTTGGAGTCGAGCTGGTTCATGGTAGTGGCAAACAGATGGAATCTGCCGCCAAGCTAACTTAAAAAGCAGGATAGATGCTCTATCCTGCTTACAAAATGTAGTATTCCAGCTTCTGAAGCACAGACGAGGAAAATCCTCGGGACGATGGGCGATGTCCCGACAATTTACTCTTCGTCATCCTCGTCATCGGTGGGATATACAAAGCTAGTGGACCGCCCGGTGAGCACAGACTTGCCCAGGGACATGGCTTTCTTAGCCTGGAGCGCTGCGGTGCGCTTCCAGGTAGCGCGACGCTGGTCACGCTTTTGTTTGGAGGTTTTCTTCTTGGGAACCGCCATGACAGCAATACTTTAAGACTTCACAACCTTTCAAGCATAGGGCAAGAGTGCCATTCTACGCAATTTTATTTTATTAGCTCGACTGCCCGGAATGGTATTGCCCAATTTAGGGGGTAGTCGCTTCGGCATCGTCGACTAAGGCTCTAGCCGCCTCGAAGTAGTTGGCCCACTGGGGTACGTCGGGTCGCAGCTGCCACTCGCTGCGGCTCACTGGCACGGTGAGAATGGGGACAGAGATGCCCTGGTTGTCGCCAATCACGGTGACAATGACGTCGGTCATCAGCACATCGGCGTCGAAGCTGCGTTGAATGGCGGCTCGGGCAATGATTTCGGAGCGCTGCACTAGCGTTTCAAAGCTTTCGCCCTGCTCGCGCACCAGGTAGAGGTTGACGCGCGACGTGTAGGCCTGGGCTACAGGCGGAGTGATAAGGGTCGGCAGAGCCACGCCCCCAAAGCCCATCAGCGCAGCCAGGGTGAGGTGTGCCCCGAGAGACACCATGCTGGACGGCCCGTTGTGTCTTTTGCCGCGTCCATTCTTAAGAAGAGACATCAATTTCATGGCCTGCTGCTCCACACATCCTCGCAGGATGCCCAAAAAGTGCTTTAACTCTAGCGATAGAGCCGCCAATCGTCAATTAAGAATTGTCGCCGTCTGGGGTTGCCGGTCTGAGCTTCCGTTTGGCCAAGCAGGCGCTACTATGGCAGGGGAATTTTTATCCCTCAACTCTACAGTACGAGAGGCATTCAAAAGGCATGGCAAGCCACTGGCCCGTGATCGTTGGCATCAATCAATATCAATCGCTTCAGCCCCTGATGTACGCCCAGTTTGACGCCCTCGAACTGCGAGACTTTTTGGTGGCTGAGGTAGGTTTGCCGGCCCAGTATTGCTCACTGCTGACGGATATTTCTGCGGTGGTCTACGAGGGGGCGGCTGCGCCAACCCGCGAGGTGCTGCTGCAACGGCTGGCCCAGAGCTGCGATCGCGCCGGCCCCGAAGATACCGTGTGGTTTTTCTTTAGCGGCTACGGGGTGCAGTGGCAGGGGAAAGATTACCTTCTGCCCATTGACGCTGACCCCAACCGCATTGAGCAGACCGGCATTTTGGTAGAAACCCTGCTGAATCAATTGGCCCAGGGGAATCAGCGCCAATCCATCGTCATGCTCGACATGAACCGACCCCAGAGCGCCCTCAGCCCCGCCCCGGGGGGCTGTAATCTGGGCGACCAAACCCTGGCTTTGGCTAAAAGTTTAGGGATTCCCCTGGTGCTCTCCTGCCAGCCCAACCAGTTTTCTCAGGAGACGCTGGCGGTGCGCCACGGACTGTTTACCGAAGCCCTGATCGAAGGCATGCGGTTCCACGGCTGTCTGACCCTGGCGCAGCTGGTGGATTACCTGCGCGATCGCGTGCCTGAGCTGTGCCAGCACCACTGGCGACCGGCGCAAAACCCCGTGGCGGCGGTGCCCCCTGGACAGCAGTACGCCATGCTCGTGCCCCCCAGCTTGGTGGGCCAAATGCCCGTTGGCGTTATGCCCCCGCCTGAGCTTTTGCCAGCACCCCAGCCTGAGCCAGACATCTCCCTGCCGGGGGAGCCAAGCCCAATTTGGCCCATCTATCCAGCTCCGGTGTCTGTCGCTCCGCCCACCGATGAGGTTACTCAGCCTTGGCCACCGACTAAGCCAGTTGAACTGGAACTGCCGCCAGGCGTTTTACCTGAGGTGACGAAGCCATCTGCCCCAAGTCAGTCTGTTCCTGGCCTAGTGCCCTGGCAGCGCTGGGGAATTTTAGCGGCGGGGCTGCTGCTGCTGGGCGTGCTGTGGCGCAACCAAGACAGCTTCGTGGGAGGAGGTTCGGCCCCCGACGCAGCTCCCGAGGTCACCGCGCCCTCTGCCGTACCGTCTCCCGTTGAGACTGCGGCGGGGGAAGTCGATCCTGCCGCCGAAACGGTGGGAGAGCCGCTATTCCCAGGCACGGCGGCCAGCGGTGCGGAGGCCCTGGCGCGAGCCAGAACCGCCCTTGACCAGCGTCAGTTTGGCGAAGCGCTGAGCTGGCTCACCCAAATTCCTGAGGGCGAGCGCCCCGAAGACTACGAAGCCCTGATTAATCAAGCCGAGACGGGCTATGCCAACGCCGAGCTGTCGGGGGCAGCCGCCCTCAACCAGGCCCGCCGTCTGATCGAGCCGGTTTCAGCCTCCCTGTTTAACGATGCCATTGAGCAGGCTCGGCAGGTGCCCGCAGGCGACCCGGCCTACGAGCAGGCCCAGGCCGACATTGAGCGCTGGAGTTTGGTAATTTTAGACCTCGCCGAAGGCCGCGCCGCCGCAGGGGATTTGGATGGAGCGATTTCGGCGGCTCGCCTGGTGCCCCAAGATCAAGGCGAAACCTGGGGACAGGCCCAGGCCCGGATTCAAACCTGGGAGCAGAGTCGGGTGAACCGACAGCTGCTGCAAGAGGCCCAGAGCCTGCTTCAGCCCGACCAGGCCGCCTCGTTTCAGGCGGCGATCGCGATCGCCCAGCAAATTCCCCCCGACTACCCTGAGTCGGCGATCGCCCAGGAGCGCATCGACCAGTGGAGCCGAGATATTTTGGCGATCGCCCGCGCCCGCGCCGCCTCCGGTCAAATCCCCGGTGCCATCTCCGCCGCTGGCCTAGTGCCTCCGGGCACCAGCGCCTACGAGCAGGCCCAGCAGGAGATTAGTGAGTGGCAGGGGCAATAGAGGTCGTGGGGAAGATGAGGAGGCGAAGGTGAGGAGGTAGGGAAGATGGGGGGAATAGAATGTAGACATTAAGTAGCAAAACGTCCAAAACCTGACACTGCCTTATCACTCCACCGCCTCCCCACCTTCCTCATCTCTCCTATGT
>QBLT01000158.1 GCA_003249105.1 Leptolyngbya sp. | reverse complement strand
ACCCCCACCTGATCGAGCTTGAGCCGCCCCTCAAACTCGGTGGGGTTGAGCCGCTCTAGCTCGTTGAGCACAAAGGTAATGTCGAGGGGGCGATCGATAAACTCCTGCACCTCAAACACGTCGCTGCTGAGGCCCGCCTGAAAGTCAGCCACCTGCTGGGCATCGCTGCCGGGGTGCTGGGGCAGCACCACCACAATGCCGTGGGAGGCCAGGTGGGAGGCCCACTGATGCCGCGCCTCAGGGCTGGAGGTCAGCCCGTGGGAAAACACTATCACCGGAGCCTGGCCGCGCCACTGCCGGGGGCGCACAACATCCACATAGAGCTGGCGATGGCCCCCAGGGGCCGGTCCTTGACCATCGCGCTGGGTATCGGTCAACTCAAACCGCTGAATTCGCACTCTCGCTGGGCCAGGAACGGTTAAATCGGCCAGGTTGGCGTAGTCGACAGCGGGCTGCTGGGCGGCCTGGCTTACTGTGATCTGCTCTAGCTGCGCGATCGATGCTGTAGTGGCGTTGACGATGCGTTCAACGGCGCTGGCTACCGCTTGGGCGTCGTTGATGCTGATTTGCATGTCGGTGGGCAGCGATCGCACCACATTGATGGCCGACAGCCCCTCGGTTGACGTCGCCGCCTGAATCAGCGCCGCCCGCAGCGACAGCTTGCCGTTGTCGCCCGCGCGGGTTTTGAGAATCACCCCCACCTGCTCCAGCAGCTCTTCGCCCAGGTTGGTGTAGAGAAAGCGCGACAGCAGCACCCCATCTACCTCTAGGGGGCGATCGAGGTTTTCGCGCAGTTGGGCCACTTCGGCCTCGCTCAGCCCAACCAAATCGACGTAAAAGGCCAGGTCATCGGTGAGTTCGCCTGACTCAATCAGGGTTTCGAGAGAGCTGGTGCTCACCGATCGCTCCACCGGCCCGTAGCTAAAGAAAATTGCCTCCGCCGCCTGCACCGGCAGCCCGCTCAGCACAGTCAAGCCCAGGCTCAGCCCGCCTAGAGCTGAGATCCGAGGTCGCAGCCACCCCCCGACAGCTTGCCCGGTCATAGCTACACTCCAATCCAAAAGCCGCCCCTGCTTAATTCTCACACCCACTCCCCTAACTACTGCGTCCGCCAATCCCCATCCACCGACCGCAGCCGCCGCAAAATCACCATATTCGTACCCACCACCGGGTTGCGGGCCACCACGACGCCCTCGGGGTCGTGCAGTTGCAGGGTGCCAAAGTTAAGCCCCTGGGCCTGGGCATAGATGTCTTGAGCAACCTCGTTTTGCTGGTCGCCGAGCAGACCGTACCAGGCTTCGGCCACGTTTACGCCCAGGGTGTTTGCCGACAGGTTCACCTCCACTGATTGGATCAGCCCCGCCCCATAGGAGCGGCTGATGCTGCTGACCCGATTTTGAATGTCGGTAATGAGACTCTGCTCAGGGGGCGGTTCAACCACAGGGGGCGGTGCTGCGGGCTGCTCTGGGGGAGCGCCGGGGGCCGCAAATAGGTCATCCCCATCGGGTTCTGCCGCCGTCATCGGGGGCTGGGGTTCGGAGGCGACAACCGGTTCGCCTCGCCTCGCCCCCAGGGGGTTCCAAAGGGCCAACAACAGCATCAGCAGGCCCAGGGCAATGGCAGTGAGCATGCCGTCTGAGAGCTGGCGCTGAAGGTCGGGGGGCAACTGCGATCGCACCCACCGCAGCCCTTTCTTCCACAGGGTTGCCCCCTCGGCCAGCAGCAGCAGCAGTTGGTCAACCACACCCAGCTCCTTGGGTTGGTAGGGAATGCCGGTATCGGCCCAGACATCCTCTGCTGGGGAGACTGGCCGCGCTCGTTTGGCCACAGCGGCTCGCTCAGGCATCTGACGCCGATCAATGTCCATGGGCTGCGGCTCTGGAGTTGGCACCGGCAGCGGGTCTTCGACGTCTTGCAGGTCGCTGTCAGTCCAGGGCTCTGGGTCGGGGGTGTAGGGGCGACCGTTAGTTAGAACGACAGGGTGGGGTGCAGCGTTTAGACTCTGGCGGTTGATGCGATCGGTAAACTCGGGCTCCGCTGGGGCACTGTCTTCGCCCAAATCTTGTCTGTCCTGCGCTTCGACGTTGCTGTCAGCCGCGTTTAGAGGTACAACTTCCTCCCCGATCCCCTCTTCCCCTAAGGCCTCGGCACTGGTGTCTAGGCGGGGAGACTCTGAACCATCTCCATCCCATTGATCTGCTGCACCATTGTTACGCGGGGGTGGAATGGGGGGAATTTCTTCGGGAAAGTTGGGATCTTGGGGTCTCATGGGTTAGCCCACCTGGCCACGGGTACCGGCATACTCTGAAGAATAGCCCCGAGGGGCGTATCCCTTTCAATACTGCCACGTTTCCCAGAAATCTTAGGGTAGAACTTCGCCAGCAAATCGCTTAGCTCGACTTAGATCGCCCCCGTCGCACTTTGGTGCAGAATCAGCCGATTGCCATCAGGATCGTAGGCATAGACCTCGCGCCCGTGGGAGGCCGTGAGCACAGGGCCAGGGGGCGCATAGCCCAGGTGGGTGAGGTGGGCGATCGCCCCATACAAATCAGCCACCTCCAAGCACAGGCTCATCGCGCCGCTGCTAGGGGCGGCAAATTGGCTGCTCTGGTCAGGCTTGGGCTTAAAAATCGCCAGCCTCAGCCCCGGCAGCTGAAACTCGGCGTAGCGATCGCGCTGGTAGGGCTGAGCCGACTGATCGAGCAGCGCGTTGTAAAAGCCTACCAACCGCTCCAAATTCTCGCTGGCCAGGGTCACAAAAGCACTGGTGCAGCCTAAAGATGCCTCGGCCAAAGCCTTCTCCACTAGGACTTTCTAGATAACCCATGGGTCAGCGGTGGGCAGTGCCCACCCTACTACAACTCACCCACACATCCACCCACTCACCCATTCACCTCCCCTAGTCCAGTTCCCACTCCGCTGCGTACTGCAACATCAGCGGCGGCAGGTGCAAATCCTTTGGCGTCTTGCAGCGGGCCTCAAAGATGCCCACAATGTCTTTGACGCTGGGTTTGCCCTTGCTGCTGCCGGTAATGCCGCTGGCGATGATCACCGCGCAGGCCCCGTTACAGTCCTTCTGCCAGGTATTCCAGCGCTCTAGCAGGTGGCGATCGGTGCTGCCGTTAGTTTCGTATTCGGCGAACAGGTGCAGCTCGCCGTCGCCGGTTTGCAGCAGGCCCAGCTCGAAGGCGTCGCCGCTGAAAGGGTCGCTGCCGGGGTTAAAGCACACGGCCTGCACGCCTTTGGCCTTTTGCAGCTGCTGGATCAGGGTCTTGGCCTTGGGGCGGGAGGTTTGAATCAGCACCACCGGCAGATCGGGGGCGTCGGCAATGTGTTTGTGGGCTCGTTTGGCCGCTAACCCCTGAAAGGCGATCGCCGGATCTTGGCGCAGGGTGTCTAGCACCTGCTGCTGAAACTGGGTGAGGATGATGATCGCCCCTTCGGGCACGTAGTCGTCGCGTAGCACCGGAAAATTGATCAGGTCAGCGGGGCCATCGTCGCCGAGAACATCGTCGGTTTCGGCGGCCAGTTCTGCGGTGACCTCAGGCAGGGTTTTAACCGTCACCTTCAGCGGCGACGCGCCACCATTTTTCTCAGGGTTAGGAATTTTATAGCTGCCCTGAAGCGCTTTAAGGGGAGGCTTTTCCAGCTGAGCCCGGTAGCGGGTGATAAAGCGCTTCAGCGCCTCCATTACCACCAAAAATGTGGCTCCCTCTTCGTCGGCCAGCTGGCTGCGCATGCCCTCCAACGGGTGAATGCTGCCGAAGTCAGGCTGGATTGCCTCAGGGGCCGAGGCCAGCCAGCTGGCTGGCTGGGGCGTATTGGGAAACGGTTCGTCGTCAAACAGCTCAAAGTTGAGAAACAGGCAGTCCTGCTCTAAAAAAGCCTCCTGCATCTGCTTGGGCGACTGCTGCCCCATCAGCACCCGCTGGCGAAACTGCTTCAGCGAATCGAGGGAGCGGTACATCAGCAGGCCATACTCTACGCCGCCCATGCCCAGCATCGACACGTAGAGGGTGTCGAGATCCCAGGTGTTGAGCTCGACCGCCAGCACCTGCTGCTCGTTGAGGCTGTTCCAGGGGGCGAGTTCCCAAATCTCCATGGCCTTGTCGAGCATGGCCTCGGCGTAGCGGGGGGGCAGCTCGGCCTCGGTCATCTCCGCCGACTGCTGCAAGGCGTTGAACAGCTCGTCGATCAGGGGCAGCTCGGGGGCGTAGTCGATCGCAATATCGAGCCCCTGGAGCGCGCCGCGCAGGTAAAACTGAATTTCGCGATCGCTGACCACAATTTTCTGCGGTCTGGCCGGGGTCAAATTGCCCTGGGGCGACTCGATCGCCTGCAACAGCGTGCGCACCACCGGCTCGTAGCCGCAGGTGGTCGGCACCATGGTCAACCCCCGCACCGCGCCGTGGCTGCTATCGACCCAGAGAATGCAGTCGCTGGTTTCGGTGTGGCGCTGGCGCAGGCCACCGTCGTCATCCATCAAACCGCCCACCGAACGGCGATCGCCCTCCCATACGCTGGCTACGCGGGGCAGCCGCTTCAGGCGATCGATGGTAATGCGGTTCAATCGGGTCATGGGCTAACGATAACGACAGATGGAACAAATAGTTAGGCTACCGCTGGTTTGGGCGCAGCTTTGGTCAGCATAGCCAAGTTTAATCATCAACTGCCCACAGCAACTCAACCACTCGCCTTTCAATCCAGTTCTCCAGATTGGGATGCTGTATCTCAGCGAGCATCCCTCCTGGGCAGGGGAAGCCCGGAGCGGCTGCTATAAACTATAGAAATTCTTGGCGGCAACGGCTAAGCCTGGGCGACGAAAGTGTTAGATTTCAAAACAATTTAGGCTTCTCTGGCTGCGGTTGGGGTGACTCTGTTTATGATGGTAGAAGCTGTACTTACATCGAAAGGTTGCAATGGCTCAAGCCACCGAACAGACCCGAGGCATTTTGATGTCGGAAACGGCCCTTCGGCACGTTAAGGCACTGCAAGAATCCCAGGGCAACAAAGAACTCTGCCTGCGAGTAGGGGTGCGCCAGGGCGGCTGCTCGGGCATGTCCTACACCATGGATTTTGAAGACCCCGCCAACATCAACGAGCACGACGAAGTCTACGACTACGAAGGCTTTCGCGTCATCTGCGATAAAAAAAGCCTGCTCTACCTCTACGGTCTCATGCTCGACTACAGCGACGCGCTGATCGGCGGCGGGTTTCAGTTCACCAACCCCAACGCTGTTCAAACCTGCGGCTGCGGCAAATCCTTTGGGGCGTAGGGATATCCTACGGGGCTACATTCTGTGCTTTGCTGGATATCGCGTTAGATAGTTCATAGACCATGACTCAAACCGTAGAAACCCTGTTCGATGAAGGCATCGAGCGCTACAAAAAGGGCGAAGATCCCGCTGAGCTGATTCCTGTATTTAAAGAGGTGTGCGATCGCGCCCCCAAGAGCGCTGCCGCCTGGGCCTGCCTGGCCTGGCTCTACCTACTCACCGACAAGCCCAACGCTGGCCTCAAAGCCGCTCAAAAAGCCGTCAAGCTCAACCCCCAAGACCCCCAAGGGCGCGTGAACCTGGCGGTGGCCATGCTCGACGCGGGCAAACCCGGCGTACGCGAGCATGTCGAAATCGCCGGTCAGGTGATGACCGTCGCCGACGACCTGAAAAAGGAAGTGATGGAGAGCATCAACGACGGCCTGGTTCGCAAACCCGACTGGAAGAGCCTGTCACGGGTCAAGCAGTGGCTTGAGTAGATTGTTTGTATTAGAAACCGGGTTTCTTCTGCGCTACCCGCCAGTCAGTTGGCGATCGCAGAGAAGAAACCCGGTTTCTCTTTAATCCCCTACTGCCCGTACCAATCTTGCCGCCACTGCTCCATCTGATCGATCTCAGCCTGCTGAGAGGTAATGATCTCGTCGGCTAGGGTGAGCAGTTCAGGACGCTGGCTCTTGCCCTTCAAATCCTCCGCCATCGCCACTGCCCCCTCGTGGTGCGGAATCATCGCGTTGATGAAGCGCAAGTCAAACTCCTCGTCGGCCCCGCCCAGATCCACATCCATGCGCATGGCTGAGATCATCTCTTCACTCATTGCCATGTCGTGCTGCATCTCGGCGTGATACATCATCGGCTCGGCGGGGGCATCGGGGTACCACTCGGCTCGCCAATCCTCCATCTGGGCAATTTCCACCTGCTGGGCCGCGATAATATCTTCCGCCAGCTGCCGAATTTCGGGGCGCTGAGAATTCTCCAGCGCCGCCTCGGCCATGATCACCGCTCCCTCATGGTGGGGAATCATGCCGTCAATAAAGCGCAGGTCGTAGTTGGCGTCAGCGGGGCCTAGATCCATGTCGTGGCCGCTGTGCATCATGGATTCCTCGGCTATATCTCCAGCGGCACCTCTTTCGGGCATGGCCTCTGTGGTGCTATTGCCGCAGGCAGCCAGCGGTACCAGGGTAGCCAGAGCCAGCAGCGTAGCTAAAGGCTGTTTCAATCGCATGGGTAATCTCCTAAATGGCTTACTTGTCTTAGGCTACACATTCCAGTTCGCTGTAGGGTCAAGGGGCAAGAGAGCAAGATTATTTTTTCGGACAGAGTTTTATTAATATTTTGTTACGAATCTGAGAGGAGCGATCGCGTCGTACTGTAAATTTTGTTAACAAAGCCCAGTCTGATTTATTTCAATTTGTGTCACCTAAACCCCCTAATCCTTATCTGGCAAGGTTTTCTGATACAAACATGAAAGGTATCGTTGATTTTGCTTTCGTTACGAAATATTTCCTATACAATCTCCAGAGTTCGCCTGCGGTTTGCCCCACTCACTGTTGCTGATCCTGCGCCCGCAGCCCTCTCATCCCCAGACTTAGCCGCGAAAGGAGTTTTACTGCATGTTCACCCACGTCAAGCCCACTGTGCGCCACATTGCCCCCGATGACCTCAAAGGGCGGCGTCTGGTCAAGGTGGTCTATGTGGTTCTAGAGCCTCAATACCAGAGCTCTTTGTCCTCGGCCATCCGGTCGATCAACGATAGCAACTCTCAAGTGGCCTTCGAGGTCAACGGCTACCTGATCGAAGAACTGCGCGATGCCAACAACTACGAGGCGTTCAAGCAGGATGTGGCCGAGGCCAACGTGTTCATCGCCTCGCTGATCTTCATCGAAGACCTGGCCGACAAGGTGGTCGAGGCCGTCGCCCCCTTGCGCGACCAGCTCGACGTGGCCGTGTGCTTCCCCTCCATGCCCCAGGTGATGCGCCTTAACAAGATGGGCAGCTTCTCCATGGCCCAGCTGGGCCAATCGAAGAGCATGATCGCCTCCTTCATGAAAAAGCGGAAGGAGAAGTCGGGCGCGGGCTTCCAAGACGCCATGCTGAAGCTGCTGCGCACCCTGCCCACGGTGCTCAAGTACCTGCCGGTGGAAAAGGCCCAGGACGCCCGCAACTTCATGCTCAGCTTCCAGTACTGGCTGGGCGGTTCCCCCGAGAATCTAGAAAACTTCTTCCTGATGCTGGCCGATCGCTACGTGATCACCGACAGCCCGATCGAGGGTGCCCCCCAGCCCGAAAGCCTCGACTACCAGGAGCCCGTCACCTACCCCGACATGGGCATCTGGCACCCCATGGCTCCCCACATGTTTGAGGACATTAAGGAATACCTCAACTGGCACGCCTCCCGCCGCGACATTTCTGAAGACCTGAAGGATCCTTTGGCTCCAACCATTGGTCTGGTGCTTCAGCGCACCCACCTAGTTACCGGCGACGAGGCCCACTACGTGGCCATGGTGCAGGAGTTTGAATACCTGGGCGCGAAGGTGATCCCCGTGTTCGCGGGCGGTCTAGATTTCTCTAAGCCCGTGGATGCCTACTTCTTTGACCCGGTAGACAACACCAAAACCATCGTCGATGCGGTGGTATCCCTCACTGGCTTTGCCCTGGTGGGCGGCCCCGCCCGGCAAGATCACCCTAAGGCGATCGAAACCCTGAAGCGGCTGAACCGCCCCTACATGGTGGCCCTACCCCTTGTCTTCCAAACCACCGAAGAGTGGGAAGACAGCGACCTGGGCCTGCACCCGATCCAGGTGGCGCTGCAAATGGCGATCCCTGAACTGGATGGGGCGATCGAACCCATCGTGCTCTCAGGCCGCGATGGCTTGACCGGACGCGCCATCTCCCTGCAGGACCGGATTGAATCCATCACCCAGCGGGCGATGAAGTGGGCTAACCTGCGCCGCAAGCCCAAGCTCGACAAAAAGCTGGCCATCACCGTGTTCAGCTTTCCCCCCGACAAGGGCAACGTGGGAACCGCTGCCTACTTGGATGTATTCGGCTCCATCTATAAAGTGCTGGAAGCGATGAAGCAGAACGGCTACGACGTGCAGGATCTGCCGGAGTCGCCCGAAGCCCTGCTCCAGGAAGTCATCCACGACGCTCAGGCCCAGTACAACAGCCCCGAGCTGAATATCGCCTACCGCATGCCGGTGCGCGAGTACCAGGCGCTCACCCCTTATGCTGAGCGCCTGGAAGAAAACTGGGGGCCGCCGCCGGGCAACCTGAATACTGACGGCGAGAACATGCTGGTCTACGGCAAGGCCTTTGGCAATGTGTTCATCGGCGTGCAGCCCACCTTCGGCTACGAGGGCGACCCCATGCGGCTGCTGTTCTCCCGCTCCGCCAGCCCCCACCACGGCTTTGCCGCCTACTACACCTTCTTGAATAAAATCTGGGGCGCGGATGCGGTGCTGCACTTTGGTACTCATGGTTCGCTAGAGTTTATGCCCGGTAAGCAGATGGGCATGTCGGGCACCTGCTACCCCGACAACCTGATCGGCAGCATCCCCAACCTCTACTACTACGCCGCGAATAATCCTTCGGAAGCCACGATCGCTAAGCGTCGCGGCTACGCCGAAACCATCAGCTACCTCACCCCTCCCGCTGAGAATGCGGGTCTCTATAAGGGGCTGAAGGAGCTGAGCGAGCTGATCGGCTCCTACCAGAGCAACAAGGAGAGCGGGCGGGCGGTTCAGATCGTCAACGCCATTATCGAAACCGCGCGGATCTGCAACCTGGATAAGGATGTGGTGCTGCCGGAAGGGGACACGGGCGAACTCTCCAATGAGGAGCGCGATGGCCTCGTGGGCAAGATCTACATCAAGCTGATGGAGATTGAGTCGCGGCTGCTGCCCTGCGGTCTGCACGTGGTGGGCAAACCGCCTACCGCTGAGGAGGCGATCGCCACCCTGGTCAACATCGGCAGCCTCGATCGCGAAGAAGACGGCATCAAGAGTCTCCAGCGAATCATTGCCGAGAGCATTGGCCGGGATATTGATGATATTTACGGGAATAGCGATCGCGGCCACTTGGCCGATGTGGAGCTCCTGTACGACATCAACCAGGGGGTCCGGGGTGCTATTTCTGCCCTTGTACACGAGCAGATCGACGCCGAGGGGCGCGTCTCCATGGTGTCGCGGCTTAACTTCTTTAACATTGGCCGCAAAGAGCCCTGGATCAAGTCTCTCCATGAGGCAGGCTACAAGAATGTAGACGCCGATGCCATCAAGCCTCTGATGGAGTACCTGGAGTTCTGCTTAGAGCAGGTCTGCGCCGACAACGAATTGGGTGCCCTGCTGCAAGCCCTCGAAGGCGAATACCTGCTCCCCGGTCCCGGTGGCGACCCGATCCGTAACCCCGATGTGCTGCCCACCGGCAAAAACATCCACGCCCTCGACCCTCAGTCGATCCCTACCACCGCTGCCGTGCAGTCGGCCAAGATCGTGGTGGATAGGCTGCTGGAGCGCCAGCGGCAGGAAAACGGCGGGGCCTATCCCGAGACCATCGCCACCGTGCTCTGGGGCACCGACAACATCAAGACCTACGGCGAATCCCTCGCCCAGATGATGTGGTTCGTGGGAGTCAAGCCCGTGCCCGACTCCCTAGGCCGGGTGAATAAACTGGAGCTGCTGTCGCTGGAAGAGCTGGGCCGTCCCCGTATCGACATCGTGGTCAACTGCTCTGGGGTATTCCGCGACCTGTTCATCAACCAGATGGCTTTGCTCGATCGCGCCGTCAAAATGGCTGCCGAAGCCGACGAACCCCTGGAGATGAACTTCGTCCGCAAGCATGCCTTAGAACAGGCCGCAGAAATGGGCCTGTCGGTACGCGAAGCCGCCACCCGCATCTTCTCCAACGCCTCCGGTTCCTATTCGTCGAATATCAACCTGGCGGTAGAAAACAGCACCTGGGAGAACGAAGCCGAACTCCAGGAGATGTATCTGAAGCGCAAGTCCTTTGCCTTCAACTCCGACAACCCCGGCGTCATGGACAGCAACCGGGGCCTGTTTGAGTCGGCCCTGAAGACGGCAGAGGCCACCTTCCAAAACCTGGATTCCTCGGAGATTTCTCTCACCGACGTATCTCACTACTTCGACTCTGACCCCACCAAGTTGGTGGCATCTCTGCGCGAAGACGGCAAAGCCCCCGCCGCCTACATCGCCGACACCACCACCGCCAACGCCCAGGTGCGCACCCTGTCAGAAACGGTGAGATTGGATGCTCGTACCAAGATGCTCAACCCCAAGTGGTACGAGGGCATGCTCTCCCACGGCTACGAGGGCGTACGCGAGCTGGCGAAGCGCCTGGTCAACACCATGGGCTGGTCGGCCACGGCGGGCGCAGTCGATAACTGGGTCTATGAAGATGTCAACACCACCTTCATTCAAGACCCGGAGATGTGCAAGCGCCTGATGGATCTCAACCCCAACTCCTTCCGCCGCATGGTCTCGACCCTGCTGGAAGTGAACGGGCGCGGCTACTGGGAAACCAGCGACGAAAACCTGGAGAAGCTGCAAGAGCTCTATCAGGAAGTCGAAGACCGCATCGAAGGGGTGGAATAGATCCTGTTGTTGAGCTGATAACTTTTTGCAAAGCCAGGATTCCTAAAGAATCCTGGCTTTTTTTAGAACCGTTTTATAGAAAAACAGTAGACTTGTTGGGGAATAAGGAGATATCTGAGAAGATCAGGGCGATGGGTACGATTAGGGCCGTGCTCAATATTGACCGTGTGTTTAGCCAAGACTGCTTGCTACGAGCGTTAACCGGCTTGAACCGAAAGGCGTTCGAG
>QBLT01000157.1 GCA_003249105.1 Leptolyngbya sp. | reverse complement strand
GGCTACATTGGTGTCGTCGTCTCAATGTCGACTACGAGCGCTTGCCCGAGTCCTCTGAAGCGCTAATCTACATCGCCATGACTCGGGTCATGCTACGCAGATTAGCGTGATGCCTTTGATACCCGTCTCCGTGTTTTCAAATATCCTCTGAAGTCACCGCTCAAAGGCAAGTGTTTCCCAACCCTGGACCAGTTGCGGGAGACGTTGTGGAACAGAATTGAACGCTTGAGTGCCGAGGCCATCGCCTCTTTAACCGGCTATGACTTTATCCTGAAAGCACTATTCTATGCAGCTTTATAGGGAATTGTATTAAAACTTCAATAGGCATCCTGAAGCTCGTAGAAATCAGGGGAGACATAGTCTTTGCGAAGTGGCCAGCCAACCCAGTCCTCAGGCATGAGTAGCCGTTTCAGGTTTGGATGGCCTTCATAAACAATGCCATACATATCATAGCTTTCGCGTTCTTGCCAATCGGCTGCTTTCCAAATCCAATACACAGAAGGAACTTGAGGGTTGCTGCGAGGCAAGTACACTTTGACTCTAACTTCCTCGGGATGGTCAATGTTGTCGTCTACTTTTACCAAATGGTAAAAGCTCACTAACTCTTTGCCGGGGCCGTCATCGTAGGCTCCTTGGCACTGGAGATAATTAAAGCCGTAGGCATAAAGAGCAGTACAAATCGGGATGAGGAATTGCGGCTCTACCGTAATTATCTCAACTCCAAGATGATCGTGGGGCATCAACCCGTGGGCAAACCCGTTTTCGGTGAGCCAACTCGACACAGCACTTGCCTCTACCAAAGGCGATGCTGGTAAATCGGTAAACTCTGGCTGCGAGGATGATGCTTGGGAGTCTTCTTCAGCCATTTAAACCTCCTTATTTTCGGGAGTCAGCTCTGCTACGGTTTCAGCCATAGGCATTCCCATAGCTTCCATGAGTTCCTTGGGGGGCACGGTGTGGGTGCCTGTCTGTAGGTATTGACCTGTCAAGATTGCGGGAACTGCCCTGAGCTGATGACTGCGCTCATAAAAACGATGGGTTTGCAGGGTGTAGGCACGATCCTGCATGGATTCTGTAGCTACTTTCTTTCTAAGCTTGATGATGGCATCAATGATTGCCTCCGGCCTGGGAGGGCAACCAGGGATATAAACATCAACAGGAATCAGCTTGTCGACTCCACGTACAGCTGAAGGAGAATCACTGCTGAACATGCCGCCAGTGATTGTACAGGCTCCCATAGCAATAACGTACTTGGGGTCTGGCATCTGCTCATATAGCCTTACTAGGGCGGGAGCCATTTTCATGGTGATCGTGCCAGCGGTGATAATCAGATCGGCTTGGCGAGGACTGGCTCGAGGCAACAACCCAAAGCGATCGAAGTCGAACCGAGAACCAATTAGCGCTGCAAACTCAATGAAGCAGCAGGCTGTGCCGTAGAGAAGGGGAAATAGACTGGACAGCCGACACCAGTTGTAAAGGTCATCGACTGTAGTCAAAATGACGTTTTCAGACAGCCCGTGGGTTACTGCAGGCGGTGCTGAAGGGTTGGTGAGCCTTTCCCCTGGGGCCAGAGAAAGTGGATTGGTGGCTGAGGGGGGGGTCATGACCATTCCAAGGCTCCTTTACGCCAAGCGTACACAAGACCAACGACCAAAATGGCAATAAAAATCAGTGCTTCTACAAATGCTAACAAGCCTAGCTGGTTAAACGCTACCGCCCATGGATACAAAAAAACGGTTTCTACATCGAAGATAACGAAGACTAGCGCAAACATATAGTAGCGAATGTTGAACTGAATCCAAGCGCCACCAATGGGTTCCATGCCAGATTCGTAGGTGGTCCTGCGGGCAGGACCACGGCTGACAGGGCGCAGCAGCTTAGAGGCTGTTAAAGCCGCTACTGGCACCAGACAAGATATGAGTAAGAAGACTAGGAAATATTCGTAACCAGATAAGACGAACACAGGTTCACCACCCTAGAAGGCTACTACACACAATACGGTCTGCAATTGAGCGGCCCACGCGCTTCAGGTGTATTCTAAGGCAATTTGGCTGAAAAACCAGAATCGGAGTTGATTTAGCGATGGGATCTGGACGATGCGATCGCTGCGTTCAATCCAAGAGCTAGCCCAAAAGCTGGGTGGCCCAACTGTGTCATAATTGTTTACAACGAGCATCTTTGCCCTGCACGTTGTTTGGTGAGCTTTTTCTGGTCACAGAGGACGGACCACGGAGAATTCTGACCGCCCCGGTAACTCTTGATTGAATTTAAGGTGCCTAGTCCTATGAGTGTTGAGTCTGATCCTCCGGCTAATTCATCTGAATCTGTAGATCTGGCTGCTAATTCTGAGGGGGTTGACGGCCTTAAGAGCAGTCCGGCTGAGGTGGTTGTCCTTTCTCCTGAGGAAATGGATTGCTACGAATGTCGATCCTGCGGCTACTCCTATGAGCCAGTGAAGGGTGACAGTCGGGCTAAAATTCCTCAAGGCACTGCCTTTGAGGAATTACCTGTGAACTGGCGCTGTCCGGTGTGCAGCGCTCCGAAGAAGCGATTTGCCAACATTGGCCCGGTCAACTCTCCCTCTGGCTTTAAGGAGAATTTGAACTTTGGCTTGGGCGTGAATCGGTTGACTCCTGGCCAGAAAAATATTTTAATTTTTGGCGCTTTGGCCGTAGGGTTTATGTTTTTTATCAGCCTTTACGGCTTGAGGTAGTGCCGTAAGCGCTTTTTTGGAGGCGCCTCAAGGGTAAAGAGCTGGCTCTGCGCTGATTTGACTTGAGTGTTGTTTAGGAAGTACGGGTTCTGATTGTCTATGCACGCTGCGTTTGACTGGTTAAAGCGAGGCTTAGTGATGCTAGTGGCGGTGCTCCTGGCAACTAGCTGCTCTGGTTATTTTTTGCCGGACGCAGACGTGCATCCCTGGGAAGTCATCCAGGTGCCCGTGAAGTCTACGCTATCTGACATTGCATTTACTCAAGACGCCAACCACGGTTGGATTGTGGGCAGCCGCAATACCTTGCTGGAGACCCAGGACGGCGGTACCACCTGGCAAGTTCGTGAGTTGGCCTTGGACGACCAGGCATATACATTCACCTCCATTGATTTTGCCGGCAATGAGGGATGGGTCGCAGGACTCCCCTCAGTGCTGCTGCACACCGGGGATGGGGGCAAGACTTGGGAAAATGTGCCCTTGAGTAAAGAATTGCCGGGTTCGCCCTTTTTAGTCACGGCTGTTGGCAACAAGTCAGTTGAGATGGCTACCGACATTGGTGCGATCTACTGCACAGAGGACGGTGGCCGGACCTGGAAGGCTCTGGTGCAAGGAGCTGTTGGGGTGGTGCGGAACATGGTCCGCTCTGACGACGGTCGCTACGTGGCGGTGTCGTCTCGGGGAAATTTTTACTCTACTTGGGCACCGGGACAGGAGCAGTGGATTCCCCACAATCGCCAGAATTCAAGGCGTCTACAAAATATGGGGTTTGACGATGATGGCAAGCTCTGGGTGATTGCCCGAGGTGGTCAGGTGAGGTTTTCTAACTCGCGATCTTCAGATGACTTTACCGAGGCTCTAAGCCCTGAGTTTGGAACGAGCTGGGGCCTGCTAGACATGGCTTTTCGCACTGCCAATGAGATTTGGGTGACTGGTGGTGGTGGTAATCTGCTCTGTAGCTTTGACGGTGGCAAGACCTGGCTGAAAGATGAATCCGTTGGGGATGTGCCCTCTAACTTCTACAGAGTGAAGTTTTTGGGACCGGAGAAGGGCTTCATTTTGGGTCAGGATGGGACGATCCTCAAATATCAGCCTGAGGTCGCCTGAGGAAAGTTGGGAGAACTTCGCTGAAATAGCTTGTTAGGGTTTCCGGGGTTCTCTATGATTAGATTAGATTCTTCCTGTTCAGAGAGGAGACGTTGATATGGCAGGTTCTACAGGTGAGCGCCCCTTTGGCGACATCGTAACGAGTATTCGCTACTGGATTATCCATAGCATTACCATTCCCATGTTGTTTATTGCGGGCTGGCTCTTTGTGAGCACTGGCTTGGCGTATGACGCCTTTGGCACGCCTCGCCCCAATGACTACTATCCCGACAATCAAATGCAGCTGCCGATTGTAAGCGATCGCTTCGACGCGAAAGACCAAATCGACATGTTCTCGAATCGATAACGTTTTAGTATTCCAACGTTTGATTGAACCTATGCAAAGCAATTCTCCGAACGAGCCCATCACTTACCCGATCTTTACCGTACGCTGGCTAGCTGTGCATACCCTAGGGGTACCCAGCGTGTTTTTCCTGGGGGCGATCGCGGCAATGCAGTTTATTCAACGATAAGAGAAAACCATGGATCGTAGTCCGAACCCGAATAAGCAACCGGTAGAGCTTAACCGCACATCCCTGTATTTGGGACTATTGTTGGTTTTTGTGCTGGGCCTGTTGTTCTCTAGCTACTTTTTCAACTAGGCCTACAGAATTGTCTTAGTGGGCATGGCTGTGGCGCTCAGACTGTGTTGAGTTTCTGACCAGATTAGTAGGAGGTGGATATTATGCTTCAGAGTGGACGGATTCCGTTGTGGATTGTGGCAACCGTTGCCGGTACCGGTGTGCTGGTGGTAGTGGGTCTGTTTTTCTACGGTGCCTACGCGGGTGTAGGGTCTGCCATGTAGCTGCTTTGGGCAGTTTTAGATTTTAAGGCTGGGGCAAGTTGGGTTTAACCCGTTTGTCCCAGCCTTTTTACGTAGGTCTAGGGGATAGTTAGGGGCGATCGAGGGCGCTGACGTAGTGCTGCACTAGATAATCGATGCCTGTAATCGCCGTGCCGACGACAACCGCATAGGCACCCAAATCGAGGGCTTGCTTGGCCTGGTTGGGAGAGGCAATGCCGCCTTCACAGATCACCGGCACAGAGCACCGTGCCACCATGGCCTTGAGCAAATCAAACCCCGGTGGGGTTTCGGTTCGAGTCTCGGCTGTATAGCCAAACAGGGTACTACCAACGCAGTCTGCCCCAGCGTCGATGGCTTTGAGCGCATTGTCGAGGGTATCGACATCGGCCATGACCGGACGGCCTAAATGCTGGTGAATCTGCTGAATAATGTGCCCTAGAGTCTCGCCGCTGGGGCGGAGCCGTTGGGTAGCATCGACGGCAATAATGTCGCTGCCGGCCTGGGCCACGGCCTCGGCGTGATGAAACTGAGGGGTGATGTATACCTCTGAGGGCGGCATCACCTGCTTCCACAGACCAATAATGGGATGCTTGCAGCGGGCTCGCACGGCTTGGATGTGGTCAGGGGTGTCGATGCGTACCCCGATGGCTCCGCGATTGAGGGCGGCCTCGGCCATGGCTGCGATCGCAGCCGCATTGTGTAGGGGCGAGTCAACCGGGGCCTGGCACGATACGATTAACCCGCCCCGCAGTGATTCCAAAATGCTCTTCAAGGTAGAACGTACTCCACAACAGCGCTATCTAGTTTGATCTATGGCGACTCGAATTTCAAAGACCCTGCTGGTGGCCTCGATTGGCCTGCTGGCCTTGCTGATTGTGCTCAACAACCTCAACGACTACAACGCCAATTTTAGGTACATTCAGCATGTGCTGAGCATGGATACCGTCCTTGAGGACAGTCAATTGACCTGGCGCGCGATTCATTCGCTAGGGATCCAGAAAGCGGCCTATGGGGCGATTATAGGGGTTGAGTCGGCGATCGCAGCCCTCTGTCTTGCCGGAGCCCTGCGCTTGCTGAGCGTTGTGAACGGCGATGGCGTCACGTTCAACCGGGCTAAAGCCACAGCTATCTATGGGCTAACCCTGGCGTTTCTATTTTGGTTTGTGGGCTTTATGGTGGTGGCCGGGGAGTGGTTCACCATGTGGCAGTCGCTAGAGTGGAATGGACAGCAGCCCGCCTTTCGCTTCATTGGCTGCGTGGGCTTTGTGTTGCTCTACCTCAACCTGAGCGACGACGACCTGTCTGAGTAGGTGGGGATGGGTGCGGGATGGGCGATCGCTTCCCCGGCCGCGTCTTCAAGCACAGGTGAAGCCCGAGCTACATCTTGGCCAGGGTCACCTGTTCTGCCTGGTCTTGATACTTGCCTCGGCGGGTTTCGTAGCTAACCTGGCAGGGCTCGCCCTCAAAGAAAATCAGCTGTACTACCCCCTCGCTAGCGTAAATCCGACAGTCGGCGCTAGAGGAGTTAGAAAACTCTAGGGCCAGGTGACCGCGCCACCCCGCTTCGGCTGGCGTCAGATTGGCAATGATGCCGCAGCGGGCATAGGTCGATTTGTCAATACAAATAATGCTAATGTTCTGGGGACAGAATTTTTTCTATAATTATCCCTAACCCGTGAAAAAAATACGTGGAACCTCCAAATCCCCTGCTTTACTAAGTTTTTACCTGATAGACACTTCATTGAAGTTGTTAGTGGTAATTCCAAAAACAATAATAGTTGTTTAGGAATTAGTTAAGAGAATCTCTTCAGGGATACTCCGGACAGTTTTAACTGTGTTTAGGTTGATAAATTAAACATGAGTTTAGTTCCATTTGTGCTACAGGGCGAATACAAGTCAGTCGTCACAACTTCCACAGAATATCGCAAAGCGGGTGGTTCTGAAGGATTTATGATTTGTATAAGGAACCTCGATGTTAGCCAGCTTACTGATACTGAATCCGGCAATGCGTCCTATGACTTGAGGATTGGCAATTCTTATAAACTAGACAAGCACGCTATTGGCTTGCCTTTAGAGAATGAAGATGAGTTCATCTTAGATCCAAACTCATCAGTCATTATTGAAACGATGGAATCTGTCAATTTCCCAGAAACCAGGTTTGGTCATATTGTGCCAAAAGTAAAACTTTTGCAAAAGGGAATATCAAACACTTCATCAAAAATAGATCCTGGGTATGATGGATTGTTACTGGTAACTCTCTTTAATCTTGGGAAGAAACCTGTACCTCTAAAAAGAGGGGAGAAATTTTGTTCTCTTTACGTCATTGAAGTAGGCAAAGGTGTAATTCCTTACGACAAACCCGAACAAAAACAGCCAACCACCGGATCTCTAACGATTTGGGCAAGACTTATTGACTTTGGAGAAAGCCGACTAACCTTTCTCAATGTATTGTTGACATTAGTTACTTTGCTAGCAACTATTGCGAACATCGCAGTTATTGTACAGCAGCTACAGAAACCACAACAATCTATGCCACCTCAATTACCTGCTGCTCCAAAACAGCCCCAGCAGGAGCAACCTTTACCTTGAAGAAGCAAAAGCTATGATTATTCAAACTTTGGCAAGGGTCACAAACTGAGGCTGGTCTTGATACTTACCAAAACGATCCGCATAAGTCGTTTGGCAAGGTTCACCCTCTAGGAATAAAAGCTGTAAAACACCTTCATTGGCATAGATTCGACAGTCAGCGCTGGAAGCATTGCTGAACTCAAGAGTTAGATAACCCTCCCAAGATGCCTCGGCAGGAGTAATGTTTGCAATGATTCCGCAGCGAGCCATCGTAGATTTGCCTATACATATGACTGTTACATTAGAAGGTATCTTGAGCCGTTCAAGAGACACTCCTAGCGCATATGAGTTGGCAGGAATAATGAAAAAATCTCCGTCCTCGTCCGACTGTAGCTTTACTGCTTCCAGGTTGGCCGGGTTGAACCTCTTTGGATTAACGACAGTTCCAGGTATGTGCTTGAAGACTCTGAAGTCTGAAGGTGCTAGCCTCAGATCATAGCCATAGCTTGATAAGCCATAGCTAATTACTTTTCTGTCGTCGACATGACGTACAAGGCTTTCTTCAAAGGGTTCTATCATGCCCTCTTTAGCTTTCTCGAGAATCCACTTATCGTTTTTTAACATTTTCGTTGCTCTAAGAGAGTTGTATAGAAGGCCGACTTCAAAGAGTCTGTCCTCTAAACTTAATCACAATTCAAGCCTACCTAGTAACTTAATATTTGGATTTGGACACAAACTTAGGGCAAAAAGTTACGGCGAAACTCGGTCACCTGGTCGGCTACTGTGAGCAGCGGCTCGGGCATATCGGGGCCAGTAAGGATGACATCGACCTGGGGAGGGCGCTGTTTGAGAAAGTCTACAACGTCTTGGGTAGGAATCAGGCCATAGTTGATGGCTAGACTGAGCTCATCGAGCACGATTAGGCCGTAGCGACCTCGGCTTACAACGGCTTTGGTGTGAGACCAAAGGTTTTGAATCGCCTGCTGCTCGCTAGGGCTGATCTCAGGGCCATGAATGCAGCGCGGCATGTCGGCACGGATCCAGTCCAGGTTTTGGCCAAACTGCATGGGTTGATCTGGCCCCTGGTGAATGCCGCCCTTGAGGAATTGCACAATCAGAACGGCTTTGCCCTGATCGGCGATGCGGAGAGCCTGCACCATAACGTTAGTAAAAAAGTTACGGTGTAAGGCGGTAAAGACCTGTACGGTGCCTTCCACCGTTTGCAAGAGCGGATGGCGAACGATCGCGGTGGGGGACGGCGCTAGGGAAAGGGATTTGATCTGGGAGACCATAGGCTAGTCCAGCGGGGGCAAAAAACGGCAGTTGCCCATCGACTACGCCAAAGATTGTAGCAGCGTGACGCTACGCTACTGAGTTGGGTAGCTCGGATGGCTGGGCTAAATATAGCGTGATTCCTTAGACATAAATCACAAATTACTCTATATGCATTAATTAGGTGCGCATGTACTCAAACCTGCCCCTGGTGGCCCAGCTTAGTGGCTACGGCCTAGGATCTGATCTTGAGGGAGATTGAAAACCGACCTGCTCTAGGGAAGTCTACTGTATTCTAAGGAGGGCATTAGGGGCACCTTGTATGGCTTGGCAACGTCCAGATGGTCGCGACCCTCACCAGCTGCGGCTGGTGAGTTTTGAGCGCCAGTTTACAAAATTTTCGGCGGGCTCTGTACTGACCCGGTGCGGCAATACCCAAGTGCTCTGCACCGTATCGGTGGAAGAAGGGGTGCCGCGTTTTTTGCAGGGGTCGGGCCGGGGCTGGCTGACGGCTGAGTACCGTATGTTGCCGGGGGCCACACCCCAGCGGCAGGCTCGCGAGCTGATGAAGCTGTCGGGCCGCACCCAGGAAATTCAGCGGCTGATTGGGCGCAGCCTGCGATCGACCCTCGATTTTGAGCTATTGGGGGAACGTACGCTGCTGGTTGATGCCGACGTGCTCCAGGCCGACGCGGGCACCCGCACGGCGTCGATTACGGGGGGCTATGTGGCTCTAGCCGATGCGGTGCAGGGCTTGGTAGCACAGGGCTTAGTGGCGCGATCGCCCCTAGTTCACAGCGTTGCGGCTGTCTCCGTTGGCCTGATCGAAGACGATGTCTTGCTCGATTTGCAGTACGACGAAGATGTGGCAGCAGCCGTAGACTTTAATCTGGTGCTTAACGAGGATCTCAAAATTATTGAAGTTCAGGGTACAGCCGAAGAGGGTAGCTTTAGCCGTCAGCAGATGAACCAGATTATAGAGGTGGGTGAGCTGGGCATTAAGCAGCTCTTGGCGGCTCAGCAGGCGGCGTTGCTGTAGGCATTGCGCTTAATTGTGGCTCAATGCTGTGGATTTTGGCTGGGAGGCGCGATTGTAAAAGAGTACCTATCGTCATCACCACTCTGGTTAAGATCAGCGAAGGCAGCGTCTTTGAGTGGTGATGGTGAGTCCGATCGCGCCAGCTCTTAGCTGCGCCAGCTTCCTTATTCCCCAACAGGTCTAATACCTTGTCCGCTTGAGCACCGACGAGCGCCATGACCTCCAAGCCGTGATCAAGAAACTCAGCGGCAGCAGCCAAAAAGTGCGTCGAGCGCAGATTTTTCTCAAAGCAGATGCTGAGGGGCCAAATTGGGCCGACCATCAGATTGCCGAGGCCTTTGACTGTCGCACGACAACGGTTCAGAATATACGACGGCGGTGGTCGAACGAGGATTTAATGTGACCCTCAACGGCAGGGTAAGCGCAAGAAAACTATCGAGAAATTGTGCTGTGGCTACAGCCACTTAGGTTAGGACGCGGCTTGTTTGAGGACGGCCTCAATGGTAGCCCGCAAGCCCGCTTCATGGGGAAGGGCTTTTCGAATCCGACTTTTCAGCCATCCCCAGCACTTTTCAATGCGATTGAGGTCAGGGGAGTACGGTGGAAGATGCACCACCTCACAGCCTGCCGATTCAATCAATTCGGCAATGCGTCCGCCATGGTGAAAGTGGCATTGTCGAGGACGACCCAGTCGCCGGGGCACAGTTCTGGAATCAAACAAGTCTCCAGCCAGGTTTCAAAGACGGTACGGTTACAGGCCCCTTCAACGGTAAACGGAGCGATGAGTTGCTGCCCCCGATATCCGGCGATCAGATTGACGCGCCTACTACGTTGTCCGGATTTCAGGTCATAACACCGCTCACCTGCCGGGGCACAGCCATATCCGTAGGTGTCGCGCTCTCCATCCCCGACTCATCCATGTAGACCAGATGCCGAGCCCTAGGTTCAGGGACTTGAGCTATGAACGCCTGCCGTTTTTGCTCATCTCTCTGACGGTAGCCGTAGGTCTTTTTTTCGAGTCCAGTTGATGACCACTAAGCCCCGTGAGATGGTTCGTTGACTCATCGGACCCGGCCAACACTCCGCCATCTCAGCTTGGGTTTTATGACGATGCTGCTCTGCAAAAGCGCGAAACGCCTTCCAATCGGTGATCCGTCGCTGACGACGAGCCTTTGAGTTGACCTGAGGCGCTACGCTGCCAGTCGCGGCTTTACGTTTTAGCCACAAGTCGATGGTGTTGCAACTGAGGCCAAAGACGGCACTGGCTTAGCTCTTCTTCAGGCCATCCAGTTCGATGGCATTGATGACCTTTTGTCGCAAGTCGAGGCTGTAGGGTTTGGCCATGGCACTTGGGGATGTCTCTGCTTCTCGCTTAGAGTGTTCCAAGACATAAACCATCCATTTGCTAGGCGGGCTGTGGGGTGATTTCGACGAACCACTTTTCTAGGCCGGGTAAACGATGGAACTGCTTTTCCAGGTCTGCCATCGCCGTTTGAGTCAGTTTAACGCCGGTTTCATAGGCTTGGGTTACAAGGCTGACGGTGGGGCGGTTGCCTTTGAAGGTCAAGGATTCAGCGAAGCGCACGACGGTCTCGACGGAGTCCAATAAACTGCCTCGCCAATGCTGCTCCAACCACCCAAAGGTCCGCTCTACCGGATTGTATTTGCTGTGATAAGGCAGCAATTGTAAATTCAGAATTTGACAGTTTTTCAGCCCCACCGCGAGGATAGAACAACCGGGTGGAGGCGAGGCGATGGAAGAGCAACGGCTGAGTTTTGCACT
>QBLT01000156.1 GCA_003249105.1 Leptolyngbya sp. | reverse complement strand
GTATCAAGGTGAGCCGCTGGGTGACGATGCACGGCTTTGCGCTCAACGTCTGTCCCGATCTAAGCGGGTTTGAGGCGATCGTGCCCTGCGGCATTGCCGACAAATCGGTGGGCAGCCTGGCCCAGTTTTGCCCAGGTATTACGGTGGAGGCGGTGCGGCCAGTGGTGATCACCAGCTTTGCCCAGGTGTTTGGGGTTGAGCCCGTCATACAGAATGTCGCCCAACTGGGCCTTTGAGCCCTTTGACCGCGCAAATGCTGCACCGTCCCCAGCGCTTGAGTTCTCCTGTGGGGCAGTGGCAGTGGCACTGGGGGCAGAGGGGCTGCTGGGCGGCGAGTTGCTGGGTCAGGCCCGCCCAGCGCTGGAAGCTCTCTTCGGGGGTCTGAGGGCGTTGGGGCGATCGCGGGATTGCTCGCGGCTCGTAGCTGGGGTGCTGCCGCAGCCAATCAGGCACGTCTAAGGAGACAGCAGATGTTTGGCTCGACTGAGCCGACTTATTTTGCCGATACCAGTCGCCGCTGGAAAAGCGAATGTCGCTGAGGTTGAGATGGAGGCGATCGTTGAGCTTGGCCAGAATTCGCCGCCGCTCTAGCGTCAGGGTTTGAGCCCACATGGGGTTGACTACCGCCACATGCAGCACATCTTGATCGAGCCGCACCGGGGCGGCCTGACGGGCTACCCCGTCGCCCACGACCGCAGCCCAACTGTTGAGCACCTGGCGAAATTGGCCCCGGCTGCGCCAGCGAGGCTGCTGCTCAAACTGATGAATGACGTTGTGGATAGAGTCGAGGGGCATGGGAGATCGTTGCGCTGTCCAGGGAAGGGATGACCGCCGAATCTTTCTAGAGAAGAGCGTCTATCTCGGCATCGGCTCGCTCTAGCTGGAATGGACTTAGCTTAGCCCGCTCGGGCTAGATTGTTGCCGCTACTGCCTAGGCGGCTCGGCAATTTTGGGAAACACAGATTACCCTAAACTAGGGCCTTTCGCTTTGGGGCCAGCTCTCGATCGCCACGCAACCTTACTCCCTGACCCATGGCTTCCATTCTTGACCCGCCCATTTTGAACAAAGTCGCCAAAATGAAGGAGCGGGTTTGTTGGCAGCACCCCCTGTTAATGCAGCGCCGCATCGACCAGACCCGGCTGATTCTAGAAGATGGCCGCAGCGACGATCGAGAATTTTCGTTTTTGGTAATTGGCGACAGCGGCTCTGGCCCCCACCCCGACCATCACCCCCAGCGGCGCATCGCCGAGCAGATGCTGCCCCACCTGCCAGACTGCCGCTTTTTGCTGCACACGGGCGATGTGGTGTATCAGGTTGGCTCTAGTGAGCAATATCCAGAAAATTTTATCAAGCCCTACCGGGAATGGCTGGTGGGGGGCGATCGCCCCGATCGCATCGCCTTTGACAATATGGTGTTTCAGTTTCCGTTTTTGGCGGTGCCGGGCAACCACGACTACTACAACTTGCCCCGGCTCTACAGCATTTTGGTGCAGCTCACCCGACCCGTGCGCAAGCTGCTGGGGCTCAACCTCAACCCCAACGTGGGTTGGCACGGTTCTGGCATTGGCGACGCCTATGCCCGCGCTTTTTTAGATTATTTGCGAACGCTCTCCGACGACGATCTGGCGGCTCACCTCGATCGCCACTACAGCCCCTGGGGCGAGAACACCCTGGGGCTGCGCTACCAGCCGGGGCAGTTTACTCGTTTGCCCAATCGCTACTACACCTTTCGCTACGGCGGCATCGACTTTTTTGCCCTCGACAGCAGCACCTTCAACGACCCGGCCCTATCGCCCCAGCGGGCTGCCAATGCGGCCTACCGAGGTCGGCTGCTGGCCCAGCGAGAGGCAATTCAGCGCCAGCAGCAGCAGGTGCGGGACGAAGCCATGCACCTGCAAGGCACCGATCCCCATGCCCAGGAGCGCCTCGACGACCTACAGGCCAAGATCGAGCAGATGGAGGAAATGCTGCTCGACATTGAAAAGCAGGTGCACCCTCGGCCCACCACGCTGGTCGATACTGAGCAGCTGCTCTGGCTGCGGGACGGGCTGATTGCCTCCTGGCAGGACAAGACGGTGCGGGGGCGCGTGCTGTTCTTTCACCATCCGCCCTATGTGACGGAGAACACCAAGTGGGGTCAGGGGCAGACGATGGCCATTCGCCAAAACCTGCGCTGGGTGCTCGACCAGGTGGCGGCGGCGGTGCCCGAAATCGGCGGCGATCGCCCCCCGGTCAACCTGGTGCTCAACGGCCACGCCCACTGCTTTGAATATCTCAGAACCGAGGCCACGGGCTACGCCGACAGCCACATGAATTATTTAGTCTGCGGCGGCAGCGGTCTGAGCCTGCGGCGGCAGCGCCCGGAGGGCACCATGCTCTATGAACCCCTGGGGGCCGACCCCGATGGGCAAATGGAGTTTAAGCTGGTGGCAAAATCGCAGTTGTATATGGGCCTCACCGGCCACAAAGCCGAGCGGCGACGACCTTACTCCTTTGTACGGATTGATGTCACCCAGGACGAGGTACCCAAATTTATTGTGACGCCCCATATTTCGGAGCGATCGCAGCAAACCTGGGAAGACTACGCCCTGGATCCGCTGGTCCTGGAGTAGATGAGCCGATGGAGCGCTGGCAAGAGCTTCTACGGTTTTGGTTTGGCGACCCAGAGGATCCTAGGAGCGAGTATGGTCAGCAGCGCCGGGTCTGGTTTAAAAAAGACCCGGCGTTTGACGACACCATTCGGCAGCGGTTTTTGACGGACTATGAGCGGGCTTCAACTGGCGCTCTGGCAGCGTGGCGGCAGCAACCGCGATCGTGCCTTGCCCTGGTGATTTTGCTCGATCAGTTGCCGCGCAATCTGTTTCGGGGCGAGGCGCGCAGTTTTGCCAGCGATCGCACTGCCCGAGACACCGCCAACTATGCCCTGGCCCAGGGCTACGACCAGCAGGTGCTGCCGGTGGAGCGCATTTTCTTTTATCTACCGCTGGAGCACAGCGAAAATTTGGCCGACCAGGAGCGCTCGGTAGAATTGGTGCGATCGCTCCACGCCACCCACCCTGAATTTAAGAATTCCCTAGACTATGCCCTGCGCCACCGGGACGTGATTCAGCGGTTTGGCCGGTTTCCCCACCGCAACGAGATTTTAGGCCGGGAAACAACTTCAGAAGAGGCGGAATTTTTGCGGCAGCCAGGGTCGAGATTCTAAAAAGTTTTGAGTTTTAGTTTTGAGTTCGCTAATTCAAAATTCAAAATTTAGAACTTATCCGCCCAGCCGATACCCTTTGCCATAGACCGTGTGAATAATTGGCGCAGTGCCTTTCGGCTCGATTTTGCGGCGCAGCAGGCGCATCTGGGCGGCGACTACGTTGCTGCTGGGGGCATCTTGGTCATCCCAGACGCTCTGGTAAATCTGCTCGTGGGTGAGCACCTGGTTGGCGTGGCGCAGCAGGTAGGCCAGCAGGCGGGTTTCTTTTTCAGAGAGTTCGGCGGGTTGGCCCTGGCGGTGGGCGAGCTGGTTGGCTTCGTCGAGGGTGAGATCGCCGTAGGCAAGGCGAGAGGGAGGGGAGGCTTCGAGGTTGGGCGATCGCCGCAGCAGCGCCCGCACCCGCGCCAGCAGTTCGCGCAGCTCGAAGGGTTTGACCAAATAATCGTCGGCTCCAGCGTCGAGCCCATCGACGCGATCGTTGAGGGTGTCTTTGGCGGTGAGAAATAGGACGGGGGTGCTGTCTTGACGCGATCGCACCTGCCGACAGATCTCCAGCCCGCTCAGCCCCGGCAGCATCCAGTCGAGAATCAGTAGATCGTAGCCGCCCTGACTGGCCAGATCACAGCCCGCCTCACCATTGGTAGCCACATCCACCTCATACCCTTCCCGATTGAGCAATCGACTCAGCGGGTCGGCGAGTTCTACTTCGTCGTCAACAAGCAGGATCTTCATGGGGATGGTGGAGGGTTAGGGGTAGAGATTTGAGGAGTGGGGGTTGAAGCGTCTTTAATGCCAAAATTCCTCTGTTAGCAGGGCGGGTAGCTCTGTGCTAAAAGGCTTTGTGATAGGGAAGTCACTGGTGGGATAGGCAGTTAAGGCTTCCGCTAAAGCAGACTGATACACCTTGTCTAGCACGCCCTGAAAGTAGGTTTTGAGGCTGGGGGGTTGCTTGAGCAAAGGTTTTAATACTTGTGTTCTAAGTTGTCTTTGCTAACAAAGATTGAGTCTAAGCCTTAGAACTCTCCTGTAAAGAATTTTCGAGGCTTTATCGTGTGGAAACCTTGACATTGTACAATCACTTACTATCCCTGCTAGATAGTTTTTAACCTTTTAATTACCTTTGAACAAGGCGGCGTTAATGAGGTCAGCCTTAAGTTCATGCTGGGCATCTATTCATGGACATAATCTTCATTGCTGATCTGATCGGAACCTTTGCATTTTCTGTGACAGGTATAATTGGCGGTATTCGGCATCAAATTGATATTGTAGGAGCCTTTTTTTTGGCTTTTGTCACAGCGATGGGAGGGGGCATTGCTAGAGACATGGTGTTAGGAATGCCATCTAGCACATTTCATAATCCATGGCATACCGCTACGGTTGTTTTTGGGGTTATTTTTACTTATCTGTTTATTGACAAAATACAAAAAAGATATGAGGTTTTTATTTGTTTAGACGCTTTAGGTCTTTCGGTTTTTACTGTGATAGGTGTAAAAACCGCAATTACACTGGATGTACATTTTGTTGGCGCTATTCTTGCAGGAACCTTGACCGCCGTTGGGGGAGGCATAATTAGAGATTCTTTAATTGGCGAAATTCCTTTGATATTTCATAGGGAAATTTATGCAGCATCATCTTTGTTGGGAGGAATGTTTTTTTACACTGCCTTTCAATGGAGCTTGATGCCGCTTTCTTGGAATATTTTCCTGTCCTCAATTATTATTTTCAGTGTGCGTCTTTGGGGGCGGCATAAAAATATTAATATGCCGCGTTTTATACGCTAGTTTTGTAAAGTTTTAAGTTCGACTGTGAAAGGTTTTTTGCTTGTCAATCTTTCAGCGTTATGCAAGGCTGCTTCCTCCCTTAAACGTGTTTAAATACACTCACGGATCGCTTGCTCCAAAATAGTCAAGCCTTCATCTAGCTCTTCGTAGGTGACGGTCAGCGGCGGGGCTATGCGCCACACCGCGCCCATACCGGGCAGAGCGGTGATGTTCATGCTTAGCCCTAGCTCTAGACAGCGGCGGGTAATGGCAGCTCCTGTTTCTGGGTCGGGTTCACGGGTGGTGCGATCCTTCACCAGCTCCACCCCCAGCAGCAGCCCTTGACCGCGCACATCGCCGATCGCATCGTAGCGATCCTTCAGCTTGAGCAGTCCATCCTTCAAGTAGGCCCCCATGGTTGCGGCCCGCTCCGCCAGGTTTTGGCTGGTCAGCACCCGCAGCACCGCTAGCCCTACTTCTGCGGGCATCGGGTCAGACACGTGGGAGGTGTAGTAGATAAAGCCTTTCTCGTAGCAATCGGCCTCGATCGCCTCGCTCATCACTGTCGCCGCCAGGGGTAGGCCACCTCCCAGGGTCTTCGACAGAGTGAGAATATCGGGCACCATACCCAGTTGCTCAAAGGCAAAAAAGCTGCCTAGGCGGCCAAAGGCGGTTTGGGCTTCATCTAAAATCAGCAGCATGCCCCTGTCCTGGCAGTAGCTCTGCAACCGCTGAAAGTAGCCCTCGGGGGGCACGACCACGCCCCCAGCGCTGAGCACGGGTTCCACAATTACTGCGGCGTAGGCCCCTACCGACTGACTATCCACCAGATCAAATCCCACCTCTAGGCAGGTCATGTCGCACTGGTCTTGGCAGTGGCGAATGGGGCAGCGGTAGCAGTTGGGGGTGGGCAGGGCCAGGTTGCCCGGCATGGTGGGGCCGTAGCCTTTGCGGGCCGATACAAAGGTGCTGGCGCTGGCCCCGGCGGTCATGCCATGCCAGGAGGCGCTGAGCCCAACTACCTCAAAGCCGCCCGTGTGAAGCTTAGCCATGCGCAGGGCGGCTTCGTTGGCCTCGCTGCCGGTGTTGAGAAACAGGGCCTTTTGCAGGGTGGGCGGCAGGAGTTGGCAGAGGGAGTCGGCCAGTTCTACCACCGCTGGCGACAGCATGCCGCTGAACAGGTGCAGCACGTCTTCGCAGGCTTTGTGGATGGCCTGCACCACGGCGGGGTGGTTGTGGCCCAGGGTGGCGCACATCTGCCCCGAGGTAAAGTCGAGAATTTGGCGGCCCTGGCGATCGTAGAGGTAGCTGCCCCGCGCCCGCTCGATCAATCGGGGGGTAAAGTCGCCCCCGTAGCGCACCAGGTGGTGCTCGACTATGTCCCACATCTCCTCATCTGAGGGGATGTTTGCTGTAGGAACTAAGTCTGAGACTACAGGGGTGGGAGTGGTGCTGCTGTCGTGGGTGGAGTCGGGCATGGTGGTGGGGGAAAGGGGCACGTCTCCTTAGGTTAGCGAGAATTTCATTTTGCTTAAAACGGCCCGCTAGCAAGCCCAACCCTTGGCCCGCTCGACTGCTTTCATCCACAGGGCAAAGTTTTCCTGGGCTTCGGTCTGACCAGTGCCGGGTTCAAAAATGCGATCGATCGCGCGGCTCTCCACCAGAGTACGGTAGTCGTCCCAAAAGCCGACGGCTAGGCCTGCGGCAAAGGCGGCTCCCTGGGCGGTGACGTCGAGCATCTGGGGCCGCTCAACGGGAATGCCCAGCACATCGGCCTGGAACTGCATGAGAAAGTCGTTGTTGCAGGCACCGCCATCGACCTTGAGCTGACGAATGGGGGTACCGGCGTCCTGGTTGACGGCATCGACGACTTCTTTGACTTCGTAGGCGATCGCCTCTAGCACTGCCCGCACCATGTGCTCTCGCTGGGCACCGCGCGTCAGACCCAGAAATGCACCCCTGGCACTCATATCCCAATGGGGGGCACCAAGGCCGCTGAGGGCGGGCACAAAATAGACGCCGCCGTTGTCGCGGGCGTTGCGGGCCAGAATTTCGGTCTCGGCAGCGCTGGAAATAATTTGCAGGCCATCGCGCAGCCACTGAATGCAGGCCCCAGCGGTAAACATGCTGCCCTCGATCGCATATCCGAGATGGGGCCGCAATGGATCAAGGGTGGCCTCTGACCAGGCTACGGTGGAGAGCAGGTGGTTTTGCGATCGCGCCACCTCATCCCCGGTGTGGGATACCAGAAACGCCCCAGTACCGTAGGTGCATTTGAGCAGGCCGGGGCGATCGCAGCCGTGGCCGTAGAGCGCCGCCTGCTGGTCGCCAAAAATCGCCGCAATGGGGATTTCGGCACCTAAAACAGACGCATCTGTATGGCCAAACACCCCCACGCTGGGCTGAATCGCGGGCATGATGTGGGGCGGAATGCCGAATAGATCCAGCAGCGTGGCGTCCCACTGGCCGCTGGCAAGATTGAGCAGCATAGTGCGGCTGGCGTTGCTGTGGTCAGTGGCGTGGACCTGCCGCCCGGTGAGGTTCCACAGCACCCAGCTATCGATCGTGCCCGCCAGCACCTGGTCACAATTCACTGGTGGATCCACATCTTTCTTGGCTTGCTCTAGCAGCCAGGCCAGCTTGGTGGCGGAGAAGTAAGCATCCAGGACTAGGCCGGTGCGATCGTAGATTTCTTCAGCTTTACCCGCGTCTCGCAGCTGGTTACACAGCGGTGCCGTGCGGCGGTCTTGCCAGACGATCGCATTGGCCAAGGGGCGACCCGTGCGGCTATCCCACAGCAGACAGGTTTCGCGCTGCACGGTCAGGCCAATAGCGGCAATGTCGCTGGGCTTGAGGCTGGCTTTGGCAAGGGCTGCTCCCATGGCCCACTGAATCGCATCCCAAATTTCGCGGGCATCGTGCTCAACCCAGCCGGGCTGCGGATAGTACTGGGTCAGCTCCCGGTAGGCCTGACCGACGGCTGTCCCCTCCCGGTCAAAGATGATTGCTCGGTTGCCGGTGGTGCCCAGATCCAGGGCCATGATGTAGTTGGCAGTCATCTAGAACTCCCATTGATACGTCTCAGTGGGCAGGGTTGTGACGAGTTCGTAGATGGTTTCAGCTGTACCCATGCCACCAGTGTTGATATGTCCCATCATGCTATTAAACCTGGGCCTTCGGCCTAGACCACTCGAAAGTACGGTATCCCCCTCCCCCGCTGGGTGGGCACTTGTGAAACAATCTTGATCAATTGACGGCATACTACCCCCTTGCTGTTGTGCGTCGAATTTGCGTTATGAGGTCTGCTCCCTTGAAACAAGGACTTTGGATACCCCTAAGACGGTTGTTGGCTGCGATCGCAGCGGCGGTGATGATGTTGAGTGGCGCGATCGCATCTCCGGCTGAGGCCCAATCGGCTGCCACAGCGGCCATTGGCAACGAAAGCTTTGTCGCCGCTGCCGTGCGCCAGGTTGGTCCGGCGGTGGTGCGGATTGACACTGAGAAAACAATCACTCGTCAGGCGCGCGATCCGTTCTACGAAGACCCTTTCCTGCGCGATTTCTTTGGCGGCATGCCGCGCCAGCCCCAGGAAGAGCTGCTGCGGGGCCAGGGGTCGGGGTTCATCATCGACGACACCGGCAACATCTTGACCAACGCCCACGTGATTAATGGCGCTGACCGGGTGGTGGTTACCCTCAAAGATGGCCGCAGCTTTGAGGCCGTAGTAGAAGGGGTAGACGAAGTCACCGACCTGGCCGTGGTCAAAATCGACGATGGCGAAGACGATGTATTGCCCATCGCCACCCTGGGCGACTCTGATCAGATCGAAGTGGGTGACTGGGCGATCGCCGTTGGCAATCCCCTCGGCCTCGACAACACCGTGACCCTAGGCATTGTCAGCACCCTCAAACGCACCAGCAGCTCCGTGGGCATTCCCGGCAAGCGGCTAGAGTTCATTCAGACCGATGCCGCCATTAACCCCGGCAACTCGGGCGGACCACTGGTCAACCAGCGAGGCGAAGTAATTGGCATCAACACCGCCATTCGCGCCGACGCCATGGGCATTGGCTTTGCCATTCCCATCAACAAGGCCAAAGAGGTCAAAGACAGGCTGGCCCGGGGCGAAACCGTGGCTCACCCCTACATCGGGGTGCAAATTGCCAACCTCACCCCTGAGCAGGCCAAGCGCAGCAACGAAGACATCAACTCGGGTATGTATCTTCCTGAAGTTGATGGCGTGCTCGTTATCCGCGTGCTCGAAGACACCCCCGCCGCCGATGCGGGTCTGCGCCGGGGCGACGTGATTGTGCAGGTCAACGGCACCCCCATTCGCAGCGCCGATGGGTTGCAAATTCAGGTTGAAAATACCAAGATTGGCGATGCCTTAGAACTCACAATTCAGCGGGGCGATCGCCCCATGACGGTGAAGGTCAAAACCGCCGAACTCCGCGAGCAGGCCGATTAACGCTGTCCCCGTCTAGGCGGGTGGCCCCTAGAGCAGGGTGGACTGGCTCAGCTTGAGCAGAACCCACCCCTGCCCCTCCCAGGAGGGGAAAGCCGAAAGCCAAAATCTCAAATCCAAAACTCTTTAATTCAGGAGACTTTCTATGCAATCCACCGAAGACGCTGGCACCCGCAAAATTCTCTCCGCCGTTAGCCACGGCTCGATCTTCTTTAATGCTCTGATCTTATCCATCGGCGTTCCCATCGCCATTCTGCTGGTTTCTAAAGATTCAGTCATTAAAGAAAGCGCCAAAGAGGCGATCAACTTTCACCTCAATATGTGGTTTTGGTGGACTGTTGCAGGCATTTTGGCCTGGCTGCTGATCGGTATTCCGATGCTGTTTGTGCTCGGCATTGTGAATTTCATCATGCCAATCTTCGGCATTTTTCACAGCATCACCAAGCCCGATACCGTGTTCCGCTATCCGCTGATTCTGCGCCTGTTTTAAGAGCTGTTATCAATTGACTGCTAATGGCCCAGTCATTAGCAGTCACAGCTCGTGGCTTGTTTTTTGGGGTTGGGCGCGACAGCGCTGAGGTGATGAGAATTTCTGACGTTTTCACCCCTTCAGAATAGGTTGACCTTGAAACCAAGAACCTGGGCTGCGGTACTGCTAATGATTTCAGGGGTTACCCATGTTATTCAGCTCCAGGTCTACGGGGCCAGATTTCATGTGGTCGGCGCAGTGCTATTTGGGTTGGCCTACTTTGCGATCGGGGCTCGGCTATTGCGCCCAGGGCGATCGCCCCTGTGGTGGGGGGCTATTTTACCCAGCATTGGCGGGGTTCTAGGGGTGATTCGCTTTCTAGAGCTCCATGCCAACCCATTCACGGTCTTTCATGTTTTCATTGACCTCATTGTGGTTCCCCTGTGCATTCAGCAGCTGCGCCAATCTCGACCTTAAGCCGATTTGTCGTCCGACTATTTAGGATAAGGCGAACTTAGCTATGCCAGTCTCAGGTAGTCTGCCGCTCTACCCAGTCCAGGGCGCGGTTCCACGCCCACCAGGGGTCGCTATCCCCAGCCTGGCGCTGACCGGCGCTGCCGTTGTAGTAGCCCACGTGGCCCCCATAGTTGGTGAGCACCAGGTCGATCTTGGGGTTGGCCGCACAGACATTCTTCAGATCGGGGATGATCTCGGGGCTAAACAGCGGGTCATCGGCGGCGTAGAGAATCAGCGTCGGAATCGTTAGCTCGGCCATAAAGGGCAGCGGGCTGCTGGCGTGGTAGTAGTCTTCGACCGAGGTGAACCCCAGGCGAGAAATCACCAATTCGTGGTCAAAGCCCCAGATGCTGTTGGCGCGATCGATCGCGGCAGGGTCAAAGTGGTCGGGGTGGGCCTGGTGAAGGCGCTGGGCCAGGCGCTTGAGCTCTTGGGCGATCGATCGCTCTAAAAACTTGCCCAGCGGATCGGCGCTCAGGTAGCGCAGCGATCGGTTGGAGTCGAGGCTGGGGCAGACCACGACCACTCCGCCAATATCCCCTGGCATCAGGCCGCTATGGGGCGATAAATCCATCGCCGCTTTTGCCCCCCACAGCGCCAGTTGCCCACTGAGGGAATAGCCCATCAGCCAGAAGGGCGGCACGCAGCCCAGCGCCTTGGCCTGGGCGGCCAGGGCCACATAGTCATCCCCCTCGTAGATGCCATCGGAGGTGAGGGTAGGCGAGAGCTCGGCGGTTTTGCCGTGGGCGCGCCAGTCAAACACCACCAGACCGTAGCCCCGATGGTGGGCCTTGCGACCCAAAATTTCGAGCTGCCACTGGTCATCGAGGCTACCGGTAATGCCGTAGGTGGCGATGATGGTGCCCTTCGAGCGGTTGGGCACCGCCCAGCGGCCAAAAATCGGCACCTCTCCCTGGCCTGTGAAAATGTGGTCTCGGTAGGCGACAGGCGGTAGGTCAATGCTCTGGGGCCAAGTTTGGCTCGACACCAGGGCGGTGTAGAGGGTCATGGCCAGACCGTTTTGCAAAAACCAGGGGGGCTCAAAGGGGGGCATAGGGG
>QBLT01000155.1 GCA_003249105.1 Leptolyngbya sp. | reverse complement strand
ACCCCTACCCCCTCCCCGCCACCGGCCTGGCCCTCGTCATCATCGACATGCAGCGCGATTTCATCGAGCCCGGCGGCTTTGGCGATGCCCTGGGCAACAACGTTAGCCTGCTGCGATCGATCATTCCCAACGTGCAGGCGTTGCAGGCGGCGTTTCGGCGCTACAACCTGCCGATTTTTCAGACCGTAGAAGGGCACCAGCCCGATCTCTCTGACTGTCCACCATCGAAACGCGATCGCGGCCATGGAGCGCTCAAAATCGGCGATCGCGGCCCCATGGGGCGCATTCTGGTGCTGGGTGAACCGGGCAACGGCATCATCCCCGAACTCGCCCCCCTGCCCGACGAAGTGATTATTCCTAAACCCGGCAAGGGCGCCTTCTACGCCACCGACCTCGAGGCCCACCTCAAAGCCCAGGGCATTACCCACCTGATTATTACCGGCGTGACTACCGAGGTCTGCGTGCAGACCACCATGCGCGAGGCCAACGATCGCGGCTACGAATGCCTCCTGGTCGAAGACGCTACCGAGAGCTACTTCCCCGAATTCAAGCAGTCCACCCTCGAGATGGTGCGCGCCCAAGATGGCATCATTGGCTGGACGGGGCACACCGAGGCGCTGCTTAGCGCCCTAGCGGCTCAGTACGAAACTCCAGTAATGGCTTAGAGATACGCATATGTGAGTCTAATTGCACTGGCGGGGAGTTTTTGGATGCGATCGCCGCCTCTTACTTCCCTTAAATTGTCCTGTGCGACCTTGTCACTCTGTCAAATCGAGGGTTTTGGGGTTACCCCTTCTGACAGACAACATCACTTGCCTTAACTCGTTAAGGTCTGTAACGAAAGCGTTGTTAGCCTAACCTTTTCAAAACTTCAGTTCAGCTTGAGCTTAGGTTTTGTCGGCAAAGCACAGTGCAGAACCTTACACAGGAAGTCCCCATGACTAACTCAACTCTAGACGCGATTAAAGAGCCTCTCAAACAGTTTGAAAACTTCGATGCTGACACCCAGCTAGCGCTATTGTGGTACGGCTATTTAGACATCAAAGATCAGCTCAATCCTAACCCCGACAGCAAAGTAGAAGGAATGGGTCAAACCCTCTACGACCACATAGTTGTTTTGTCTGAAGATGACCAACTTCAGGCTCAGCGCGATATCGCCAACCGAGCTGATACCGATATCAGCAAACAGTATGGTGCTCTCAGCCCCTCGTCGAAGCTAGAAGTTTGGCTGCTACTGGCCCAGGGTATGGAGTCGGGCGAGATCGTCAACGTCCCTAGCGACTACTCTTTGCCCGAGCACACCCAAGGATTTGTCGACCAAATCAAAGCCCTAGATTTCGAGCAGCGGATTACCTTTACCCGCGACGCAGTCACCGGCATGGGCGCGTAAAAGGTCAATCTCGGATAGCCGCCGCCGCCGCCAACAGGCACTGGCTAACGAATATTTTGTAGTTAGCTACTGCGGTCTGTCGCATCAGAAATCGAGATCTTTGTAGATGGGCAAATGGATTGTGGCCAAGCAGCAGTTGGCTTTGCGAGGTTCCGCTATTACCTAATCTGCACGTTTAAATTTGACAGAACAATAAGCTTCAGGAGTTAGCCACTAGCGGGCTAACTCCTTTTTCATTAAGCAGTTTAGCTATTGGTGTAAAAATTCGTCAGACTAGATACTGTGGATAGCCTATTTGTTGGCCCAATTTTGGCGAGATGCTCAACTGACTCCTCTATCGAGCATCTAGCTTTGAATAAGGGTTTAAGTAAGATTTAGCATCACTCATCTATCATGATCGTTTTGGCAGGGATAAAATAGTGAATAACCCAAAATTTCCCACCGATTCCTTAATAGCTATGCCTTATCAATATTTCTAAAAAAGTTTCGAACAGTTCGGAAAACGACCGTTCACCCATTGGGAGATCGGCAAAGATTTTAACGAAACCATTGACAGGGAGGGATTCGACACGATACACCATGGGGGCGTAGGGCAATAATAGTTGACAGCATGCAAAGTTTGTTTAAGTTTCAGCGATATTCCCATCAGGAGAGGTGGACATGAACGCCAACTTGATCGTGTCCAACATTTTGAATCCTCCAGTGCTATTTTTCTTCTTGGGAATGATAGCTGTTTTAGTTAAATCTGATTTAGAAATTCCGCCACCAATTCCAAAGCTTTTTTCTCTGTATTTGCTGTTGGCGATTGGGTTTAAAGGGGGCGTTGAGCTAACCAAAAGCGGCATTAACCAGCAGGTGGTGCTGACGATTTTGGCGGCGATCGTGATGGCCTGCGCCGTACCGCTGTACACGTTTTTTATTTTGCGGCTAAAGCTCGACACCTATGACTCAGCGGCGATCGCAGCTACCTACGGCTCGATCAGCGCCGTTACGTTTATTACGGCCAGCGCCTTCCTCACCGAGTTGGGCATGCCCTTTGATGGTTTCATGGTGGCCGCCCTGGCCCTGATGGAATCCCCCGCCATCATTGTCGGGCTGATTTTGGTGAATTTCTTCGCCAGGGACGAAAAGCGAGAGTTTGTTTGGTCTGAGGTGCTGCGAGATGCCTTTCTCAACAGCTCGGTCTTTTTGTTGGTCGGCAGCTTGATTATCGGTGTACTCACTGGAGAGCATGGTTGGGAAGTCTTGTCGCCCTTTACTCAGCAGATGTTCTATGGGGTGCTGACCTTCTTCTTGCTCGACATGGGCTTAGTGGCGGCTCGACGCATTAAAGACTTGCAAAAAACCGGGTTTTTCTTAATTTCCTTTGCCATACTGATCCCAATACTGAATGCAGGCGTTGGATTGCTAATTGCCCGGGCGATCGATATGTCCCAAGGTAATGCCCTCCTATTTGCCGTGCTGTGTGCCAGCGCATCCTATATTGCGGTGCCGGCGGCTATGCGGCTAACGGTGCCCGAGGCCAACCCGAGCCTGTACGTTTCTACGGCTTTAGCGGTCACGTTTCCGTTCAACATTATTGTCGGAATTCCGCTTTATCTGTACGGCATTAACCTGTTGTGGAGCTAAGCCCATGCACCTCGTCAAAAAAATCGAGATAATCGCCAACTCCTTTGAGTTGGCCAAAATTTTAGACAGCTTAAAAAAGTCGGGCGTTCATGGTCACGCAGTGATTCGCAACGTAGAAGGTGCGGGGCTGCGGGGAGGCAGCGAAGATCTCGATATGACCATGCTCGACAACGTCTACATCGTTGCATTTTGCATGCCTGACGAAATCAAAACCGTGGCTGAAAACGTGCGACCGCTGCTCAACAAATTTGGGGGCACCTGTTATATCTCCGATGTGATGGAAATTCGCTCCGTAAAATGTGTGGCGTCGTTGTAATGAAGTGGTTTTGTCAGGAAGCGGGTTATGGAACATAACGATAGAGGTATTGACCGTCGTCGGGTGCTAGCCCTCGGCGGTGGATTGCTGGGGCTGACGGCGATCGGGCCAGCATTCTGGCCTGCAAGGTCAGCGGCTGCCGCGTCTTTAGTGCCGTCATCCCTCAGCCCTGAGGAAGCGCTGAAGCGATTGCTCGACGGCAATCAGCGCTTTACCGGGCACCACCTCGAACACCCCGACCAGTCGGAGGAGCGGGTGCTTGAGCTGACCCAGTCCCAGCATCCCTTCGCCACAGTGCTCAGCTGCGCCGACTCGCGGGTGACCGCCGAGATTATCTTTGACCAGGGATTGGGGGATATCTTTGACGTGCGGGTGGCGGGCAACATCGCTACGCCTGAGACGGTGGGCAGCATTGAGTACGCCGTGGAGCTGCTGGAAACTCCGCTGCTGATGGTGCTGGGCCACGAGCGCTGTGGCGCGGTGACGGCAGCCGTGAAAAACGAACCACTACCGGGGGATATTGGCACCTTTGTTCAGGCAATTTTGCCAGCGGTGGATCGGGTGAAGGGGCAGCCGGGGGATGCGGTGGACAACGCGGTGACGGCCAATGTGCGCTACCAGGTTGAGCAGGTGTTGCGGTCGTCGCTAGTGCGCAATCGCCAGCAGTCGGGCCAGCTCCAGGTGGTCGGCGCTCGCTACGACCTCGATACCGGCACCGTCACCCTAGTCACCTGATGATAGTGATGGTGGCTCGCCACCCACCCCACCGCCTACCGTCAAATATGAAGTTCAAACCCCGGTAACACAGCTTCACCCGACAAAATGGTGGGCATTGAAACCATCTCAACTGCTTGTTCAGCCCGATAAATTTCAATCTGCCGACCCTGGGGATTAATCAGCCAGCCCAAGCGCAATCCACTGGCTAGGTATTCGGGCATCTTTGCGCGCAACTCCGCTAAAGATTGGGGCTTAACAATGCCATTTGAGACGGATTGCGATCGCAGCTCAATTACAAAATCGGGACAAATGGGAGGAAAGCCAATTCGTTGTTCAGGCGTTAGAGCCTCCCAGCGATCTAGTTTAACCCAGGCGACATCAGCTGCCCGGGTCGAGCCAAAGGGCAACTTAAAAGCACCCTGGGAACTAAACACTTTTCCCAGCCTGGTCTGCCGATTCCAAATGATCAGGTCGCCGATTAGATCAGCCTCCTGGCTACTGCCTTCTCCGCCTACCGGTGCCACGTCTACCAATTCTCCTTGGGCGGTGCGTTCGATGATGCGATCGGGATGCTCCAGGCAAAGCTGCTCAAACTCTGCCTGAGTCACATATCGAGTAGGAGTTTGAACCATCGGTTGACCTCGTTAGTGCAGCCTTTAACGCAGCTCTCTATGCCTCAATTGTAGTTTGTACTTAAAAAGGGATTGAGCAGCTACTTCAGCCTCTCTAGCAGATGCTCGCCCACCCGCAGGGCATTGGCAATTACTGTCAGGGCATTTCCGACACTGGCGCTGGAGGGCATAAAGCTGCTGTCAACCACATAGAGGTTATCGAGCTCGTGGGCACGGCAGTTAATATCTAACACCGAGCTAGCCGGGTCGGTGCCCATACGGCAGGTGCCGCACTGGTAAGCCATTACCGACAGGGGCACCTCGCCGCGCGGGTGCAGGCCCGATCGCGAGAACAGGCTGCTGTCTTTCTCCACCGCCTTGAGCACATCGAGCCAGCGGTACACGAGGCGATCGTGGGCCTCGGCATTGTTGGCGGTAAACGCCACCGAGAGCTTGCCGTCCTTCACCGTCACCCGATTTTTGGGGTCAGGCAGCACCTCAGTCATGGCCCACCAGGCGATCGATCGCGTCGCCAGCTGCTTGAGCCCAAAGTTGGGCATAAACTTGGTCACTAGCGAGAGCACCGGGGGCGACTCGGCGAAAATCGCGTCTTGCAGCACCCCGCCCATGTTTTGTATGTGGCCCATGGGGTAGTCAACTTGACTGTCGCCCCAGTAGTAGTCGTTGACGCCTACCGATCGCGGAAATTTGCCCGAGTTAGACTGGGCCGTGACCTGCACAATTGAACTCATCTGAACTTTCATCAGATTGCGACCCACCTGATCTGAATTGTTGGCCAAGCCATTGGGGTGCTTCTCGTTGGCCGATCGCAGCAGCAGCGCCGCCGAATTCACCGCTCCGCAAGCCAGCACCACAATGTCAGCCATAAAGATATAGGGCTGTCCGTTGATCTCGGCTTGTACGCCCTTCACCGTCGTCCCCGTCGGATTGGTGAGCACGCCGGTAACTTTAGCCGAGGTCTTGAGGGTGACGTTGCCAAAATCTAAAGCCGGATTCACCCCAAACACCTCGGCATCCCCGGTCGGGTCATCCTCCCGCAGCGACAGCGACATCGGCAGCGGGTAGGGGTGGCAGCCCTGGTTAGCAATGCCCTCTATCACGGGCTGAATGGTGGGATCGTGGGCGATCGCCGGGTAGGCAAACTCCCCACTGCGCGGCGGCTCTGTCGGATCCACCCCACCCTGACCATGCACCTGATAGATCGCCTCAGCTTCACTGTAGTAAGGCTCAAAATCACTGTACTTGAGACACCACTCGGGCGAAGGGCCATCCTGGTGGTTCACCATTTCAAAGTCTTTTTCGCGCATCCGCTGCAGGGCGGCCCCGTAGATCTTGGTGTTACCGCCGATCGCATACTTCATCTGTGGCGTGAAGGGCTCGCCCTCACCGTCGTACCACTGCTCGGGAGCGTGGTAGCGCTGCTTTTGAAAAATATCGACATCGCTGATATTTTGCTCTTCGAGGGGCATCGCGCCGCCCCGCTCCAGCAGCAAAATTCGCTTCCCTGAGGGCGCAAGCTTGCGGGCCAAAGTACCGCCCCCCGCTCCGGTACCGACAATGATTACGTCGTAGTATTGGTCGTCGATAATCATAAAAGAATTCTCATTGGGGGTCTAGGAAAATGAACTGGCCTAAACAAACCGGGGCTGGAGAAAGTTGAGAGGGCACAGCACAGCGCTGCTAAGCTACCGCAAACCCTGTGTGAGGTCTGACCGAAGGTTCGTGAAATCCGAGGACGATATCTGTTTCCGGTATGCCCGCTGCTACAAGTTCATTGGCGATGCCGTCTTCGGTACCATCGCGTTGTACCCAAACTTTACCATTGCGAATTTCAATATGAATCAGGCAACCGTGATGATGGCGTTGGCCGTTCCAGCCCTCAGAGAGAATGACGTATTGGTCAGTGTCTGCGTCAAAAGCGGCAAGATTGCGGACATCAACATTGGCGTAGGCAAGATGGGTGTAGGGGTTCAAAACTTCGCGAATGATCTGGCGGTAGCCGCTCAAGGTATCCATCGGGTGACAGCCTCCTGCTCAGGGTCAAACGACACGAGTTTAATAACATTTCGCTCTAAAAGCATTTTGCCAATCTCTTCTTCAAACAAGTCGAGATACACTGCTTCTCGAATCGCTAGGTACAGAGTTCGGTCTGGTTCAATAAGGCTTAGGACATTTTGATAAAGCACAAACTGACCTAAGGCATTTTCTAAATCACGGATTTCTGAAGGGCCAACAAAGCGCTTAATTTCAACAGCGATTTTATCTAAGCCTTTCTCCGCTGCCAGCAGTTTTTCAGCACCTAAGTCAATAAACAGGTCTTTTTTACCGATGCGTAAACTCAAAGGATCCTGGGTAATTGTCCACCCGTCCTTCACTAAGGCAGTCTTGACAGCATCATGGTAAATATCCTTGGCAGGCATAGTGACTTTTGCTAACGCAAATCTTGCTTGAAACGATCCTGGGGTTCTTTAGAGTAGTTGTAGGTAAACTAAAGCGATTCAAAATAACCTTGGGATCTGAGAGAACACCCTACTGCCAAACGTAGATCAAGATGAACAAGATAATCCAAATCACATCAACAAAGTGCCAGAACAACGAGGTTGCCGCCACGCCAAACTCTCCCCCCGCGTAGTTATTGGGCAAAAACGATCGCCCCAGCATAATCCCCTGCAAGAGCACGCCGGTCATCACGTGCAGGCCGTGGAAGCCGGTCAGCAGGTAGAAGGTGCCGCCAAACACCCCGTCGGTAAAGCCGAAGGGTAACCCCATCCACTCCACCGCCTGGCCGTAGAGAAAAAAGCTGCCCATGGCCATGGTCAGCAGCCAAAAAGCGCGAAAGCCCCAGAGATTTTCTTTGCGCAAAAACCGCTCGGCGAAGTAAATCACAAAACTGCTCGACACCAGCACGATGGTATTGATCAGCGGTTCGCGCACCTCTAGGCCCTCAACGCCTGCCGGTAGCCAGTCGGTGAGATTGGTTTTATAGACGGTGTAGCCCACAAAAAAGCTCAAGAAAATCACGCTTTCTGACAGCAGAAAGATGATGAAGCCGAACATGCGATGGTCTTCTTCTTCGTGCTCGGCGGCGTGGGGGCTGTGGGTATTAAGGGTGGGATCGAGGTTAGCTGTGCTCACGGATCAACTCTCCAGCGGGATTGTTGGCAACTAAGGGTTCGTCGGAGCCGTAGCCGTAGGGGCCAGACACCACAATCGGGATTTCTTCAAAATTTTCGACCGGCGGCGGCGAGGAAATTAGCCACTCCAGACCGATCGCATTCCAGGGGTTGGCCGGGGCGCGCTTGCCCAGCACCCAAGAACTGACGATATTGAGAATAAAAGGCAGGGTTGAGACCCCCAGCAAAAAGCCACCCAGGCTGGCGAGCACGTTCCAGTAGGCAAACTCGGGGTCGTAGGAGGCTACCCGTCGGGGCATGCCCATCAGCCCTGCGGGATGCATGGGCAAGAAGCTGAGGTTGACGCCGATGAAGGTGAGGGCAAAGTGCAGCTTGCCCAGACCTTCGTAGTACATGTGGCCGGTCATTTTGGGGAACCAGTGGTAGATGGCGGCATAGATGCCCATCACCGTCGCACCATAGATCACGTAGTGGAAATGGCCCACCACAAAGTAGGTGTTGTTGACGTGGATATCGAAGGGCACGGCCCCCAGCATGACGCCGGTAATACCCGCGAATAGAAAGCAGACCAGGCCGCCTAGGGCAAACAGCATGGGGGTGTCGAGCCGTAGTTTGCCGCCCCACACCGTGGCCACCCAGGCAAACACCTTCACCCCGGTAGGCACCGAAATCAGCATGGTGGAGAACATGAACAGCATCCGCATCCAGCTAGGGGTGCCGCTGGCGAACATGTGGTGTACCCACACCATGGCGCTGAGCATGGTGATAATCACCGAAGACACCACCACAAACCGGTAGCCAAACAGGGGCTTACGGGCGTAGACCGGAAAAATCTCGGAAAAGGTGCCAAAGATCGGCAGGATAATCACGTAAACCGCCGGGTGGGAGTAGAACCAAAAGAAGTGCTGATAGAGCACCGGGTCGCCGCCCTTGGCCGGGTCAAAAAAGCTGGTGCCCGCGGTCAAATCCAGCAGCAGCATGACGGCCCCCGCTGTTAGCGATGGCAGACCAAACAGCTGAATCATCTGGGCGCTGAGCACCGTCCAGCAGAAGGCAGGCATTCTGAACCAGCCCATGCCGGGTGCCCGCATGCGAAAGATGGTGGTGACAAAGTTGACCGCCCCCATAATCGAGGACACCCCTGACAGGGCCACGGCCAGCAGCCAGAGCACCTGGCCGTTGAACAGATTGCCGGTGGGGTTTTGCAGACTGACTGGGGGGTAGGCCCACCAGCCCGACTGCGACGGCCCACCAGGCACAAAGAAGCTGACCATCAGCAGGGTGCCAAACACCGGCACTAGCCAGAAGGCGGCGGCGTTGAGCCGGGGAAAGGCCATATCCCGCGCCCCAATCATCAGCGGCACCAGGTAGTTAGACAGCCCGTTGAGCATCGGGAAGGTCCACATGAACAGCATGATGGTGCCGTGCATGGTGAACAGGGCGTTGTAGACGGTGCGATCGACCAGGTCGGCCTCGGGGGTAATCAGCTCGCCCCGCATGACCATGGCCAGCAGTCCGCCAATTAGGAAGAACACAAAGGCGGTGACCATGTACTGAATGCCGATTACCTTGTGGTCGGTGCTGAAACTGAAAAACCGTTGCCAGTTGTTGGGGGCACCGGGAAACGGCTGATCGCTCTTGGCGGCGATCGCATCGAGCGACGCATTACTCATAGCTGTCTTCCTCAGAGCTGGCAAAATTTACACGGGGCGGCGGGGCGGGCTCGACGGTTTTCCAGCCGGCGCTGATGGGGCGATCGCCCGCTTTGGTGAACTCACGGAAAGCGCGATTGTCAGCCTCGGTGAGGGGCTGGGCGGCGGCATCGGTTAGCCACTGCTGGTAAGATTCCTCCGACTCAACCACTACGGTGCCCTGGTTGGCGGCAAAGTAGGTGCCGCTGTAGTCAGAGTCGCGCAGGCGGTAACGCCCCTCGCGGATGGGCATAAAGCCAAAGTCAATGGTGCTGCCGGGAATCACATCCTGCTTGACGCGAAAGGCAGGCACGTAGAAGCCGTGCAGCACGTCTTCGGAGATCAGCTTTAGCCTAGCCCGCTCGTTCACCGGCAGGTGCAGCTCGGTGCTGACAATGTTTTGGTCGGGGTAGTGAAACTCCCAGGCCCACTGACGCACGTGGACTTCGATCGGGGTTTTCTCAGGCACGGCGGGCAGGGTCGCCGCCTCGGCGGAGGGCATCAGGCCCAATTGGGGCACGTGGTTCATGTGCTCCATCGGGCCAAGAATGGCCATTTGGTCGTAGATCTGGTAGCTGTAGGTGGCAATCCAGATCACTAGCCCTAAGGGAATTGCCGTCCAGAGAATTTCGACCAGCAGGTTGCCTTCCACCGGGGGGCCATCGCCGATGTCGTACTTGCCCGCCCGCTGGAACAGCACCGAGTACAGCAGCGCGGTGGTGACTCCCAAAAAGATGAAGCTGCCAATGGTGGTTAGAAAGCAAAATAGATCGTCAACTAGCACAGCCTCAGCTGAGGCCTGGGGCGGCATCCATAGGTAGGCCTGGCGACCGACCCAAAGGCTGACGGCAGCGTCGGCCACCAGTAAGGCGACCAGCTGCGCCACGGTGCGAAAGGAAAGACTGCGGGGTTCTCTCGGTGTCGTCGGTGTCGTCATAGCGCGGTGGTTCCTTTAGAGCTGATTGGGGTTGCCCCCCGATCGCAGCAGTTGATCAGCGGTGACATGCACGCCAAAATCACCCCCCAGGTGAGCGCCCAGGGTGCCCTGGGCAAACATCAGCGCAAAGACCGCTAGCCCCACCAGCAAATAACTCCACTGCACCTGCCGGGCCCGATCCTGCCGCCACAGATAGCGCTGAAATCCTCGCCACACGGTCATCGCTACGATCAGCGTCAGGATGAGTACACCGCCTAAACCGTGCCAGATCATGGTGTCTTTGATCCCCAGTCCCCAAGCGCTGACGCCCTCCACCGCCATGTCGGCCAGCAAAATTTCGTAAAAGCCAGCGGCAACGGTGAAAAAGGTAATGATGGCGGCGGCCACCATGTTGTACCAGCCCACGTCAAACAAATTGGAGCGGGTGGCTGGAATCGCCAAAAACTTAAACACCCGCTTTTCTAAGGGAAACAGCGCCCCCACAATATCAAAGCCGATCGCCACAATAAACAGTCCTAGCGTCAAATGCACTAGGTTGGGGTGAATAGGGATGGCATAGGGCAGGTCGTTAGCCCCTGTAGCCGCCAAAGACCAATCAATCACAGTAGACCTCCCCGAGTGGCTTCGACTAAGGGCGCGCTGTGCAGGCCGTACACCCACACCAGCTTGTCGCCTAGGTAAACCTGAAACAGCACGATCGCGGTCAACAGAACGTTTAAGCCCAGGTAGGGCATGGGCAGCTGGTCGGGGGTGCGAATGCGAAGAATGTAGCGCCAGCCGGTCAGAGCGGCGATGATGCCCGACAGGGACCAGCCGATTAGGGTGTGTAGATTCAGGTCATTGACGGCGGCGGCGTAGGGTTCGGCTAAACCGGCTTCGATCTGGCCAAAAATGATGGCGATGAAAATAGAGACAGTGGCAAAGACCATGTTCCACCAGCCTACTTCGAATAAGCGGGTGTTTTTGGTCAGGTAGCCGACCAGATCACAGAGGACAGCAAACAGCACCATGGCAATGACGAAGTGCACCACGATGGGGTGAATGGTGTCGGGGTAGGGTAGGTTGTGGTCGTTGAGCGGGGGCAGGTACTCAAACACGGGGCTTTGCTTGGGGG
>QBLT01000154.1 GCA_003249105.1 Leptolyngbya sp. | reverse complement strand
TCTGCAAATTTGGCCTAGATACCCTCAAGACCATTTTTAGAATGAAATAGCCCTGTCTAATGGGGCGACCTAGTACCTGAATCGAGTGGACAAAATCTTCTCAAAAATAATTTCGGCATCACGAAATTTGTCTACTTCTCGAATGAGGATTAAGCCAAGCCAATAAAAAGCGATCACACCCAGAGATGCGATCGCCCTTGCATTGTTATTTTTACCTGTCGCTCTAGCTCTACTTATTCCCTTAAGCCGTCACCGTCGCCTTCCGCTGGGGTCGCTTGCGCTCAGACCTCCATACCCCGCCCGCCATCTCATACTCCACACTATCGCGGCCAAACTTCACCTTTACCCCGCTCAGCATATGCTCCGGCATTTCCCCCAGCGCCCGCTCATCGGCCAGCAGCTCGCTATATAGGCTATCAACCTTCGACAGCAGCGTATTGTACTCCTGCTGCTTAACCCGCAGATTGTTAATCGCCTCCCAATACAGCTCTAACGTTTGTCCATTCCCCAAATCTAGCTTCTGGTCAATCGAGTCCATCGATGCCGCCCGTACCTCAGCCTTATGTAACTTGATAGACAACCTTTTTCGTCTCATATACCGTAAATGCTCCCTGGCATTAATAAACAACAGTGTTGGTACGACTTCCAACCTTCATACTGTAGCCAAACCCCCAGGGCAATCATCGGGAGCATGTCTTCCTTATTGAGAGATTAATCCATTGAGATAAGCCGCACGGTGTGCCAAGACTTGCGGCACATTTTCAGTTTTCCACTGCGCCCCTGAGATGTGAACCCGACGGTCAATTTGCTTAATGCCTGACTCTACGGCACCTGAGCCAATTGAGCAGATGCCCTCGGATTGGAAGTAGTCATAATTGACGATGCGGTGACGATGCTTTTCAAGATAGGCACAGAAGTTTCGAGCTTGCTGCCGTTGCATCGCCGCAAACAGCGCGATGGTTTCATCCACCTGTCCTTTCCATAGATAGTCTTCTGCTTGCCGCAGGCGCTTGAGGGAACCGCCCACCTTATGCAGATTTTCAATCAGGTGATACCAGTCGAGGATTTCGCGCCGCTGTTCGGGGGTAGCAATCCCCGCAATCATCTTCCAGATCCCATCATGCCCATCTCCCAGGCAGGTAATCGGGGTTGCTAAGGGCTGTGCATTGAGCCAATCGAGCAGGAACGGGTTGTCATAGAGATTGGCCACCAGGCCTTGAGGGGTGACGATAGCTTTGTAATCGCGCCAAACTGAGATCTCCCCCAAAGGTGTCCGTAGGCGGACTTTACCGCCATCCACACAGGCTTCCTGAATCGGGCTAACGGGGCTCGGGAGCGGAAAGTCATGCCCTTGCACAAGGCGCTGCTGGGTCTTACTACTGACCCGGATTCCCGTTAACATCGCGACATCAGACGCAGCATTGGCATAGCTCACATTGGCGCTTGTGCGTAAACAACAGAGTTCTAAATAGGGACTGATCTGTTTGCCAACGGGCACTCCCAAGGCTTTCCCTTGGGCCTCGCTCAGGGGAAGATTGCCCAAAATACTTTTTACGGTGCGGACGTAGCCCTCGCTTGTCCCGGTAATTTTTGTGATAAAAAAATACCCCATTGCGGCCCCACATGCTCCTGGAATTGAGCCCGAATCACCGTCTCAACTTCCCCCAGAGTCTCCATGGGACGGGACTCTGCCTCCCGATACAGGATTTGCGCAATCGCCTGAACGTGTTGGTCGAGCAGGGTCTGTTCTTCTGGGGTCATGATAATAGACTCTAATTAAGGGCTTTCCTCCATTTTAGAGGGCCTGATTTTTCTCCCCAAAAGGAAGACATGCTCCCGCAATCATCACCGTATAAATTAGGATTCCTTTAAAGGTAATCTTTAGCTAAACCCCAAAAAGATCCGAAAATTTCCTTAAGGCATCAAGCCTTTGCTAAAAAGCATTAAAGCTTTCTTTGCAACGCTTCAGCCTTGCTTTAAAACGCTTATAGCTTTCTTTGCAACCTATAAGGCTTCCTTTAAAACGCTTATTGCTTACTTTGCAGAGCTTCGGCTCTCCTTCGCAACGCCCAAGCCATCTAAAGAAACGCTTATGACCTGCAAAGCAACGTATAAGCCATGCAAACAAGCGTTCAAACCATTCTCTATATCTATTGCAGATTTTGGGAGTGATCCTTTATGTTGGCCTCTGAGCCTAGGACTAGGACTAGAAGTCTAAGGCTCAAAGCAGAAATCCTCTGAAGAGGATTGAGAACACTGTTCCCAGTCTGCTTTAGCAGACTTTTGCTATGAGCCAGGGAGTTCACTCCCTGGTGGTCGTGGCCGGGGTTCTCAGCCGATGTGTACCTCGCTAAATTGGGAGCCGCTGTAGTTCTTTGCCAAATCATTGAGGCCATGCAAACTCTACCTCCAGTCCGAGCCGCCTCTAGGCACACCTGTCCCATACTCTGCCCGATCGCCCAAGGAGCGTTCTAGAACAGCGCAAAGAGACTGAGATCTAAGACGACCGTCAAAGCCCCTCTGCAAAGGCCCTTTCAACAAGGGAATGTGCTTGAGTTGTTATCTTCCTTTACAAGGCTAAAGCACCCTCTCCGGATACCTTGCCCAAAACCCCCGTACTTTCCCCAGGGTTTAGATTTGGGTAAAATTTTTCCAACACAAACAAAAGCTTCCGGATCGAAAAATTAGGCGTTGCTCGCTTTAGTTTTATACCAATTGCTTATGCCAGCTCAGCGGCACCTTCAACGATACAAATCAAGAGTTGTCCCCTGAGCGGAGTCGTTGGCGAAGCCGCCCCAGAGAAGCTAGAGAAGAACTGTTTTTAGAGCAAACTCTGTCTAAATACCCCGCAGGAACCATTACAGACCACTACTGCAAGGCCTTGAGTACGTCATCGTGGATGGCTCCATTGCTCACAACCACCCCTCGGGTATGCTCAAGCCGAGCCGAGTTAGCAAAGTCTAAAGGGTTACCATACATGTCGGTAACCTTTCCCCCCGCCTCTTGAACGACTAAGGTACCCGCAGCGTGGTCCCATATCTTTTCTCGGTAGTCAGGCGTCTTAGGCGACGGCAGGCGCAGATACAGCGCCGCCTGCCCAGCGGCGACCGCCGCGTACTTAGCCTGGCTATCCATGCGGATGGATGGAGCCGTAATACCCGCCGCTGCCGCTACCGCCTTTTGCTGAGTCTGGTCGCCGTGGCCCGATTCAACACTTTCTACAAAGCGCAAGCGCTCAATATCGGTCGCCTTAGCCACCTGAATCGGTTTGGGCACACCACCAGCCAGGGGCACCATCACGGTGCCTTCGCCCCGCACTGCTACAAACATCAAACCTGTTTCTTCACCCTTAAAGCTGAGGAAAGGGCAGCCTAGCACCCCCACTTTCAGGTCCCCGTCTTCTACCAGGGCTAGAGCGATCGCATACTGGTCACCCCGTAGAAAGCCCTTAGTACCGTCGATCGGGTCTAGAGTCCAGTAGCGGGATGCAACCTCGCCGTTGCCGTAGTTAATCCAGCTCAGCACGTCGCTGTCAGTAGCCCTAGTAATAACGCGATTAACCTGAGCGGTAACGCTGGCTAAAACTGGAGCTAGTGCTGGCTCGCTCAGGGCAGCAGCGTCTTCTTCACCCACCACTGAATCTTGGGGAAAAGTTGTAGCCAAGGCCTTACAAATAATGGCCTGAGCGCCATAGTCAGCCACGGTCACCGGACTTTTGTCCTGTTTTTCGATCGCTTTGGGCACCATTTCTAAACGCACTGTTTCGCAGAGCAAAGCAGCTTGGCGAACGGCCTCCATCGCAACTTGCTTCTCTTGTTCGTAAGCCATAAAGCCTCAAATTAGTAAGGAATATAGTTCTGTCGCCCTGAGCCAAGCCATTTCTGGCTAGAAGGGAAAGGCCAGGGGCGTCACCATGACCGTAATCAGCCAAAACAGCAGATTGATGGGAACACCGACCCGCAAAAAGTCGGTAAAACGATAGCCGCCGGGGCCATACACCATTAAATTGGTCTGGTAGCCAATGGGGGTGGCAAAGCTGGCCGAGGCCCCGACCATGATGGCAATTACAAAGGGCATATAATCGACCCCCAGACTTTTTGCTAGGGCGATCGCCACCGGAAAAATTAGCGCTGCCGCCGCATTGTTGGTGACAATTTCGGTCAGCAGCGTAGTGGCACCGTACACCAAAACTAGCGCTACCCAGGGGTTGCTGTCGGCTGGCCCTAGCAGCGTATCAGCCATGGCCGCCGCTACCCCAGTCGAATCCATGGCTTGCCCTAGACCTAGAGAAGCTGCAATCACTAGCAGTACCGACCACTCTATGCTCGCTATGGCTTTGTGGGGTGAGCAGCACCCCGTTGCAACCATGACGACAGCGGCCAAAATAGCAGCATGGAGCATCGACATCCAGCCAAAGGTAGCCAGCACGATCATGCCGACCATAGTGGCAAGAGCTATAGGAGCCTTGTCGTGGTTGATAGGGGTAGAATCTGGCACCGTGCTGACCAGATAAAAATCTTTAGAGGAACGGTACTGGGTTTCGAATGTTGGGTTGGCTTCGAGCAGCAGGGCGTCGCCAGACCGCAGGCGAATATCGCCAATCTTGCCCCGCAGCCGTTCTCCATTGCGGGCCACGGCCAGCACTACGGCATTGTAGTGGGTGCGAAACTCTCCTTCGCGCACCGTTTTTCCCATCAGAGGGCAGCTATCCGAGACAACCGCCTCCGTTAAACAGCGCCCTAGACGAGGGGTGTCTAGCTTAAACACCTGGTCGGTGGCAGGCTGTAGACCCCGCAGCCGGTGCAGATCGACAATAGAGTCGACTGCGCCCACAAACACCAGCTGATCATCATCGCGCAGCACTTCTTTGGGGCCAACAGCAGGGATGACCTGTTGCCCGCGCACAATTTCTGCCAGATATAGCCCTGGTAGATGACGCAGCCCGGCTTGTTCGACCGTTTTACCCGCCATCGGGCTACCGGCAGGCAGGCACATTTCTAAGGTGTACTGGCGAGGGTCGTCGCTGGTACTGAACGCCGACTTGCGATCAGGCAATAGCCAGCGCTGGGTCAGCACCAAAAAGAGAGCACCCGCGATCGCGCAAGGTACCCCCACCCAGGCAATGTCGAGTAGGCCCATACCACTGCCAGTTTCATCGATCAGCAGACCATTAACCACCAGGTTAGTGCTGGTACCAATTAGCGTACAAATTCCGCCAAAAATTGAGGCATAGCTGAGCGGAATCATCAGCTTGGACGGATTAATTTTAAGCTTGCGGCACCAGTCCCCCACCACTGGAATAAACATAGCTACCACTGGGGTATTGTTGAGCACTGCACTCAGGCTCATAACTGGCACCATAAGCCGCACAATCGCTCGTTTTTGGCTTTTGGGCAGACCCAGCGCCTGCTGAGAAACCCAGGTTAAACCTCCGGTTTGCTGTAGCCCAGCCACTACTACATAGAGCACACCTACCGTCACCATACCAGCATTACTAAACCCAGCTAAGGCCGTGTCACTATCTAAAATGCCACTAATCAAAAGAACGGCTAGCCCACCTAGAAAAACTACTTCGGCGGGCAGGTTGGTGCAGGCATTGGCCCCGAAGGTGATAGCGATCGTAGCCAGGGTCAACCACCCCTGCCAAGACAGAGCCGTCGCGGTCGATGGTGCAAGGGCCAGGTGCCCAATGCCAACGACCACAGCCCCAACCCCTGCCAGAGCTAACCACAGCCCTGGAGATTTGAGCTTTAACCGCCATCGTCTAAGGTACCAGAGCTGCATACTCAAAGGTTCCGTGGTAGTGATTTATTGCGATCATTTTCAGAACGAATACAGACATCCCGTCACCACAGTGCATGACTGTGTTAAGGCAAATTCATAGAATCTTCTGTTGGCCTTAGGCCCAGGCATACCTGGGCCTAAAACACTCCCTTATACCAGGGCTCCGACCCGTTGATGGGTTTGCAGGTAAGGCTGCAATGCTGCTATCACCTTCGCTGCGCTTTCTTCCAGAGTTTCTTGGTGGGTCTGGCAGTTGATTTCAGGATTTAGGGGCACTTCGTAGGGGTCGTCGATGCCAGTAAAGCCTTTAATTTCTCCGGCTCGGGCTCGCTTGTAGAGCCCCTTGACATCCCGCTGCTCGCAGACCTCTAAAGGAGCGCTAACATGCACTTCAATAAAATCGCCAATGCGATCGCGAACTTCTTCGCGCATCTCTCGGTAGGGCGAAATGGCCGACACCAGTACAATCACACCGTTGCGCGTTAACAGGTGAGAGACAAAACCAATTCGACGAATATTTTCATCGCGATCCTCTCGGCTAAAGCCCAACCCCTTGGTCAGGTTAGTGCGCACAATGTCTCCATCTAAAATTTCGAGAGGGTAACTCTCGGCTTTCAGTTGTTTTGCTACAGCCTCGGCAATGGTGCTTTTACCCGCACCGCTGAGCCCGGTAAACCACACGGTTACGCCACGTCGTTGCATAGGATTTCTCACTTTATAGAAGATAGAAAACAGATTGGAGTTTGGTAAATACCCGCATCATGTTGGTAGGGGCGTAGGCACAACCAAGCCAAAGGCTTCAGGGCTGTTCGCCCCTACGAGAGGCATTGACTTGAAAAGGCAAGGTGATTAACTCACCCCAGCCAGTACCTGCATGGCTCGGGCTAGCTCAGCCGCCACCTCGGGGCGAGAGAACTGCGGCGGCGGCAGCTCGCCCTGGCGCAGCATCTCTCGCACTTTGGTACCTGACAAATGCACCCGTTCTTCAGGGGAGCTGGCGCTGGTTTTGCTAGTTGCCATCTGCTCGGTGCGGGTACAGTAAAAGGCGTGCTCAAACTTCATGGGCACAATCCCCAATTCCCCAGGCTTAAACTCGTCGAAGATATACTGAGCGTCGTAGGTGCCGTAGTAGTCACCTACGCCAGCATGGTCGCGACCCACAATGAAGTGGGTGCAGCCGTAGTTTTTGCGCACCAGAGCGTGGAAAATGGCTTCTCGCGGCCCGGCGTAGCGCATGGCGGCTGGGTTGATCGCCAAAATCACCCGGTCTTCGGGGAAGTATTTCTCCAGCAGAATTTCGTAGCAGCGCATGCGTACATCAGCAGGGATGTCATCGCTCTTAGTAGCTCCTACCAGGGGATGCAGAAACAGTCCGTCTACGGTTTCTAGGGCACATTTCTGAATGTACTCGTGGGCGCGGTGAATGGGGTTGCGGGTTTGAAAGCCGACAATCGTTTTCCAGCCCTTGGCCTCGAACATAGCCCGCGATGCGGCCGGGTCAATTTGATACTGGGGAAACTGCGGATGGGGCTGTCGCTCCAGCAACCACACTGGCCCGGCCAGGTTAACCTCGCCCTGGGCGTATACCACCTTCACTCCGGGATGATTGGCATCATCGGTACGATAGACCTGCACGGCCTCGTGGGTTTTGTCGTAGGTATACTTTTCAGTCAGCTCCAGCACGCCAATGAATTCACCATTGGCATCATCTAGCCGCACTAGATCCCCTGCAGTTAAGGTGTCGGCCACCGCTCGGGAAACTGGCAGAGTGACTGGAATTGCCCAGGGTAAGCCGTTGGCTAGGTACATTTCGTTGACTACGCCCGTGTAGTCAGCCTGGCCCATGAACCCGATCAGGGGGCTAAAGGCTCCGATCGCAATCATTTCGAGGTCAGACTGCGATCGGGCATCGAGCTGTATTCTGGGCAAAAAGTTAGCTTTATCAATAAATGTCTGACGCTGCTGTAAGTTAGAAATTCGATTAATTAGCTGCCCACCATGGGGGGCAATTGCTGCCTGAGATACGCTCAAGATAGTCTCCTTTATCTCTAGTTTTACATTTAGGAAACATGAGACCTTAGTATTTTTAATCCAGAAACACTAAGACAGTGTTAAAAGATCTCGATTAAAAATATAAGAATTTCCCAGAATCTCTTCTTGCCACCCTGATTAAAAACATTTCGGTCTCTAAGCTAAACAAAGAAACCGAGATCTAAAACGACCGTCAAAGCCCCTCTGCAAGCAAGGTGTAGCTTAAGTTGTTGTCTTCTTTTACAAGGCTAAAGCGCCTGCTCCGGATACCTATCCTTAACCCCCCGTACTTTCCTCAGGGTTTAGGTTTGGGTAAAAGTTATTCAAGAAAAGTAAAAGCTTCCGGATAGGGCAATTAGGCGTTGCTCGATTCTGTTCTACAGCGGTTTTCACTTAGGTGAAGTACACCGCCATGATGCCCCTGCCCCCTTATTAAGGGGGCAACAGAGTGAAACTTAGATAGCCAGACACTGGGGGATCTAGAACTGAGCCAGCGTGCACCTCACTAAATCCGGAACCGCTATGACTAAGACAACCTCTGGAAGATAGTTTCCTCAGTGGTGGGCAATGCCCACCCTACAGCGCTACGGTCACTGGATAACACCGGGATTGTCTTTCCTGAAAACTCCTAAGACAACTCTTCTAAATCGACGCCCAACATCCTCAAACGTTCCGCTAGGCGCTCGGCCCGCTGCCGCTCCTGCTCTACCCGCTCACCGCCCCATAGCAGCAAGCTGCCCGATTGATCCCACCAGCGGAGCCAAAAGGCCGTCATTTCAGCTTTCTTGCCGGGCCACACCCCTAGAAACAGACCGATTTCCTCTAGCCAATAGCGGTTATTTTCGTTGGCAAGCTGTTGTTCGTACTGGCCGTTAACCAAGCGGTATAAGTCTAATTCTCCAGTTTTAGGGTGAAAGATAGCGTATAGAGGAACCTGCAAGATACGCTCATAGAAATACCATTTTCCATAGGGAAAGTGGGGATTAATAGAGTACTCTCCCCCTTCAGCTTCTGAAATAAATTCCATTACCACTGTAGGTACATCGCCCTCTACATGTGGGGTGTAACTGCGTCGGATAGTCCCCTCTGGGAGCGACTGCACCGATTGTACATAGACCCAGTCGGGGGCTTTGACAATGGTTTTATCGCCCACGGTGGCGCAAAGACCAAAATTAGACGCAATCAACGCCGACTCCACTATCAAACCGGCTAATTCTAATGATTCTCGTAAAGCAGCGGCCAAAAGGGGTTGCAGGTTATTGTCCACAGGGTCATCAGGCAGAGTGAAATCTGCGGGCAGCTTTTCCCAAGTAATGGGGGGTAGAGGGCGAAGGTCTAGAGCTGTCATAGGGCAATAGCAAGGGTTTGCACAGCGGCCAGCAGTCGCAATGCCTCTTATTTTAGTGCTTAGAGGACGTTTGAAAAGTCTTCTTCTTTGTAGCAAAAGTGAAGATCCCCCTCAATCCCCCTTAAAAAGGGGGACGTTTAACCCCCCTTTTTAAGGGGGGCAGGGGGGATCAGCAGGCGACTAAAGCTACATCAAACCGGTTTCAAACACCCTCTTAGCCCCTGGGCGATTGCTTACACCAGTAGAAGATTTCTAGGATTTATTCGGTGACTGTAGCCACCGTAGGGTGGGCACTGCCCACCATTGGGGAGAAAGTTTTCCGGAAATCGCCTTAGCCCCGGCTTCACATTCAGCTGCTGCCAGTGGTGAGGTTGATACTAAGGTTATTTGGCTTTGCGAACAATAGAGGGTTGCAACTGAGTACATCCCGAATTTGTAAATTCATCATTCTGGCAGCCAGCCAATCCGTCATTCCCGTGCAGACGGGAATCCATGGCAGACATCTTGCTCCCGAATGGATTCCCACTTCCGTGGGAATGACATAGCGGCACAAACTTACTTACCGTCAGTGGCTAAAGACTCAACCTGGGCCGCCGACAGACCCAAAAGCTGGGCCACCCGGTCAATAGTCATACCCTGAGCCAAGAGCGATCGCGCCGCCTGAACCAATTGCCCCTCTGCCTGCTCCGCTCGCTGGCGCTCCTGTTCAGCCCGCTGGCGCTCCTGCTCGACCTGCTGACGCTCCTGCTCGCTTTGTTCTGCCAGAGTAGGCAACCACTGCCCCTCGGCATCATACCAGCGCAGCCATTTGCCTTCGGCCATGCGGTAGCGGCCCGACCACACCCCCAGCCCTAGACCAAGTTCCTCAAACCAAAAGCGCTGCTCGGTCAGGGGCATTTCCTGATAGCGCACACCCACCAGCTGAAACAGCCGAAACTGATTCGCGTAGCGATCGTACACTGCGTAGTAAGGAATCCGCAAAATCTGCTCGTAAACCTGCCATTTGGTCGGCGGCTGTTCGACATCTCGAAGGGTTTGCCCCAGGTCTTCGGCCTCGGTACCCGGCGACAACAGCTCGACCGCCAAAAACGGCACGGCCCCCTCCTGCCAGATTACATAGCTCCAGCGCAAATCTTGCTGCCGCTGGGCCGCCTCAATACCCAGCACTAAAAACCAGTCAGGCCGCTTGTGCCACTGGGGGTGACGGGTATCGTAGTAAAGATTGAGGTCAGCACCCACAAAGATGTTCTCTGGGGAGTAGCCTGGCAGTACACAGGTTTCCCTCAGCAACTGCGGCTGCATATCGTGAAACTCGTCCGGCAAGCCAGGTTCCCCAGCATCTTCACTCGGAAGATCATACATGGTGGGTAAGATTTCTTTGGCCGGACGGGGCGGCTCAGTCTGATACATAGCAAGCGTTAGACCTCTGCTGCTACCACCATAGCGCACCCAGGCTGCACTAATAGGCCCCCCGGCTGAGCACCACAGCGCTAACGGTCTGCCAAATTAGCATCACATCATGCCCCAGAGACCAATGAGCCTGGTAGTCAATATCCATCTTGACGATCGCCTCAAAGTCTTTGATGTGCGATCGCCCCTGGGCCTGCCACTTGCCCGTTAGCCCCGGCTTCACATTCAGCCGCTGCCAGTGGTGGGGCTCATACTGGCGCACCTCGGCCACCGTAGGGGGGCGCGTGCCCACCAGGCTCATATCTCCCCACAGCACATTCCAAAACTGAGGGAACTCATCCAGGCTGGTGCGCCGCAAAAACTTGCCCACTCGGGTAATGCGAGGGTCACTGTCATTTTTAAAGATCAAACCCTGGGCCTGGTTCTCTACCAAATGTTTTAGCTCATCGGCGTTGGCCACCATCGAGCGAAACTTCCAAATGCGGAAGGGTCGCCCCTGGTACCCACAGCGCAGCTGGCTAAAAAAGACTGGGCCAGGGTTGTCGAGCTGAATGGCAACGGCAACGGGCACCAGTAAGAGCAGCGTGATTAAAATTCCTGCCAAACCACCCAATATATCTAGGCATCGCTTCAAGACCGAGTTAACCGATGGATGCGTGGGTGCCAGCTGCACAGTATCTGGAACAGTCAGGTCTTCGTCTAGGGCCGCATGGTATTCCTTTGGGGAGCTAAATAAGAACTGAAACATGGGTCTACCAGAGTGTTGAACAGCACGTAGGTTGGGCTCCAATGGGGTATTTGGCTCTGAGAACAATAGGGGTTTACAACTCGGTGAAACGTATCCTCAATAGATTGCAAAGTCCCCGCCGCCCTCTCCCCCAGCCCCTTTCCCAGGGAGGAGAGGGGAGCCGGAACCGGATTTCAAAGTCCCTCTCCCAGATTGGGCTACTAAGGAACGTGGATTAAATAACCTGAACTTCTGGGACGGCGGTGTAGTTCCATTGAG
>QBLT01000153.1 GCA_003249105.1 Leptolyngbya sp. | reverse complement strand
CTCTCACCCCCTCACCCCCTCACCCTGCCATGCCCACCATTGATGTCTTAATCCCCACCTACAACCGGCCCGATGCCCTGGCCGTCACTCTGACCAGTCTGTGCGCCCAGACCTACCGAAACTTTCGGGTGATTGTGTCTGACCAGAGCGACGACTGCGATGTGGCCGACGTAGGCACGGTGCAGGCGGTGGTGCGGGTGCTGGCGGCCCACCACACCCCGGCCCAGATTCTCAAGCACTTGCCCCGGCGAGGCATTACCGAGCAGCGCCATTTCTTGCTGAACCAGGCGACGGCCCCCTACGTACTGTTTCTCGACGACGATGTGTTGCTAGAGCCCTGGGTGCTCAAGCTGCTGCTCAACACCATTCAGCGAGAAAACTGCGGCTTTGTGGGCAACCCACTGATTGGCCTCAGCTACATCGACGATGTGCGCCCCGACGAGCACCAGCCCCTCACCTTTTGGGAAGGCCCGGTGCAGCCCGAAACCCTGAAACCGGATACCCCCGAGTGGGAGCGCTGGCGGCTGCACAATGCTGCCAACCCCTACCATCTACAGCAGCGGTTTGGCCTAACGCCCCGCCGCCCCAGCCCCTACCATGTGGCCTGGGTGGCGGGCTGCGCGCTGTTTAACCGGGCCAAGCTGCTGGCGACCGGGGGCTTTGGCTTTTGGCAAGACCTGCCCGCCCAGGCCTGCGGAGAAGATGTCTTGGCTCAGCAGCGGGTAATGCAGCGCTTCGGCGGCTGTGGGGTGCTGCCGTCGGGGGCTTACCACCAAGAGTTGCCCACCACCCTGCGCGATCGCAGCCAAGACGCCCCCCACCTGCTGCCGCTCTAACGTCATTTCCTGGGACTAAGTCCAGTAGAGAATTTTGCCGTGGGGAAACCACTGCGCGATCGCCTCTTCAAAAAAGGTGCGCAGCTCGGTCATGGTGTCGCGATCGTAGACGTACTTGGTGCCGCCAAACTTGTTGCGCTTGGTGGTGCGGGTTGACTCGTCTAGGTCAAGCTTGCTGTTGGGGTACCACTGCTCTAGCACGCCCTTAGATCCGGGGGTAAACCGGTGGGAAATCAGCTCGAAGGTGAGGTCGCAGTCAAAGTCGAGGGCGGCGGCGGCGGCCTCTAGCAGCTGGCTGTACTCCTCTTGCCAGTGCTCGATGGGCATGATGGGGGCAATCACCAGCCCCACTGGGTAGCCACCACCACCCCGCTCTACTGGCAGGGCTAGCTTGCGAATGGCCTGCAACCGCTCGGTCACCGAGGCCGTGCCCCCCTCGAGCTGCCGCGAGACCAAGGCGGCATTGATGCTGAAGCGGCAGCGGGTGTGGCCGTTGTGGGGCAAGGTCAGCAGGTCGTCTACCTGGTCGAATTTGGAGACCCAGCGCAGGTGAGCGCGATGGCCCTTGGCCGGTCCTTGACCATCGCGGGTGCCAAAGTAGCGAATGCACTCCGCCAGGCTGCCGGTGAGGTGCTCAATGCCCAGGGGATCGGTGTAGCAGCTGACCTCGTAGGTGGTGGGGCGATCGGGGTGCTCGTAGTGCTTGAGGTTGTCTAAAATCTGCGGCAGGTTGGCATAGGCGCGAATCACGGGCGGCCCCTGGAGACTGCCCGCCAGGTAGCAGTACTGGCAGTGAGCCGGGCAGCCCTGGGCCAGATGAAACTGCCAGTCAGCCGAGGGCGGAATTGGCGTTAGCTTGAGCTGGCTAGCCGGGGCGGTGACGACAGCCAGGGTGCGCTTGGCGATCGCATAGGTCTCGCGCTCGGTGTCTCCCCGCAGGCCGGTCAGACGGTTTTGCTTAAGATATTCCACGGGCAGATCGAGGGCCTGCACGCGCTCTAAAATCTGCTGCCCCCAAGGCTCGTCTAAGGCAGCGGGGGTAAATAAAACCTGCTCTGGCATCCATCGACGGCGGCGGTGAGTGGTACTAAGGGCAACCGGTTGGGTGCCCTCAACGGTGGGTGCGATAGTAATTGATTGGGTCAAAACAGTTCGATAAGAACAACAGAGAATTGCTAATCTCTCTTGATCGTAAAGACCCTGCTGCGGCAGAGCATCATTCAAATTACAGGTTCCGGGTCGGATCCCCTACGCTCCTCTGCTCGGATACCCGTACGCCTAGGCCCTCCCCTAGGAAAGATGCAAAATATCGGCGGGAACCGATACTTTGTTGAAAGAATATTTCAACCTAACTGGTTTTGCGTTCTGGCTAAAAGCCGGTATCGCAACCCCAAGCCTTGCCCCACCCTGCGCCTCTTCTCCATGACCCAGATTCTCTTCATTGAGCTGCTTGGGGGCCTGGGCGATGTCTTAATTGCTCTGCCTGCTATTCAAGCGCTGACGGCATCTCACTCCCAGGCCCACATGACGGTGCTAACCTTTGCGCCCGGAGACAGTTTGCTGCATCACCACCCCCAGGTGCATCGGGTCTTGCGGGCTCCGGCTGGCCAGGCGCGGCAGGCGGTGGCAGAGGCGCTGCGATCGCCCTACGACTTGGTGGTGACCGACGCCACCTACGACGGCATCGCCGACCTAGTGCGCCAGAGTGAAGCCCCGCGAACGGTGACGAACCTGTGGCGCAACCCGCCAACCGACCAGGGAGTGAGCGATCGCATGCTCCAAATTCTTCTACACGAAGGTCTGATTTCGGAAGCCACCGCCAGGGAACACCGCCATCCCCGGCTGCACCCCACTGTTGAAGAGTGCGATCGGGTGCAGACCCAGTTACTCTCCCTGGGGCATCCCCGCATTGCGCTTTACCCCGATGCGGGCATGACCATTAAGCAGTGGTCACCCGATCGCTTTGTTGCTCTGGGTCGGTTGCTGCACCAGCGCTACGGAGCCAGCCTAATCGTGCCAGCGGGTGCGGACCCCGAGCAAGCCCAGGCGATCGTCGATCAGCTTGAGAGCACGACCCTCTGGCCCAGGGGATCGCTGCGCGACCTAGCGGCGCTCTTTGCTCAGCTAGATTGCGTAGTGGCGGTAGATACCGGCCCGGCCCGCATCGCTGCCGCCGTGGGCACCCCCACAGTCACCCTGTTTGGCCCAGCCTGGCAGGGTCGCTACGGTCAGCCTGCTCCCCACATCAATTTGCAGGGCTATGCCCCTTGCCCAGAACGCAACATCGTCAACTTCACCGAGCAGGCTTGCTGGTACAGCGGCACCTGCCCCTTTGTCTGGGATACCTGCGTCAATTTGATTGCTCCAAAGCAGGTCGCAGGGGCGATCAATAAAATTTTGGAACGGGGGAGTGAGGGGGCGCGAAGTGCCGAGTTTGTCTTGGCTGAAGGGCGGAATGACTCGGTAAAGGCTTTAGACCGGATAGGCTCCCTAAATTCCTCAGTTCTAGGAAACTTTGAAAACTCCAGCTCTTCGCAGACTATACCCAATGTGTTGGACGAGGGGAGGACTGGTGGTAACCATATCAGGGTTGCACAACACCCAAACCTCAAAGCTTCTCCTATAGATGTGCTGCACGTTGGCAAATCCAGTTGGCAGAATTCACCACCAGCTGCGCTCCCCCTACCCCTCTCCCCCTGGCTGAATGCTCGCAACCTGCTCGTCATGCGGCTCGACAACATTGGCGACGTGCTGATGACGGCTCCAGCGCTCCAGGCCATTAAGGAAACAATCCCCCATACTCGCCTGACCCTGATGGCCAGCCCGGCTGGGGCAATGGCCGCGCCGCTGTTGCCCTGGGTTGATGAGGTGCTGCCCTGGCGCGTTCTGTGGCAGACGCTAGGCCAGCCCCCTGGGGATGTTGAACAAGAATTGGCCCTGATTGACGACCTCAAGTCACAGCAGTTTGACGGGGCAATTATTTTCACCAGTTTTAAGCAAAGCCCTCACCCCGCCGCCCTAATTTGCCAGATGGCAGGCATTCCCCTGCGGCTGGGCGCGTCCCAGGAAACGGGAGAGTGTCTCACCCACCGCATTGCCGATCTCCCCAGCGATCTGCACCAGGTGGAGCGGAATCTGCGACTGGTGGAGACCGCCGGTTTTCGGGTGCAAAGCCGTCAACTCTCCCTCGTCATTCCTCCCTCGGCCCACGTCCCCGCCGGTCCCTATCTGCTGCTTAACCCCTGGGCTAGCTGTTCGTCGCGCATGTATGACCTAGAGCGCTTTGCGATCGCCGCCCGCGCTCTATCCGATAAAACCGGCTGGCCCGTGGTCGTCACCGGCACCGCCAAAGACCGCGCCGCCGCCACTCCCCTACTCGCTACCCTTGGCCCCCACGCCATCGACCTGATCGGCCAAACCTCCCTGGGGGATCTGGTGGCACTAGTGGCTCAGGCTCGGCTGCTGCTCTCGAACAACACCTCGACCATGCACATTGCCGATGCCACCCAAACCCCCAGCGTGATTCTGTTTGCGGGCACCGAACTCGAACGGCAGTGGCAACCGCGCCAGACCCGCGCCCGGCTGCTGCGCCGCCCCACCCCCTGTAGCCCCTGCTACGCCTTTACCTGCCCCTACGAGCTGGAATGCCTGGACATTCCGCCAGAGGATGTGGTGACAGCGGGGCTAGCTTTACTGAATTTTGAATTTTGCCCTATGCACATCACCTTTGTTTCCGGCAGCTATCGCCCCGACCAGGACGGGGTGGCCGACTATTTAGCCAACCTGCGATCGCACCTCGATCAGCGCCATGCAGCCAGCACCGTGCTCACGGCCCACGACTCGGCGCGGGCCGTGAGCGACCCCACCGTGCAGGGAGCACTCACCCACTGGGCTCTACCCCAGCTTTGGCCTCTGGTGCAAAAAATTCTGGCTACCCCCACCGACATTCTGCACATTCAGCACGCGGCGGGCAGTTATCGGTTTGAGCGATCGGTCTTTCTGCTGCCGCTGCTGCTGCGGCGAGCGGGCTACAGCCGCCCCATAGTCACCACGGCCCACGAATACGGCTGGTGGGAGTGGCAGCCCAAATGGTTTCCGGCGAGCTGGCTAGAGCGCCTCAAGGAGTGGGGGCAAAAACGCACCTGGTGGGATCGCGAAGACGGCTTTTTGCTCACCGGCAGCGACGCCATCATCACCACCAACCAGAACATTACTGGCATCATGCAGGAACGCCTACCGACGCTGCGCGATCGCATGGTCACAGTCCCCATTGCCGCCAACCTGACGGTGGTGCCGGTAGATCGGGCGATGGCGCGATCGCAGCTCCGGCAAGAGTGCGGCTGGCCCCAGGAGGCCCAGGTGATTGCTTTCTTTGGCTTTTTGCACCCGGTCAAAGGTTTGACCTACCTGCTCCAGGGCTTTCGGCAGGTGCGCGATCGCCATCCCCAGGCTCGGCTGCTGCTGATTGGCGGGGTCGAAACCCTCTCGCTCAACGGTCCAGACGCTGAGAACTTTTGGCAGCAGATACAGACTCAAATTCGCGACCTGCAACTCACCGACGCCGTACACTGCACCGGCTACGTGGAGGCCGAAACCGCCTCCCGCTATCTCTCCGGGGCTGACCTGGGGGTGCTGCCCTTCACCCCCGGCGTTTCGCTCAAAAGTGGCTCACTGCTGGCGATGCTGGCCCACCGACTGCCCACCATCGCCACTCACACTGCTGAAACGGACGTCGTGCTGAGCGATCGCCGGGTAATTGCCCCCATCGCCCCCCGTAGCGGCGATGCCTTGGCCAAGGCTATTACGGCCCTGTTAGAAAACCCTGCTGAGCGAGAGCAGTTGGCGGCAGCAGGCCATGATTTTGTGCAGGTATTTACCTGGGAAGGCATCACCGATCGCCACTGCGATATTTACCAGCAGCTATTGGAGCGCTAGAACGTTACTTAAGCTGTTTGGTCTGCGGTTGATGGACTTCCCCTAATTGGCGGACTGAGAGCAATGCAAGATCCATCTTAGCAGGACAAATTATTGCTTCTTCATCTCAAATGTCAGTTGAGATTCATAGGTGGTTTTAATCACTCCCTTAATTTCACTACTGCCACATCTACCAAACCAAACTTCGGGTTCGGTAGGGTGATCCATAGTCATCTCAGTTCCATCAAAACTTCCTGAAACCCGAAAAACAGCCCCATCGGCCTTAGTCACCTGGTCGCCTTCCCATTTCTTGTCCTCAGCGTTTGCGCTTAAAATTTGCAGCGTCCCGCTATTATCGCCCTTGCCAAAATTGCGTGTGCTCCAGGTTAAAGTCGTTCCCTGGCTCAGCAGAGCCGCACAGCTTATGGGCGGGGGAGGCACTATGGAGGTAGCTGAGGGTGAAGGTTCGGTATCAGAAGAATTGGTGGCAGGGGGAGCGTTTAAGGCAAGAACCAGGCCAAAAACAAGCAGGGCAAGCCCTATGGGGGCCGCCCACTTTTGCTGAGCAGGCTGTACCTCAATCACCCCACCCACTTTACTAACAAAGGCAAGGAGTATAAAAAACAACCCGGCAAAAATTAAAATGGTCGGAATTGGGGTGTTTTTAATCGCATCAATGATTTCGGCGCTCATAGTGCTCTTGCCTACTGAGGTTGATGCAGAGAGGCCAGGTAAAATTCTTGGTTTCTAAAGCTACAGGGAAAGGCTGACTAACTCCTAGTAAAGCATTTTTCTCAGGGCGATCGCCAAACCGTAAAAAGACGCAATGGGCAGCATTACCGATCGCATTTTCGCCTACAAAAGAATGAACCCTGCCCGCGCTCCGGCGATCGCCGCTTCCGTTCTGCTCGACACATTTAGCTTTGCAAAGATAGCGCTGGTGTGATACTTAATCGTGTGCTCTGACAGGTGCAGACGACGGGCGATCGCCTTGTTGCTTAGCCCCTCTGCCAGCATCGTCAGCACTTCGACCTCCCGTGGGGTAAGGGCCTCGGTTTGTTCAGGGGGCACGATGGCCTGGAGCGATTCGGTGGACATTAGCAGGCTATCCAGCAGAGCAGGGTGAATGGCCACCAGACCGGCTGCCGCCGCATCTAGGGCTGCCACAATTTCGGTGCCGCTGGCCTGCCCTGGCAGTAGCCCTACCCGCCCCGTCTGCAAAAGTTCACCCAGCACAACGTCGCTCCAGGAATCGATCAGAGCTACCACTGGCATTGACAGATCTTCCACCAACTCCAGGTCGGCTCGCCTGCCACTCGCCAGCGGCCAGCTAATGAGGGCACAGTCGGCGGCGTTGTGCCAGTCCTCAGATGCGGTGAAGGTTAACGATGCAGCTGCGATAGGGATTACCTGCCAGTGATTTGCGCCGCGATCGGGCTCGGCGGCGCTTTCTTCGGCAATTAGCGCGCTCAACCCCGCTTGGGTAATCGCCGATGGACTGATAACCAGCACCCGCTTCATGCCACCTGCTCCTGAACGGGTGAACGACCCACCGTGAGGGTACACACAATCGACTGCCCGCCCTGACTGACCTGGAGGGCCAGGGTTTGGTCGGGTACCAAACAATCTAGCCAATCGGGCAAGTCGCTGGGTTGGCGAAATAGCCGCCCATTGACGCCGAGAATCTGGTCGCCCGCCACCAATCCCGATCGCGCCGCCGGACTGCCTGACTCCACCCGAGTGACTGTCCATGCCGTTGAATTTGGGACGGGTTGCGCGGTGATGCCCAGGTAAGGCTGATCGTGCTGGCTGCTGAGAAATCGATCCACCAGGGCGCTAGGAATCGCATAGCCCTGGCCCCCAGCAATTAGCGTATTGATGCCGACGACCTCCCCCGCCAGGGTTGCCAGGGGGCCACCCGAGTAGCCCGGTGCCAAAGCAATATCGGCCTGTACCCAGCGCGGAATGGGCGGTTTGGCCGCCACAATGCCCAGGGATGTTGCCCCCACATGCCCCTCTGGATTGCCCACCGCCATGACCATTTGCCCCACCCGCAGGTTGCTGGCCTTCCCCAGATCGGCGGCTTGCAGACCCGCTGATTCAACCTTGAGGGCGGCTAGATCTAGCGGTTTGCTGTAGCCGACTCGATGGGCGGTGAACCGCTGCCCATCGGCCAGGGTAACACTGGCGCGGCGCTGGGTCGCCACATGGGCATTGGTGATGATCAGGCCCGAGACATCCCAAACTACCCCAGAGCCAAGCTCGCCACCGGGGCCTTGAATGAGCACGGTAGACTGCCTGAGGCGGTGGGAAACCGAGGCCAAATCGTGATTTAGCTTGTGATTTAGCAGATTGGCAATCATCGCGCACCGCCCTGGGGCTGTTCCCCCACGGTGACGGTGAGTTCTGTCGGCTGACCGCCGCGCAGCAGATGCAGCGAGACCGCTTGACCAATGGCGCTGGCGTCTAAGTGGCCATAGACTGCCTGCAAGTTGCTGACGGGTTGACCGTTCACCGCCAGCAAAATGTCGCCAATCAGCAGACCCGCCTGGGCTGCTGGCCCTGGGGCATCGACGCTGACGACTAGCAGGCCGACATCCCCAGCCAGCTGATGGGTCTGCCGCAGGGTTGCGGGCAGCGCCACGGGCTGAAGCCCCACCCCCAGATAGCCGCGGCTGAGGCTGCCGCGCTCTAGCAGGGTTTTGACGATGCGGGTCAGGTTAGCGGCGGGCAGCGTCACCACCCGATTGCGCGGGCCGTTGAGGTTCATGCCCAAGACTTCCCCCGTTGTATTCACCAGGGCACCGCCGAGCAGGTTGGGGTAAAGATTGACGTCGGGGCGAATCAGGCGATCGATCGCCCGCCCCTGGGACGTTTGCCATGGGCCACCTAGGTTGCCCACTACCCCCAAACTGGCGCTAACGCCGTAGTCCCACGACTGGCCGATGGCGAGCACCACATGGCCCACTTTGAGGTCGGCCCCATCGCTGGTAGCAGGCACGGGCAGGTCGGTGCGATCGAGTTGCACAATGGCCAGGTCGAGGGCGCGATCGCGGCCCGACACCTCAGCCTCGACCACGTTGCCGTCGGGCAGGGTGAGGGTGAGGCGGTTAGAGCGACCGAGGCCATAGTCGGCGGTGACAATCACCCCCGGCTGCCAGTGAATGCCGCTGTAGGCACGGCGATGGCCTTTGACGGCGACAAGGGTAGGTGCGATCGCCGCCACCGCATCCGCCAGCCCAGTAGATAGGGCGCTAAGCGTCGTTGAAGTTGTATCAGTAGAGGTCATGCCAAACTCCGGAAGAGGATGAATGCAAGGTTGCTACCCCCTACGATGCCGCCGCCGCCGCTGAATTAACCCCGGATGAATGGGTAGTCTGCCCCCAGAAAAATGGGTAGCCCATTCCCTCCCATGCTGCGTAGCCGCGTAGGGTGGGCACTGCCCACCACCAACCCAAGACCAAATTGCTCAATTTTGCCCCCAGGGGTCGGGTTCCTCTGCTTGTAGCCGAGTTTTGTCAAAGGCCGCAGGAATCCGACCCCTTGTGTAGATGAGGCTTATTTCGATGAGCAAGATCTTAGTCAGGACCGCTATCCACTGATTGGGTTGCTCGGTCGGGATGGGGTTGCGACCGTCGTTGGGGTCGGCGTAGCCGTAGGCATGGAGAATTTTGATGGTGCGGTCTATGCCTGTTCGTAGGTGTGAGCGCACCTGCGGACAGCGCCAAGATTTTCGAGTTCTGCATGGCCACCGTTCTGGTGAACGGCTTAATGGATGAGCGTACTGGTACAGGCACTCCCCGTCAACCGTGAGTGTTGAGGATGACACAATGCTCTGACAAATTCACCCAAAGACTCTAGGTCAAAGTTATTTCTGCGACATGCCCTTAACCGCCAAATAAGAGAGTTTTCATTGCTGGAATCGTCAAAAATGATGCAGCTGTATTGAGCAAAATGCACAGTGCCAAGCGTTCCACATTCAGCCCAATGCGATCGGCAATCACAAAGGTCAGCAATTGAGTTGGCATTGCTCCCTCTAAGACAACCGCTTCCAGATAGGGTGCTTGCACCCCAATCAAAATTGCGACGCCGAAAACCACTAAGGGCGAAATCAGCAACTTGATTCCACTGGCTACGATCAGCGGCAACGGTTGGTAGATGCGACGGTAGCGCAAACCCATGCCGAGAGACAACATCATTAGCCCCGTCACGGTGTTACCCAAAATCTGGGTGGCTTGGAGCAAAAAAGCAGGCACTGGCAATCCACTGACTTTCCAAGTGAGGGCGATCGCCACCGCCCACAGGGCTGGCAGACGCACCATTTCCTGGCAGGCTTGCCACCCAATTTGGATACCAGTCTGAAAGGGCAAACCTTTGGGTCGGTTCCGATTCAAAGACTCTGTCAACGGAGAAGAGGTATTTAACGCCTCAACCTCAGCCGCCCAAGAGTAGTGGGACTCAGCACTGACCAACGGTTGATCCGGAGGCAAGGGGGTAGGTAGAGCCAAGGCGGTTAAATCAACTGATGGTTCCGACCGATGGCGATCGCGCTGGGATGCTTTAAATCGACTGCCCAGTGCCATTCCCAAACTGAGATTCAACGGCGTTGTTGTCACCTCACACAGGATAGCCACCTTCGCAACTTGCAGCGCCAAAGATGGAAATAAACCCTGCAATATTGGCAATCCCAAGTAGGTGACATTGCCAAAGGTACTGGCCAAAATCAGCGCACCCTTTTCTTCAGGTTGCAGTTTAAAGGCACGAAACGCTGCCACTGCAATGCCCAGGCAAATCAGGATGCTCAGCAGCATAATCAAGGGAATTTGAAAAAACTCTGCACCCATCTCTGCGGTATAGATCACCCGAAACACCAGGGCGGGTAGAAAAATATTTAAGACAAGCGCGCCAATCATTTTACGCGCTCCATCAACATCCAAATCCTTGATCAGGTAACGTAGGAAACTACCGATACCTGCAATCAAGCCCAATGCTAGTAAAACCGTTACCATAAAAAAACTGAAATACTGATTGAAGCTAATCTCAGCCCCAATGAAGTCTACCATTGTCTTATTGCTTTATCGTCTGTTTTGATACAATGATTGGGTTCCGTACAGGACTATTTTGATGGCCTATCTCCACCAAGCCGTTGAGCTATCCAGTGCCGGTGCTTTAGTCGTGCTGAACGGTGCCATGGCTAAGGCTGAAGCCATCGGCGCACCACAGTGCATCGCTATTGTGGATCGGGGTGGAAACCTATTGGCCTTCGTACGTATGGATGGAGCAAAGATTTTGAGCCAAATTTCCGCAACTCAAAAAGCCGTGACAGCAGTCTCATCCAGAGCAGCAACTGGCGGGATGTCAGAAGAATTGGCGTTAAAGTTGGCTGTCACCACGGACGGGCAGTTAACGAATCTACAGGGAGGATTGCCGATTATTGTAGCGGGGCAAGTGGTGGGCGCTATTGGTGTTGGCTCTGGGACAGGGGAACAAGATGTGATCGTGGCCCAAGCTGGAATTGATGCCTTGAACGCAGTGATTGCTCAGGGTCCTATTATTCCTGCATGATAAAAGTATTTTCCAGGTGGTAGCCACCGCGCTTCAGAGTCCTAAACAACTCACTATCAAACTCGGTTCAATCATGGGAAATAGTGTTTACTAAGCCTTAGAGCACTAGTGATCACGGCACAACACGTCGCTGCAACGGACTATCGGTGGATACTGGTGGTGTGGCAGAGATCGTTGCAGCCGTTGAGCTATGCCGTTAAGTGATTTGGCAGAGCTATGAGTAGCTAAAATGAGGTTTTCAGTTTTGATGTGACAACTATTGGAACCGTCGAAAGGAGAGTGTTCAGATTTTTGTGTAAGCCTGTGACGGTTTAGATTTTAAAGCGTTCTGGGAATAGGATAGCAAAATGTGAAAGTGC
>QBLT01000152.1 GCA_003249105.1 Leptolyngbya sp. | reverse complement strand
CAAAGGGGGGCATAGGGGCGGGCTGATACTGCCTTTAGCATTCCAGAGAAACCGTAGCAGCACCATCCCCCCGCTGGAGAAAAACGTACTATGGCGATGGCGACATGGCTGAGGAGAGGGTGATGACAACCCCCAGGGTTAAGGGCGATCGGGTGCGGATCGGTATGGTCGGCACAGGGTTTGTGGCGCGGCTGCGGGCGGCTGCACTTCAGGGGAGCGATCGCGCCTCCCTGGTGGCCGTCGCTGGCCACAACCCTGCCGATACCCAAGCCTTTGCCGCCCAGTACAACGCCGTCGCCGTAGACGCCTGGCAAGCCCTGCTCGATCGCCCTGACCTGGATCTAATTGTGGTCTGCCACATCAACCGCGACCACAGTACCGTGGCCGCCGCTGCCCTAGGGGCCAACCATCACGTGGTGGTGGAATATCCCCTGGCGCTGAGTGCCGAACAGGCTCAGCCGTTGCTCAACCTGGCCCTGGCTAAGCAGCGCCTGCTGCATGTCGAGCACATCGAACTGCTGGGGGGCACCCATCTGGCGGCAAAAGCTAATTTGGGGGCGATCGGTCAGCCCTTCTACGCCCGCTATTGCACCCTGGCCCCTCGTCGCCCTGCTCCTGCCACCTGGACCTACTGCCCCGATCTGTTTGGCTTTCCGCTAGTCGGGGCACTGTCGCGCCTGCACCGGCTGATCGACTGCTTTGGCCCGGTGGCGCGGGTCTATTGCCAAAACCACTACGGCGGCCTCACCCCTGGCCCGGAGGGTCTGACCTGCTACCGCACCTGCCTCTGCACTGCCCAGCTCACTTTCGCTTCAGGGCTGATCGCCGAGGTGACTTACGGCAAGGGTGAGGCCCTGTGGCAGACAACACGGCGGCTAGAGGTGATCGGCAGCGACGGATCGCTGTGTCTGGACGGCGACCAGGGTACTCTGACCGATGCCCAAGGCACCCGTGATCTAGAGGTGGGCTCCCGTCGGGGACTGTTTGCGGCCGACACGGCCCAGGTGATCGAGCACCTACTGACGGGGCAGGCGCTCTACTGCACGCCCGAGGCTAGCCTGTATACATTGCAGGTGGCGACCGCTGCCCAGCGATCGGCGGCGACAGGGCGCGTGGTCGATGTGGCCGCGCCTAGGCCACCGTATAGCCCGCCTTCTGAATCGCTTCAGTAAGCGTCTCGGTAGTCACGCTGGCGGTAATGTCTACCGCCTTCGACCCCAGGTTGGTTTTGACCTCGGCGCTGGGGTCAACGGCCTGCACAGCTTGGGTAATGGTGCTAACGCAGGCCCCGCAAGCCATATCGGGCACGGTTACAGAAAGGGTGGTCATAGGGATTAGTCTAAGAAATCGAGGACTCAACTACTCTAGGCGATCGCACCACCACCGCTAACCCCACTGGGTTGACAGCGGCGCTAAGGTTGATCAGATGATTTGGTAGCGTTGATGACGGCGGGGCATTAACCCCCTTGGAATCATAGGTCAGCAAATGGGAGCGACAATACTATGACCGCATGTGAGTACAGGCCCGGTTTAGAGGGTGTACCGGCCACCCAGTCGAGCATTAGCTATGTGGATGGCCAGGCGGGAATTCTGGAGTATCGCGGCATTCCCATTGAAGAGTTGGCCCAGCGCGGTACCTTTCTCGAAACGGCTTATCTATTGATCTGGGGTGGCTTGCCCTCAAAGCCAGAGCTAGAGGCCTTTGAGCACGAAATTTGCTACCATCGCCGCCTCAAGTACCGCATCCGCGACATGATGAAGTGCTTCCCTGAGAGCGGCCACCCGATGGATGCCCTACAGGCCTGTGCCGCGGCCCTGGGCCTGTTCTACTCGCGCCGGGCGCTGGATAATCCGGTCTATATTCAGCAGGCGGTGGTGCGGCTGCTGGCCAAAATTCCCACTATGGTGGCGGCGTTTCAGCTGATGCGCAAGGGCAACGACCCGGTGCAGCCCCGCGACGACCTCAACTATTCAGCTAACTTTCTCTACATGCTCAACGAGCGCGAGCCCGACCCCCTGGCGGCGCGCATTTTTGATATTTGCCTGACTCTCCATGCCGAGCACACGATCAACGCCTCGACCTTTTCGGCCATGGTGACGGCCTCGACCCTCACCGACCCCTACGCGGTGGTGGCCTCGGCGGTGGGTACCCTGGCGGGGCCGCTCCACGGCGGGGCCAACGAAGAGGTGATCGACATGCTGGAGCAGATCGGCTCGGTCGAAAATGTGCGCCCCTACGTGGAGCGCTGCATTGCCGAAAAGTCGAAAATCATGGGCTTTGGCCACCGAGTCTATAAGGTCAAAGACCCCCGCGCCACGATTTTGCAGGGGCTGGCCGAGCAGCTGTTTGCCAAGTTTGGCCAAGACGAGTATTACGCGATCGCCCTAGAGATGGAGCAGGCGGTATCTGAAAAGCTCGGCGCGAAGGGCATTTACCCCAACGTTGACTTCTACTCGGGGCTGGTCTACCGCAAGCTGGGCATTCCCACCGATTTGTTTACGCCGATCTTTGCGATCGCCCGCGTGGCTGGCTGGCTGGCCCACTGGAAAGAGCAGCTCGGCGAAAATCGCATCTTTCGCCCCACCCAGATCTACACCGGCCCCCACAGCCAGGTCTATGTCGACTTGGCCAATCGTCCCCACATCTGGGATAAGCAGGGTTTTTCGGTATCGCTAACGTCCTGATCGACCACCTGATAGGCACTGATGGGTCAGACCCCCCTGGGCACTCCTCTCCCCTGCACAGATTATTGATCTAGTGACGATTTTCAGGAACTCCTGCCCCTCTGGCGCTTGCGCTGGGGGGCTTTTGTTTGGGAATAAACAGGTTCAGAGACAGGGGAACCGTGAACTCCCTGCGACCTTGCACCGTCAATCCTGATCCCCGTACCGGCTACCTAACCGGCTTTTCAATCCCTTCCCGCCAAAACTTCCTATGAATCCTGCCCGCCCCGCTCGGTGGATGGGGGAAGATGACGGTAGAATCTAAAGTGTTTTCTCTCTGCCAGAGTTAACTGTACCGTTGCTAAGGACTGGCCCATGAACCAAGGAATTGACCTACAGGGTAGTTTCGTCAATGCCCTCGTCGACTTGGGGCTGCCCGCTGGAGCAGCCAAGGCTCTGTGGTTACCCCTGCCCATGGTGGTGATTTTAATTGGGGCCACGGTCAGCATCTTTGTCACGGTCTGGCTAGAGCGCAAAATTTCTGCTGCCGCTCAGCAGCGGATTGGGCCTGAGTTTGCTGGGCCGCTGGGTACCCTTCAGGCCGCTGCCGACGGCATCAAGCTGATCTTCAAAGAAGACATTACCCCCGCTAAAGCTGACCCAATTCTGTTTACGCTGGGGCCTGCGATCGTGGTGATCCCGGTGTTCTTGTCGTACCTGATTGTGCCCTTCGGCCAAAATCTGGTGATTACCGACATCGGCGTCGGCATCTTTCTGTGGATTGCCCTCTCCAGCATTGCCCCTATCGGACTGCTAATGTCGGGCTACTCCTCCAACAACAAGTACTCACTGCTGGGGGGCTTGCGGGCGGCGGCCCAGTCGATCAGCTACGAAATTCCCATGGCCCTGGCGGTGCTGGCGGTGGTGCTGATGTCGAACAGCCTGAGCACCATCGATATTGTCAATCAGCAGTCGGGCTACGGCATTTTGGGCTGGAATATCTGGCGACAGCCCGCCGGGTTCCTGATTTTTTGGATTGCGGCTCTGGCGGAGTGCGAGCGTCTGCCCTTTGACCTGCCCGAGGCGGAGGAAGAGTTGGTGGCGGGCTACCAGACCGAGTACACCGGCATGAAGTTTGGCCTATTCTACGTGGGCTCCTACGTCAACCTGGTGCTGTCGGCGCTGATTGTCTCGATTTTGTATCTAGGCGGTTGGGAATCCCCGGTTTCGGTGAGCTGGTTGGCGGGTCTGATTGGGGTCAGCGAAACTACCCCCTGGCTCCAGGTGATCACCGCTTCCCTGGGCATTATGATGACCCTGTTTAAGGCCTACGCCCTGGTGTTCATTGCGGTGCTGCTGCGGTGGACTATGCCCCGCGTTCGCATTGACCAGCTGCTCGACTTTGGCTGGAAGTTTTTGCTGCCGGTTTCGCTGGTCAACCTGCTGCTGACCGCTGCCCTGAAGCTGGCGTTTCCGGTTGCCTTTGGTGGCTAGCTGAGCAGGCTTGCCTTACCCTGTAAAAAGTGGCTGCTGGTGGCTAACCCCTGCTGAACACGCAACTCCCCCATCGACAACCTGTACCATTGCGGAGGTTTCCCCATGCTGGGTTTTCTTAAACAAGTCGGCGATTACGCCAAAGAGAGCTTACAGGCGGCCAAATATATCGGCCAGGGGCTCTCGGTAACCTTTGACCATATGAGCCGCCGCCCGGTAACGGTGCAGTATCCCTACGAAAAGCTGATTCCCTCAGAGCGGTTCCGGGGTCGCATTCACTTTGAGTTTGATAAGTGCATTGCCTGCGAGGTGTGTGTGCGGGTGTGCCCCATCAACCTGCCCGTAGTTGATTGGGAGTTTGATAAGGCCACTAAGAAAAAAGACCTGAAGCACTACAGCATTGACTTTGGGGTCTGTATTTTCTGCGGCAACTGCGTGGAGTATTGCCCCACCAACTGCCTGTCGATGACTGAGGAGTATGAGTTGGCGGTCTATGAGCGCCACGAGCTGAACTACGACAACGTGGCCCTGGGTCGTCTGCCCTACAAGGTCACCCAAGACTCGATGGTCACCCCCCTGCGGGAGCTGGCCTACCTACCTAAGGGGGTTATGGATCCTCACGATCTGCCGGTCAATGCTCGGCGGGCGGGCCAGATGCCCCAAGAAATTTTGGCGGCTGCTCAAAAAGAGGCTAAAGCGGCTGAAGGCGAGGCTAAGGCCGAAGCCAAGCCCAAGGAGTAATGCACGGGTTAGGGTTCCGTGGTACATTCGCCTAAGCTAAGACCACGGCTGCGATCGCTCAATTTTTACAGGAGTCAAGACTGTGACGCTAGCAGAAGGGGTACAACTCGTTGCCTTTGGCATACTGGTGGCGATGACGCTGGGGGGTGCCCTGGGGGTCGTGCTGTTAGACAACATTGTCTACTCGGCCTTTTTGCTAGGGGGCGTGTTTACCAGCATGTCAGGCCTTTATATCTTGCTCAATGCAGGGTTTGTGGCGGCTGCCCAGGTGCTGGTGTATGTGGGTGCTGTCAGCGTGCTGATTCTGTTTGGGATCATGCTGGTGAACAAGGAGCAGCCCTTCACCCCCATGAAGCAGGCTTGGGTGGGCAAGGTGGCCACCGGCGGAGTTTGCGTTGGCTTGTTTGCGCTACTGACAACCTCGACCCTGAATACGCCCTGGGCTATTTCTGCCGAAGTGCCCAAGGGTGAGATGGCCACTGTCGCCATCGGCATTCACTTTTTTACCGACTATCTGTTGCCCTTTGAGCTGGCGTCGGTGCTGCTGCTGATTGCGCTGATTGGGGCGATTGTGCTGGCTCGCCGCGAGCTGATCCCCGATGTGGCCCCTGGGGAGCCTGCCTCTGAAGCGTTACAGCTACCGGAGCGGCCGCGCGAGCTGGTGTCGTCAGTGGCAGGGCCAGAGTCGGATAGTTAGACCGCTATTCGGTAGCCTCAGCATGCTGTAAATGTGCTGTCTGGGCTCAAAACTTTTGTTAGGGATTGAAACGGATTTTTCAGCCATGCAACTTGAGTATTTTCTGTTGACCGCTGCTGCCCTGTTCTGTATTGGCATCTATGGCTTGGTTAATAGCCGCAACGTCATTCGTGTGCTGATGTCCATTGAGCTGATGCTGAATGCGGTCAACCTAAACCTGCTGGCGTTTTCGAACTATCTCGACCCCGTGGGCATCAACGGTCAGGTGTTTGCGGTGTTTGTGATCAGTATTGCAGCCGCCGAGGCGGCAGTGGGTCTGGCCATTGTGCTGTCGATCTATCGCAATCGCGACACGGTCGATATGGAGCAGTTCAACCTGCTCAAGTGGTAGGCTAGCCTGCCAAAGCGTAAGAATGTCTGGATTGTAGAGGGGGTGGCGATCGCTCCCTCTACAATTGTTTTTAGGGGCTGGGATGTCGCTTTTCTCTAGAGACATCGCTGGGTGCTTGCCCTATTATTCTGTCCCTATTCCCCTTCACTCACGGCATTTTGTTGTGCAACTTGAGCAAGTCATCATTGTCCACAAGGCTGGCAATCGGCTGAGCCAAAAGTGGGCCGAGAAGTGCGCCCACCAGCTAGAGGCCCTGGGCAGCAAGGTCTTGCGCGGCCCCAGTGGCCCTAAGGACAACCCCTACCCAGTCTTCTTAGCTTCGGTGAGCCAGCCCATTGACCTGGCCATTGTGTTTGGCGGCGACGGCACGGCGCTGACGGCAGCGCGCAACCTGGCCGCTGAGAATATTCCCATTCTCGCGGTCAATATTGGCGGTCACCTGGGTTTTTTGACCGAAAGCTCTGAGGAGATGGACGACACCGAGGCGGTGTGGGAGCGGCTGATGAGCGATCGCTTTGCCGTTCAACGCCGCATGATGCTGCAAGCCCGCATCTACGAGGGCCACCGCACTAACCTCGACCCGGTGAGCGAGGTCTACCTGGCCCTCAACGAAATGGCTATCAAGCCCGCCTCGCCCGATCGCATGATCACCTCCATGCTCGAAATGGAGATCGATGGCGAGGTAGTCGATCAGTACCAGGGGGATGGTCTGCTGATCAGCACCCCCACTGGCTCCACCGGCTACACCGTGGCGGCGGGTGGCCCAATCATTCACCCCGGCATGGATGCGATCGTGGTGACGCCGATTTGCCCCCTGAGCCTGTCGAGCCGCCCGATTGTGCTGCCGCCCGGCTCGGTGGTCAGCGTGTGGCCCCTGGCCGACCCCGACCTCACCACCAAGCTGTGGACTGACGGGGTGCTGGGCACCGCCATCTGGCCGGGGCAGCGGGTGGATGTGCGCAGCGCTGAGGCCATGGCCCAGTTCATCATTCTGCGACAGGACCACTCCTACTACGGCACCCTGCGCAACAAGCTCAACTGGGCCGGCACCCGCATCAACTACGTGAACAACCATAGAAACTAGGGTGAAATCTGCGGCTCAGGAACTGTGGCGATCGCGGTGAATGTCATATATTGCTTTCTCCCAACACCACTGCTCGCTCTGGCTGGGGTTGCGTAGCTGCACCTGCTCGACCAGACGCTCGGCTACGGCCTGGTTACCCCCCACTAGCCGTAAGAGCTGTCGCTGGGTGTGGCTCCGCACCGACCGACTCGGGGCAGTGGCGGTAGGGGATCGGTAAGCAGCGGGGCGGCGGCGGCTCTGGCGACGGTTGAGCCAGAAGATGAGCGCGATAATCAGTGCGATCGCCAGCAAAAAAGATAAATCCATTCCAGCGGCATAACGTGGCTATAACCTTCAGATCCCTCAGCTCAAAGTGGTTTACGGCCAGTGAACTCATTCCTGAGGCCGAAAAGAGCTAACTCTAGTTCTACACAAAAATGCCCTCTATCGGCAGGTAGTGCCAAGGCCGCTGCCATTAAACCGCCAGGGTTTGCTAGTGTAATTTATATATTTGTCTAGCCTATCCCCCGAGATTTTGCTGTGGCAACACCGCCGCCATCGGGCTTAGGTAAGCGTTAAGTCCCTCATTTGCTCGTCGCTACCCATGCCAAGAACCCAACGCAACGACAACTTCATCGACAAATCCTTCACCGTCATGGCCGACATGATTTTGAAGATGATGCCCGCCAAAAAAAGCGAGAAAGAGGCTTTTGCCTACTACCGCGACGGCATGTCGGCCCAGGCCGATGGGGAATACGCCGAGGCCATGGAGAACTACCGCGAAGCCCTGATTCTCGAAGAAGAACCCTACGATAAGAGCTTCATTCTCTACAACATGGGTCTGATCCACGCCAGCAACGGCGAACATGAAATTGCCCTAGACAAGTATAAAGAGGCGCTCGATCTCAACCCTCGCCTCTGTCAGGCCCTCAACAACATTGCGGTGATTTACCACTACAAGGGCGAGCAGGCCGAGGCCGCTGGGGATACCGATACCGCCGAAAACCTCTTCGACGAAGCGGCCCGCTACTGGTTAGAGGCCATCACCATTGCCCCCAACAACTACATCGAAGCCCAAAACTGGATGAAGAACACTGGCCGCATGAAGAACGATATCTTCTTTTAAGGCCAATTCTTGAACCCGTAGGGTGGGCACTGCCCACCACTGCTTGTCGCCCTGTCGGTTTAGATTTTGCCTTGGTTTCTGCCACCTGCGTTGACAATGCGTTGGGTTGCATTGCATTTCACCCAACCTACAACCGACCGGCCTCAGTCCCCTTTTTCTGGATTCCCGTCCCATGATCGATCTCGAACAGGTTCGCAAAGTTGCCCTACTGGCCCGCCTAGAGCTAACCGCTGAAGAAGAAGCGCAGTTTACTGGGCAGCTCAGCGGCATTCTCGACTATGTGGAGCAGCTCAAGGAGCTCAACACCGACGACGTAGAGCCCACCACCCGCGCCATCGAGCTGAGCAACATCACCCGCACCGACAGCCTTCAGACCTTTGCCGAACGGGATGCCATTCTCGACTGCGCCCCCGCTCGCGAAGATGGCTTCTTCAAGGTGCCCAAGATTCTGAGCGAGTAGGGCTGAGTTTAGACCCAGCTAATTCAGCATTAATTGCCGCTTAGCCCACCGGCTGTTAAGTAGGACTCGTTTTCTTACGATTTCCTACCGATAGCGCTGACGAATCTCAACCTATAGGACAATCGACCTCAGTTTGATATGGGGCAGTCGCGAGTGGAGGACTGCCGCTTTATTTTGTCCTGAGTTCTCCTACGTTGAGGTGCCATGAAGCGTCGGCAGTTGGTTAAAACGACAACCTTGGGCGTGGCAGCGGCTACGACCGCGAGTGTGGCAGCCTGTACCGGGGCCTCTTCCCCCGTGGCCGAGGGCACCGCTGGGGATCTGCCTCGCATTGACTGGCAGATGGCGACTAGCTGGCCTGCGGCCCTCGACACGATTTTGGGCGGGGCTACGACCTTTGCCGATCGCGTCAGCGCCATGAGTGGCGGGCAGTTCACCATTTCACCCCGCTCTGCCGGCGAAATTGCCCCACCGCTAGAAGTGCTCAATGTGGTTTCCCAGGGGGCGGTGCCCTGTGGTCACACGGCATCGTACTACTACGTGGGCCGCAGCCCGGTGATGGGCTTTGGAGCCAGTCTGCCCTTTGGTTTCACGCCCCAGCAGCAAAACGCCTGGCTCTACGAGGGGGGCGGGTTAGCCAAGCTCCAGGAATTTTATGCCCGCCAGTTCAACGTGATTCAGTTCCCCGCTGGCAATACCGGGGCGCAGATGGGCGGGTGGTTTCGCCGCGAGATCGCCAGCGTCAGCGACCTGGCGGGCCTCAAGATGCGCATTCCCGGTCTGGGGGGCCAGGTGATGAGCAAACTGGGGGTGACGGTGCAGACGCTGCCAGGGGGCGAGATTTTTCAGGCTCTGCAAACTGGGGCGATCGATGCCGCCGAGTGGGTTGGCCCCTACGACGACGAAAAGCTGGGGCTGAATAAGGTGGCCCAGTACTATTACTACCCTGGCTGGTGGGAGCCGGGCAGCACCCTGGAGGTGCAGATCAACCTTGACCAGTGGAATCAGCTGCCCGAGGTCTATCAGCAAATCGTGCGTACGGCGGCTTTTGAGGCCAATTTAGAAATGCTCTCGCGCTACGAAACCCGCAACAACGAAGCCCTTCAACGCCTGGTTGATGGTGGCGTGCAGCTGCGCGAGTACAGCGCCGAGATTATGACCGCTGCCCAGGAGGCCACCTTTGACCTCTACGACGAGTTTGCCGCCAGCGATGCCGACTTTAAGGCGATCTACGACGACTGGCGCGGGTTTCGCGATCGCATCTATGCCTGGAGCCAGCTCAACCAGGGGGCCTTTGAGCGCTTTGTCTACAGCAATCTCAAGCCGGGCTCTCCGAGTGTGTAAGGGCTCTCGCCCCTAGACCGCGCCCCCCGCCTCGTAGGCGGCCAGCTCTTGTTGCCAGCTCTTGTTGGTAAAGGGGAGTCCGCTAAACTTGGGGTAGCCCCAATTGCAGGCTCAGCGATGGCATCCCCCTTCCCAGGTATGGATCCTTACCTAGAACAGTCCATTTTTTGGTCGGAGTTTCACAGCCGCTTGATTGTGGCGATCGCCGATGCCCTGGCCCCTAGCTTGCTGCCGCAATACTACGTGGCGGTGGAGACTCGCACCTATATGGATAGCTCCAACGGGGAACTGTTGGTGGGCATTCCAGACGCGATCGTGCTGTCTACCCCAGGGCCATCTGCTCCGACTAAACCTGAGGCTTCTGGTGCTGGGGTGGCAACAACGGTGCGACCTCAGTCAGTGATTTTGCCTATGCCGCTGGCAGTCAAGGAGCGCTATCTAGAAATTCGAGAAGCGGGTAGCGATGCGGTGATTGCGGTGGTGGAGGTGCTGTCGCCCACGAATAAGCGACCGGGAGAAGGACGCAGGATCTATGGCATTAAACGACAAACGGTCTTGGGCAGTGCTTCCCACTTGGTCGAAATTGATTTGCTACGGGCCTACGACCCAATGGCGATGCAGCCAGTAGACCTAGGGCCAGCCTCGACAGACCGGTATCGCATTTTGGTGAGTCGGTCAGAATGTCGCCCTCGGGCAGATCTCTATGAATTTACGCTACGGCAACCGATTCCGGCGTTTCCGCTGCCGCTAAAAGATGCCGAAGAGCAGGTGCTGGTTGATTTACAGCCGCTGGTGAACGGAATTTATGAGCGCAGCGGCTACGGCATTCGGGTAGATTACCAGACCCCTGTGCCACCACCAGCACTATCGGCAGAGGATCAAGCTTGGGTAAATGAGTTGCTGCACAGCCCCTAAGCTACGGTGTCGCTGATAGGTACCCCCTTTGCGTTGATGTGCTGCCTCAGGGTCTCGCGGGTGATGGTGGGGTAGGCGATAAAGTCGCAAGCCAGGGTGCTTATCTCTGGAGAGAATGCTTTTGCGCTGGGGGGCAACCGTTGGCTGAAAAGGTGAACTCAGCAGCAAGTAATGAGAAGCTATTCATAAGTAACGCTTTAGGCTTTGTTTGTAATGCTAAAGGCTTGCTTATGAATGAAAAGGCAATAGCAACTCATGAGTTCATAAGATCAACGCATTAGGTCTCACTGATAATAAATGCTTTAGCTTTTGTTGATAATGCTAAAGCATTTGTTATGAATGAGAAAGCAATAGCAACTAATGAGTTCACAAGATCAACTAATGCTTTGGCAAATGCAGCAAATGCTTCAGTTTTTGTTTGTAGCGGCCAGCTATGCACCGTAAATGCCCGGATAAACCCTTCGGTGCAGCACAACCGCCTGCGTGATGCCCCCTTAGGCTGGTTTGTCTTTGCACACCCCAGGCTGTGGGTCTTGGCGCTCGACCCTAGCCGCAAAGCGAGGGGGAATGCGAACAGACTGAAAACCTTTAGTTATGGAACCTTGCATGGCTTGGTTGGGGTATTTGAAAACGATATCGTTATTCTCATTGCCATCTAGATCGCTGCTGAAGTGCGCCCGCACAATGAGTGTTTGAGCTAGGTCTACGGTGAGCATTGCTTCGGTGACAAACGGCTTTTCAAACCTATGGGGAGAGTCTAAAAGCTGGCGGGTAATTAAGTCACCTTCTTCAGTGAGCACTTCCCACCAGTCGGCGTGGCGATCGCAACTCTCATCTGGGCTTTGCAGGGTGATCGAAAACTGATATTGCCCAGCATCTATTGGGGTTGGGTTAACTGCCAGCACCTGAGAGGATATTTGAAAACACGGAGACGGGTATCAAAGGCATCACGCTAATCTGCGTAGCATGACCCGAGTCATGGCGATGTAGATTAGCGCTTCAGAGGACTCGGGCAAGCGCTCGTAGTCGACATTGAGACGACGACACCAATGTAGCC
>QBLT01000151.1 GCA_003249105.1 Leptolyngbya sp. | reverse complement strand
AACTGTTCACTGGGCTTCGGGGGTAACTCCATGCAGGCTCTCCTGATTCACTGCTACACAGGCTAGCATGGCGAAAATCGGTAATTTAGTTCTCGGAAATCACCTTAGATATTTTGTGCGGACTGAGCAAGGACCGACAGCGTGGGCTGATTAAATTGCCATCGTCGAAAAGTCATCGTTCTCACACCCTAACTTCAAAAAACCTGTGTTACGTTAAATAACAGGATATTGATTTCGCACCTCTAATCATTTAGGAGATATCCACCATGGAAACCAAAGAGACCAAGTTCGGCTTTGTAGACTTTGCAGAAACCTGGAATGGTCGTCTGGCTATGCTGGGCTTCGTGATTGGTGTAGCTACCGAGTTTCTGACTGGGCAAGGCATTCTGTCCCAAATCGGCATCATGTAGGGTTCTACAGCCCCACAGGTTAAAAAACTAAATACCAAACGAAAGGGGAGGTGCTAGAAACAGCACCTCCCCTTTCGTTTACGTGCTCCCAAATTTACTCAAAAGCAGACCGGTTCTAGCGCTACGAACCGGGCTAGAACATACGGGTGAGGGCAGTAATTTTCGATAACTTGGCGGTGTCTAGCCCTTTCAGCTCATCTAAGCTCAGCCAGCCTTCTCTCACCAAACTCGAAAAGACAAACAGCAGTGCCGACTCGCGGTCATCGTATTTGCCGTCGAGTTCGTGGCGGCGAGCGCTGAGAAAGTCGTGGAGTTGCCAAAGGTCATCCATGCTGGTGAGGCTGCTGGCGCGATCGCGCACCACCTGCACCAAGCCGCTGATCTCGCGGCTGTAGGCCGTTGCGATCGCCGCCTTGGCAAGGGTTTTTTCCTCAGATGACCACTGGAGTTCGCTGGTATGCATTACGACTTTTTTAAAAGAGAATCCTAGGAAAAGACCGGTAAGAGCGCCCTGACCGTCAATCGGCCAAGCTATCACTCAATCAATGATTTTGTTTAACGTTTTTCTATATTAGAGACATGTTGCAAAACTTTGCAATGTTCCCCGACGCTCAGTGAGCCTTAGCCACCTTTGACAAGTCCCTGTTTAGACCCAAAACAATGCTGGCTGCTGGGTCTTCCTGAGGCGGAAGACCCAGCAGCCAGGCAAAGAGCCATGGGTAGGCAGCGATGAATTCTAGCCCTCAGCGGGCAAACCTCAGGCTTGATACCCACCCAACCATCGACCTAACGCACCAGGTTGAGCAGTTCCTTCGGCGAGGCCAGCAGGTCAATAGCGACAAAGAAAATCTTGTCCTCGGGGTTGAGCAAAAACCGCCAGGCAATATTCATGCCGACGCCAGCGCCAAACCAGGGGGTCTGCACCTTGCCGGTCACTTTGATTTGGGTAAAGCCATCTTCCGCCTGCTCAGTCACCCCGCGCTCTGGAATCAGCTTGAGATTTTGGCAATCTTCTTGAAAGAAGCGAAGAATTGCTTCTTTGCCGGTGATCGGGCGCTGGAAGGGAGGCTGCAAGGCCCCATCGGGCGTAAATAGCTCGATCAACGCGTCGAAGTCGTTGGCGTTGAGGTTATTCATGTAGGACAGCACCGTGGGGTTGGTGACCCCCTCAATGGTGACCTGGCTGCGTTTAGCCATATCCTGGGGCGGCGCAACCGGTTCAGAAACGCGGGTATAGCTGCCCATTTGCTTAGCATCAAACCCCATGTCGACCACCGCATTGCGGAGCACCGTAATCTGCTGCCCAGACTCTAGGGTGCGAATCGACTGCAACACGGCGGCGGCATTGGCCGACAGCTTATATCCCTCAGGAATGGGCGCAACGGAGCCTTCTTCCATCCACTGGCCCAGGCGGTACCAAAAGCCGAGCTTAATATTGGGCGACCAGGTCGAGTAGGTGCGACCAACCGGAGTATCGGCCCGGTTCGCCAGGTCGCACATCGTCTGAGATTGCTCCTGAAACGGCATCTTGCGAATTTGCTCCATGGTGGCTTCAGCAAATTGCATGCTGGCCGCACCGGGGGCCGCAATGGTAATGCTGCTCCCCATCTCCAGGTAGGCGAACCAGATCAGCGCCAGCTGGTCTTCGGCGCTGAGTTGGGTAAAGCGGGCAATAGTTGCGGGTACAGAATCCGCCGTTAACGTATTTGGGAAAATATTACGAGCTGAATCGATCGTAAAAGGCATAAAGAGTTTCCTGAGGAAAGGTGGGGGCTATTGCCAATGATTTCAGGCATTTTTCTCATCAAAGCTTGACCCCTCAAGGCCCAGTCTACGCAACTACGACACACGGCCCCATAAAGAAATGAGAACCGGTAATGCTTTACATAGAGGTTGATCTAGAGAAGAGATAGCGTTTATCGCTGGGAAAATCGTCCATCAGATCAAGCTGATTGCTCTGGTTTGGGGCCAAAATCCTTAGAATGGAGATGGCCTCTCAATACTTTTGGTAGCTATAGCCCATGGAAACGCTTGCCCTTACCCCTCCCAATGTGGAACAGGTTTTAGATGAACTGCGCCCTTACCTGCTGGCCGATGGCGGCAATGTAGAACTGGTAGAAATCGATGGCCCGGTGGTTAAACTCCGCCTTCAGGGAGCCTGCGGCTCTTGCCCCAGCTCGGCCATGACCCTGCGCATGGGCATCGAGCGTCGCCTGCGCGAGTTTATTCCTGAAATCGCCGAGATTGAGCAGGTATTTTAGGAATGCTGATATTCTGATCTATTGGCAAAGGGTTTTTTGTCAAAAAATCAGATTTCAGATTGTAGAGGGCTGCTGTGCTAGATCTAAAGCAAATCCGAGAAAACCCAGAGCAGGTGCAGTCTGCTCTGGGTAAGCGGGGTAAGTACGATTTGACCCCGCTGCTAGAGCTAGACCAGCAGCAGCGCCAGCTAGAGACGGTGCGATCGCAGCTTCAGGCCCGCAGCAACGAAATCGGCAAACAAGTCGGCCAAACCATCAAAGCCGGGGCCGCCCCCAACGGCCCCGAAGTCACCGCCCTTAAAGACGAAGGCAACCAGGTCAAAACCGAGCTGCAAACCCTGGAACCCCAGGAGCGCGAGATCAAGGCTCAGATTGAGGCCATTCTGCTGGGCCTGCCCAACCTGCCCAGCGACACCACCCCCGTCGGCAAAGACGAAACCGAGAATGTGGAAGTGCGCCGCTGGGGCGACGAGTACCTGCCCACCATTGCCGCCAAACCCCACTGGGAAATTGGCGAAACCCTTGGAATTCTCGACTTTAAGCGCGCCGCCGAAAAAATTGCCCAGAGCCGCTTCGTCGTCCTAAAAGGCGCAGGTGCCGCGTTAGAACGGGCGCTGATCTCCTTCATGCTCGATCGCCACACCAAAGCGGGCTACGACGAGATCATTCCCCCCTATCTAATTAATTCAGCGGCGCTCACCGCCTCGGGCCAGCTGCCCAAGTTTGCCGAAGAGAGCTTCCAGTGTCGCAACGACGACCTGTGGCTTACCCCCACCGCCGAGGTGCCCCTCACCAACCTGCACCGCGACGACATTCTTGCGGCTGACCAACTCCCGATTCACTACTGCGCCTATACCCCCTGCTTTCGTCGCGAGGCCGGCAGCTACGGCAAAGACACCCGCGGGCTAATCCGTCTCCACCAGTTCAACAAAGTGGAGATGTACAAGTTTGTGCATCCCGACACCTCCTTTGACGAGCTAGAGACGCTGGTGGGCGATGCCGAAGACATTCTGCAACAGCTCAAGCTGCCCTACCGCGTGCTGGCGCTTTGCACTGGCGATTTGGGTTTCTCAAGCTGCAAAACCTACGACCTCGAAGTATGGATGCCCTCGTCTGAGAACTATCGAGAAATCTCTAGCTGCTCAAATTGTTTAGATTTCCAGGCCCGTCGCGCCAACATTCGCTTTAAATCAGCGGGCCAAAAAGGCACTCAGTACGTCCACACCCTCAACGGCTCCGGCCTCGCCATTGGCCGCACCATGGCCGCTATTCTAGAGAATTACCAAGAGGCCAACGGCTCAGTACGCGTGCCCGAGGTGCTGCAACCCTATCTCAACCGCGAGTATCTGTAGGCACCTATAGGGGAAAGCGGTAGACCACGGCCCCGTTGTCTAAAACGTCAAACGAGGCATCCAGCTGCTGCGCTTTTTCATCGAGGTAAACTTTGGACTCTTCCAGTGACAGTTGGGTTGCGGTGGCAAACTGAAGCACCGTCAGGTCGCCCTTTCGCTCCTGAAGGATTTGCAAAAACCGCTGCTCTTGCTGATCGGCTAGGTCTTCGAGCGATCGCAGATGCTGCTGGCGCAAGTTCCAGATCAACCAGCCACCTAAAGCCGTTGGCGGCAGTCCAAAGAATGCCAGGGCGGCCATCAGCCCCGATCGGTCTTCAGGGGAGGTATTGGGGTTGAAGCCCTCAACTGTTGCCATCATGATGATGGGCAGCCCAATGAGCAAGCAAACCCCAGCCGACACCTTTTGTAGCAGCCGCATAGACATCCTCTACAGATCTACATCGATTGTGGCAGTAACTTTGCCCATCAATGTCCTTAGCTTACCCGCAGACCTTGAGCCCGTTGAGGCTCATTCAAGTTGCTTAATTCGATGTTCAGCAACTTGAATGGAGTTTAAAACTTAGGCTCGCAAGGCAAACAACTGCTTGAGCACCGACAGGCGAGAACAATCCCAATAGTCAATGTGAGATATCACCTTGCCATCTTTCCCTAGCCCAAGCTCACTGCGGCCGGGGATGCTCATACGCGGTTGCCAGGGTACTGGAGCTATCCAACTCAGCGTCCAGCGGGTGTCGATTTGGCTAGGGCTGGAGTACTCGATCCCGTGCAGTTGCAGATTGACATCCTTAAACCAGTGGCTGATGAAGCCAATCATGCGCTGATAGTGATCGACGCCGCAAAACTGGTTTAGCGGGTCTTTAAAGTAAACATCTTCGGCGTAGAGGTGGTAGCTCTGATCGTCGGGAAATCGCTCGTAGTCGAGGCGAATCTGTTCGAGAATATCCACCTACAAAATCTGGGAGAGAAACTTTTGGGTGCGGTCTTCGCGGGGATTGCTGAAGAACTCTTGGGGTGTATTTTCTTCGACAAGGTACCCGCCATCCATCAGCACGACGCGATCGGCTACCTCGCGGGCAAAGCCAACTTCGTGGGTGACGCACACCATGGTCATGCCGGACTTAGCCAGGCCGCGCATCACATCCAGCACTTCCCGCACCATTTCGGGGTCGAGGGCGGAGGTGGGTTCGTCGAACAGCATAACTTTGGGCTGCATAGCCAGGGAGCGGGCGATCGCCACCCGCTGCTGCTGCCCCCCCGACAGCTGACCGGGGAACTTGTGGGCCTGCTCTAAAATGCCCACCCGCTCTAGCAGCTGCATAGCCACTTCTTGAGCCTTGGCCTTGGGCCAGCGGCGCACCCAGATAGGGGCCAACGTCACGTTTTGCAGCACTGTCAGGTGGGGAAACAAGTTGAACTGCTGAAACACCATGCCCACCTCACGGCGGATGGCCTCAATGTTTTTCAGGTCGTGGGAAATCGTGATGCCATCGACCTCAATGGAGCCCTTCTGATAGGGCTCTAGGGCATTAAAAGTGCGAATAAAGGTTGACTTACCTGACCCAGACGGCCCCATCACCACCAGCACTTCGCCCTTATAGACCGTCATGTTGACGCCCTTGAGCACGTGGAAACCGTTGTCGTACCACTTTTCCACGTCGCGAGCCACAATCACCGGCTCAGTGCTCATGTGGTGGGCAGAGGGTTGCTCCGTCTGAAACTGTGTCATGAAAGGGTTCCTCTTAATCGCGCCCTAGGGCTGCTAACAACTCATCAAATGGACGTTTTCAACCTAGCTCAACCCAACAAGCCGGGGCGCTAGAGCAAGATATTGCTATTTTGCCTTAACCCTAGGGGGTTTCTGAATTCCAGACTGTCAACTGTTACACGGAGAGATATTTTGCCGGGAAGCAGCTAGTGTTCGGTGTTGAGCTTCTCCTCAATTTTGCGGCTAGCCAAAGACATGGCGTAGCAGAAGAACCAGTAGATCACCGCTAAGAACAGGTAGACCTCGGCGTAGCGACCCAGATAGGCCGGGTTGGCCAAAATGGACTTACCAATGCCCAATAGCTCCGCCAGACCCACAATCGACAGCAGCGTGGTGTCTTGAAACAGGCTGATAAACTGCCCCACGATAGCCGGAATCGCAATCTTGAGCGCCTGGGGCAGAATAATCAGGCCCAGGGTAGTGGGGGTGTTGAGCCCCAAGGACATAGCGGCTTCGCGCTGGCCCCGGGGCACCGCCTGCAAGCCCGCCCGCACGTTTTCGGCCAGGTAGGCGGCGCTAAACAAAGCCAGCGCAATGACCGCCCGTAAGATGCGATCGGGCCGCGACCCAATCGGCAAGAACAGCGGAATCATCACCTGCCCCATGAATAGAAAAGCCACCAGGGGCACACCCCGCACCAGCTCGATGTAGGCGGTAGATAGCAAGCGCACCACCGGCAGAGCACTGCGCCGCCCCAGGGCCAGCAGCAGCCCCAGCGGAAAGCACAGCACAATGCCGCTCACAGCGGTAAACAGCGTCAGCACCAGCCCGCCCCAGTCGTTGGTGGACACGGGGGTTAGCCCCAGGCCACCGCCAATCAGCCACAGGGCCACGAAGTACGACAAAAACCAGGCCAGGGAAACCCACTTGCCAATGCCGGGGACTTTTCGCCCTACCTGGCGACCCGCTGCGGCTGCGATCGCCACCAGTGCCACCATCGGCAGCAGCTTCAGGGAACTGGGCCGAGTTGGCGGAAACAGCACAATAAAGGCACAGACTAGCCCTAGGCCAATCAGCACGCCGCGGCTAAACAGGGTAGAAACATTGCGCCCCAGCACGCCCCATGACAGCCCTGCCAATCCGCAAACCACCGCCAGTAGGGCCCAAATGCGGGCATATAGCTCCAAGGGAAAGGTTCCGGTCATAAACAGACCGAAGTTATTGGGTATGACCTGCCATTGGGCAACGGTCAAAGCCCAAAAACCAAGGCGAAAAATACCCCAGCCGAGGATACCGCCAATAACGACGGTCAGTAAGCTGTTGAACCAGTCGCTAAACAGATTTTTTTTAGCCCAGGCCACCGGTCCCAGGGCCAATATCTCAGGGCGTGCAGAGGAGAGAGAGTCGGGTGTTACGGAGGTCATAGCTTAGCGCTCCTTAAACTGCACAGATCGGTTGAACTGGTTCATCACCACAGTTATGAGTAGACAGAGGGTTAAATAGGTGGCCATCATAACCACGAAGACTTCAACCGGTCGGCCAGTTTGGTTGTAGGTGGTGGTGGCGATCGAATAAATTTCAGGAAAGGCGATCGCAAAGGCCAGGCTGGAGTTTTTAGTCAGGTTCATGTACTGACTGTTCATCGGTGGAATAATCACCCGCAGAGCCTGGGGAAACACCACCAGCCGCATCACCATGCCCGCATTGAGCCCCAGGGTGCGGGCCGCTTCCCACTGCCCCTTCGATACCGACTGAATGCCCGCCCGCACAATCTCTGCCACAAAAGCGGAGGTATAGAACACCAGCGCTGTCAGAGAGGCCACATACTCCCGCGACAACCGCAGGCCACCAGTTACGCCACCCCCCTCAACGCCCTCGGGTACAGTCCAGTCCATACCCAGGGTGATGATGGCCAGCCAGGCTAGCGCCACCACCGCCAGAGCAATGGACTGAGCCTGACCGCCGACCCCAGTCTCAATGCGAATTTTGGTGCGCCAGCGCCAGAGATAAAGGGCGGCGATCGCCGCCCCAACCGTAGCCACAATGCCCAATATTGCCAGCAGCGCACTACTGGCCCAAGGAATGTAAACCCCTCGGTTGTTGAGAAAAGCTAGCCCCAGTACCCCAATCTGGTTAGCCGGGTTGGGCAGGGCACCAAAGATGGCGAAATACCAAAAGAACAGCTGCAATAACAGCGGAATATTTTGCACCAGCCCCACATAGACACGGCTGAGCTTTTGCAACAGCCAATTCTTAGAAAAGCTGGCCACCCCAGCCACTACGCCTAGCAAAGTGGTCAAAACAATACCGCCTACTACCAGGGTCAAGGTATTGCCCAAGCCCACCATCAACGCTCGCCAGTAGGGGTCGTTAGGGCGATATTGAATCAAGCTTTCGCCAATGCTAAAGCCAGCCGGGTTCCGCAAAAAGCTAAACCCAAAGGCCCGCCCCTGCTGAATCAGGTTGCGGTTCAAATTGCCCAGAAAAAAGCTCAGCAAGAGCAGGACAACGATCAGCGTAATTACCTGAAAGGCAATCTTCCAAAATCGCTCATCTCGCAGCATTGCCTTAAGGTCAAAGGTTTTGCTGCTGCTATCGTGGGCCATTTACGTCACCTGTGGTGTATCAGTGCAAAGCGAGCAGTTCTGGCGCTGTAAGCAAAATAATCTAAGAGCGATGTCAAGAAAAGTTCAATTTGTTACAAGGATTTATGAAAAAGGCGCAGTCGAGCTGCGCCTTTCAACGGGGTTAATCCGGAGTAGACAGTTTCGGTGGGAGCCTCTAGCCACCACCAATCAGCATGGGTTCCCTAGCGGAAGGGGGGAGAGTACATGAGACCACCCTCAGTCCACAGGGCGTTTTGACCGCGCTCTAGGGCAAACTCAGAATCAGCGCCCACGTTGCGCTCATAGATTTCGCCGTAGTTACCCACCTGGGTAATCACCTGCACCATGAAGTCGTTGGGCAAGCCCATATCAGTACCCAGGGTGCCCTCTTGACCCAGGAAGCGGGCAATGTCAGGGTTTTCCGTGGCTTCAAAGGTGGCAACATTCTCAGAGGTAATGCCAAACTCTTCAGCCTGAATCAACCCATAAGTGACCCACTTGACGACGTCGTACCAGCCAGAGTCGTTGTTGGTGGTTACAGGCCCTAGGGGCTCCTTAGACATGGTGACTTCGAGCAGGGTGTGCTCGTCGGGGTTAGGCAGGGTGCTGCGGCGAGCCACCAGCTGCGATTTATCAGAGGTCATGCCCTCGCAACGGCCTTCGTCGTAGGCCGCGTAGGCCGCATCGGCATCCTGAAACACCACGGGCTCAAAATCGACACCGAGCTGACGCATTTGGTCGGTCAGGTTGAGCTCAGTGGTGGTACCGGTCTCCACGCAGATGGCTTTACCCGCAAAGTCTTCCAGATCAGCAATGCCGCTGTCTGCACGCACCAACATGCCCTGACCATCGAAGAAGGTGGTCGGCGCAAACTCAAGGCCCACGCTGGTGTCACGGCTAATGGTCCAGGTGGTATTGCGGGAGAGCATGTCAACTTCGCCCCCAGAGAGGGCCGTAAAGCGCTCGGTCGAGTCTAACCGGCGGTACTCGACGGCCTCGGCATCGCCCAAAACGGCGGCAGCTACAGCCTTACAGATATCGACATCAAGACCGGTATAGGTGCCGCTTTCGTCCACAAAGCTAAACCCCGGAATCCCACCATCCACGCCACAAACTAGCTGTCCACGCTCTTTGACAACGTCGAGTCGACCGCCACCAGCGGGAGCGGCTTCTCCATCAGCGGTGGTGGTAGTGGTTCCGCCACCACAGGCGGCCAGCGTTAGCCCGAGGGCAGCTGCGAGTAAACCCCACTTGCGCATGAATCAATCCTCACTCACAAAAAAACACTGCAAAACCTACACTCAAACCGTTGGAGTGTTGCACTTGGTTAACACTCCAACGGTTTGGGTTTTCATTTTGCATCAAAGATAACAATATCCTGGTGAGGAATTTAAACTCACTTGGATCCATCTAGCTTAACCGTCCTAAAGAGAGTCCCAACCCTACGCCGGGTAAAATTGCTCTAGCGCTCCTGCGCCAGGTCACGAATTAGAGGAATTTTGTCGCGAATGTAGTGATGAAGCTGATCGGTCTCGGCCTGATTGATTGGCTGCTGCCCGGTAAATTGCTCTAACAGCCAGCACACTAAACCGTGGTCATCTAGGGCAAGGAGATGACTGCTCTGGGACCGTTCTACCAAAGACCACAGGTGTCTCAGAAGCTGGGGGTTCATAGCAGCTGTTAATAATTTCTTTAGATTTATACTAGAGCATCGACTTGCTAACGCAACAGAGCCAATGGACTATTAATATTTCCTGGGGAAGCCATAGCCAACATCTATCTCAAGGTCGATTTTTTTTAAGTTGGGTGGAGCTGCCCAGACCTTGGGTCGAGCGACCGTGCAAATGCCCTCCACGGCAATGCCACTGCGCCGCAGAGCCAGGGCCGCTGACTGAGCCGTGGCTCCGGTGGTGAAAATGTCGTCGAGCAGCCACACGGTAGATTGCTGGAGAGCCTTGAGTTGAGCTGGGTTGACGGCAAAGGCCTGGGCCAGATTTTGCTGGCGGCTGAGTCGGTTGAGGCTGTGCTGTGCCTGGGTGGCTTGAACCCGCAACAGGCCGTGACTGTGCAGCGACAGGCCAGTCAGGCGACAAAACCATTGGCCAAGCAGGTCGGCTTGGTTGAACCCCCGCTGCTGCAACCGAGTGGGATGGAGGGGAATGGGGACGATCGCCACTGGCCAAGACGAGGCCCCAGAGCGCGGCTGGTGGTCAAGCCAGGTTTGCCCCAGTTCGGTGCCTAAAAACTGTGCTAGGCCGGTATGACCGCTGTATTTGAGGCTGCCGATCGCCTGGCGCAGGCTATCTTCGTAGCGCCCCCAGCTCAGTACCGCCAGACCTGGAATACTGCGATCGCAGGGGGTGAGAGACTGACACTGCTGCACCTGACGGCAGCAGCTAGGGCAGAGCACCGCCGCCGCCGCTCGCTGACACAGGGGACAGGGCTCGGCCAAAAACAGGCTGAGCAGCTGGCGTTTGCCCTGGCTGAGCCAGGTCTGAAGGGAGGAGCGGTGGTGCATGGGATCTGCCCTGATAGCTAAATGGCGAGGGTGCTGAATCTATTCTCGGGGCCGCAGCGGGCAGGGACGAGGGTAGAAATAGGGATTTCTGTTGCGAAAGCCCCCTTCCCATTAGCAGGGTAGAGGGCGAAGACGATGGCCATCGCGTAAACTCATAGATATAAGATGTTGACTTCACATAAAGCGCTTCGTTGCGATCGCCCCTTTGCACCGCCGCTCTAAGATTGGAGCATGCCCAGCCATCGCAGGGGCCAACGGATCTAGCGCTATAAAACCGAATAATTTGGCCACCTCCCTTAGGCGACAGCTGAGGGTTAGCCCCGTATCTCAGCATGACCTGGCTTCGACAACTGCATACCCTGGACATCGCTGATCTGCAGGCCGTTGGGCAGAAAGCCTACTATCTGGGCCTGCTCAAGCAGCAGGGGCTGCCCGTAGCTCAGGGTTGCGTACTAACGGCGGCGGCCTGGCACGACGGTCTAGGGCAGATGGCCTGGCCCGATGGCGATGGCGATCGGCTAGCGCCGGTCTGTCAAGACGGGTTTAAGACTCTACAGCAGAGCAGTCGGCAATGGCAGAAGGCCCTGCGAGACATTCCGGGCATCGAGGCGATCGCAGGCAATGGTTTAGATCTTCCCGCGCCTGACGGGTTCATCCCCGCCGCCTGGATGCTGCGTGCATCGCTCTGGGTAGACGGGCTGAGTTTAGAGCAACCAGCTGAGTCTAGATTGCTAGGCGCAGGCCTGTTGTCGGCCCAGATCGAAGCCGACTGGACCAATCTAGCTGGGGTGCTGCCGCAGTTTTGGAGCCAGGCGCTCACGGCTCGCTGTCTACCGGTTTGGGATCTCCACTGCCAGCGACTGCGCGATCTGAGCCTGGCCACGCTGATTATGCCGGTTTATCCAGCCCTGGTGTCAGGCACACTAATTCTAAGCCAAGAGCAAATTAAGGTGACGGCGGTAGCGGGGCTAGGGATGGCCCTCACCCAGGGAGAAGCCATCCCAGCCTGCTGCCGGGCCAGCTCCGGCGACATCACTGAGGCCACCTGGCTACCAGGATTTCAGGAACGCGTTTATCAGCTCAGACCCGCCTCTAAATATCGCCCCCGCCCCTTGGCCAGTGCCCAACCCATTCAGGTGATCGAGCGCGAGCGCCCCGAGTTGCTCGCCCCTCTGAGTCACGATCAGCTCGCCCATCTAGCACAGGTTGCAGAAGGGGCTCAGACGGTACTGGGCGAGGCTGGGGTGCGCCTAGAATGGCTGCTGCATCCGAGCGCCAACCCCGACCAGCCCACCTTGATTATTACCGAAGCCGGCCCTTGGCCCCATCCAGCCG
>QBLT01000150.1 GCA_003249105.1 Leptolyngbya sp. | reverse complement strand
GTTTTGAAGGTTGTTCGCGTAGCGTCTCCAGAGGAGAAATTTTGAGTTTTGAATGTGCCCGAGCAATTCAAAATTAGAGTTAGCTGGTCGTAGTCGTAGGGTGGGCACTGCCCACCAGCCAACCCAGCACTAGGCAACCAAAGTTCTGCGTAGGGGCATAGGCGAAGCCAAGCCAGAGGCTTTACAGTGTTTGCCAAGCATCAATTCATACTGCTAATCAGCATCACTAAAAGCGGCAAGGGCGTCCCAAATCAGTTTTTGCTGATGAATAATTCGTGATTCCAAACCGTTCACCGGGCCGGGGGTGTAGGCACCGCTGGCGTAGCCCTGCTGCACGCTTTCGGTGAGCACCATATCTTCTTGCATAAAGGCTTCAAATTCGGCCAGCAGGGTTGCGGTGGGCGGGCAAAATTTGGGGTCGCCGTAGAGATCTAGAGAAACCTGGCAAGACTCAACGGTGAGCGGCTCGATGTGCAGCCAGGCCAGCAGGCCGTTAGGTAGCCCCAGCAGATGCAGATTGGGGTAGATGCCGTAGGTAAAAAATCCCTCGCGGCTGCGGCCCTGGAGCGTGGGCAAGACGGAATTTTCGGCCTGCCAGTCGGCGGTGGTGGGGGTGTAGAGCAGGTTGACGAAGGCTTCGAGCTGGTGTTGGTAGTGGCGAATGGGGCCTTGCACCTGGTTGAGGGTGGTGCGGTGGGCGATCGCCACATGATAATCACACAGCGTATTGTCGTGGTAGTTCTTCCAGTTGCAGGCGACGGTGTACTGCTTGGCCGCCAGCGGCTGGGTCGCGGCGGTGCGGTGCTGCCCCAGGTGCTGGGGAATGCTGCCGAGAAACTCCACCAAGGGCGGCGCACTGTCGTCGAAACAGACGAACATAAAGCCCGACCAGGTCTCTAGCCGCAGCGATCGCAGCGCAAAATCCTGCTTTTGAAATGACTCAGGGAACTGAGCTTGGGATGGCACCCCCGTCAAATTCCCAGCCAGGTCATAGACCCAGGCGTGGTAGGGGCAGACCAGCTTTTGGCAGGCATGAATGCCCGCTGGCGGCGACAGAATCGCGGCCCGGTGGGGGCAGAGGTTATAAAAGACCCGCAGCTCGCCATCGTGGTCGCGCACGATCAGCACAGGAGCGCCCGCCACCGACCTGGCCCACACCATGCCCGGCTGAAGGCGATCGCCATCGCCCACGTAGAGCCAGGTGCGGCGAAAAATCGCCTGCTGCTCTATGGGGATCCAGACAGGATTGGTGTAGTGGTCGGCGGTGAGCAAAAATCGTTCCGGCAGCCCACGGGCATCGGGGGCAACCGGCGATCGCAGCGACAGACTAGACACCATCAGCGTTCACTCCCTATCAGCTGACTAACGCTGGAGCCGTCTTTCCCCGCAGCAGATCCATGATGCCCTCGCGGTAGTCTTGAAAGGCGCGATCGCGGCGAATGGTGTAATCGCGATCGCTGGGCAACTCCACAAACACCTCCCGCTGAATGGTGCCGGGGTGCGCCGTCAGCACATAGATTCGCTGGGCGAGAAATACCGCCTCATCCACGTCGTGGGTGATCATCAAAATGCTCACCCCGGTGCGGTTCCACAGGTCGAGCATAAACTGCTGCATGGTTTCCTTGGTCTGCACGTCTAGCGCGCCAAAGGGCTCATCCATCAGCATAATTTTGGGCCGCGAGGCCAGGGTGCGGGCGATCGCCACCCGCTGCTTCATGCCCCCCGAGAGCTGCTTGGGTAGCGATCGGGCAAACTTGGTCAGCCCCACCACATCTAGATAGTAGGAGGCCATTTCCCGCCGCTCCCGTGGGCCGACGCCCTGGAGCTTGAGGCCAAATTCCACATTTTTCTGCACCGTCATCCAGGGATACAGGCTGTAGCTTTGGAAGACCATGCCGCGATCGGACCCTGGCCCGGTTACCCCCTGGCCATCCACCGTGATTTCCCCGGTCGTAGGCATATCTAGCCCCGCCACCAGCCGCAGCAGCGTAGACTTGCCAGAGCCTGAAGCCCCGACGGCGCAGACAAATTCGCCCGTTTCTACGTGCATGTTGATGTCATCGAGGGCCAGCACTGGCCCCTGGCGAGTGTCGAACTGTTTGCTGAGGTTGTTGATTTCTAAATGCATGGTGGTGAGGGGAGTAATGGGGTGGATGGGTGAGGGAGTGATGGGGTAAACGGGTGATAGGGTGCGCCGTAGGGTGGGCAATGCCCACCAAAGCTGGATTGAGGCGGATTCAGGATAAATAGGAAAAGTTTGGTGGGGTGGGATACCCTGCTTTGATCCCCCCTGCCCCCCTTAAAAAGGGGGGTTATAGAGTGAATCTAGACGGCGAAAATCTGGGGGATCAGGTTTGAGCAACGGCGTCACTCAAATACGTCGGAACACTATCGATCAGTCCACTGCCCATTTGCAGGTGGCTTTCATCAATCCTCGCAGCGATAGATCCAGGGCAAAGCCAATCACGCCGAGAATTAGCAGGCAGGCAAAGATTTCGTCGGTGTTAAAAAACTTTTGGGCCAGCACAATCCGCTTGCCCAGGCCGTTTTCTGCCGCCACCAGCTCCGCTACCACCACCAGGTTCCAGGAGGTGGCAATGTTGATGCGAAAGGTGTCGATGATGTTGGGCACCACGTAGGGCGTAATCACCTGAAACAGGGCTTGTCGCCGCCGCCCACCCAGGGTGTAGGTGGTTTCGAGCAGGGCCTTGGGCACAAACTTCACCGCATCCATAATCATCAGGATGTTGAAAAACACCGTGCCGATGAAAATCAGAGCAATTTTGGGCGCTTCCCCCAGACCCAGGTAGATCACCAGCAGGGGAATGAACGCGGGGGCGGGCATGTAGCGCACCACGCCGATGATGGGTTCGAGCAGCGATCGCACGCTGGCAAACGCCCCCATGGCGATGCCGATGGGCACCGACACCAGGGCCGCCAGCAAAAAGCCCACGGTCACCCGCATAATGCTGGCGGCAGTATCGCCCAGCAAAAAGCCATCCGTCCACAGCCGCCCCAGCGCCTGGGCCACCTGAATCGGCGAGGGCAAAAACTTGTCATTCACCAGATCCAGGCTGGCCACGATCCACCACAGGGCAAAGGGCACCGCAATGGAGAGCACCATCAGCGCCGTGCTCATGGATTTAGGAATGTCGTCGGCCAGTCGCCAAAAGACGCTGGGCTTCATGCCGTGGGGGGCAGTGGGGGCAGTGGAAAAAGAAGGGGGAGTGGGAGTCACAGGGGTTAGCCCAAACGTACAACAGACCTGCAAAGCATCAGCCCCCATCATCCACAGATTGGCGATGGGGGCTTGCATCAACGGCTACTTCTTGGGGGTGTAGGCCTTAACAAATTGGTCATCGAGAATGGCCTCCAGGTCGGGCGCTTCGGGAATAAACCCAACCTCCACCATGAATTCGGCCATTTTCTGGGCGGCGTAGGGCATGTACTTCATGTCGTCACCGCCCGCGCCAAAAGCCTCCAGGTTTTCTTCAAGGGTGAAGATTTTGGTGCCCTTGGTATATTTCTCAAACTCGGTGTCGCTGACGTTGGCTCGCTTCGCCATGATCTCGTTGGCCCGCTCAGGATTTGTATCAATAAAGGCCAGAATGTCGAACCAGGTATTCACCAGAGCCTGCACCTGGTCGGGGCGGCTGTCGATCAGCTTTTGGCTGACCACCAGCAGGTCAGGAATCGCACCGGGATATTCCGCCGAGGTCACCAGCTCTTTGCTGCCCTCGCGAGACAGCGCCGTTTCCCAAAAGGGTACCCAGCCCGCAAAGCCATCTACCTGTCCGGCGGCAAAGGCGGTGGCAGCGGCCCCGGTTTCCAGGTTCTTAATTTCTACGTCGGAGCGGCTGACCCCAGCGTCTTCGAGGGCCAGGGTGAGCAAAAAGTCGCCCACTACGCCCTCTTCTAGGGCCACGGATTTGCCCGCCAGATCCGCGGCGGTGTCGATGCCCTCAGCCACAATCACCTTGTCGTTACCGGCAGAGTTGTCGTTGACCAGCACGGCCACCATGCCGTTGACCGCATCGCCTGCAAAGGAGATGGTGTCGTTGAGGGTTTGGCTGTTGCCGTCGAGCTGCCCGGCGGCGAGGGCCTGCATCGACTCCAGGTAGCCGTCAAACCAGATCAGCTCGACGTTGGCTCCGTTTTTCTCGAATAGGCCTTCTTCCTCGGCGATCGCCCAAGGCCACCAGCCCGCCCAGCTGCTGTAGCCCAGCTTCACGGGTTCACCGGTCGTAGCGGTCGCCGGGGCATCGGCAGGGGCATCGGCCTGGGGCGTACTTTGGGCGCAGCTGACGGTAATCAACAGGCTGCAAAAGAATGCAAACAGCGTGGGTAAAAGGGTACGTCGTTTCATGGTGGTGATAGTTGAGACTCAAAAACTACAGGGCAAGCTGTGGGCAAATCTAGACGCCGCAGGGGCGAAGGCCGCGCCGCTAGAAAAACTTTAGATACCGTTTAATTTCCCAATCGGAAATGTGGGTGTGGTACTCCTCCCATTCCTGGCGGCGAAAGTCGATGTAGGTCTGGTACATCAGCGGCCCCATCACCAACCGGCTGAGCGAGTCGGCCTCAAAGGCGTCGATCGCCTCTTGCAGCGTGCGGGGCAGCATATCGATGCCCATCGCCTGGAGGTCGGCCAGGGAGTAGTTGTACATGTTCTCGGTGTGGGGCGCACCGGGGTCGAGCCCCTCGGCAATGCCCTCTAACCCCGCGGCGAGAATCATCGCTGCCCCCAGGTAGGGGTTGGTGGCAATGTCGGCGGCGCGGCACTCGACCCGGCCCCCGGCCAGGGGAATGCGCAGCATGTTGGTGCGGTTGTTGTTGCCGTAGCAGATATAGACCGGGGCCCAGGTAAAGCCCGACATGCTGCCCTGGCGCAGCAGTCGCTTGTAGCTGTTGACCGTGGGGCAGGTGACGGCGCAAATGGCCTTGGCATGGCGCAGCACCCCGGCAATAAACTGGTAGCCCAGGGTCGAGAGCTTGCAGCCGCGCGGGTCATCGGGAGCTTCAAACAGATTTTGCCCAGTTTCGATGTCGGCTAGCGACATGTTGTAGTGGGCGCCGCTGCCGGTGCGATCGCCAAAGGGCTTGGGCATAAAGCTGGCGAAGTAGCCGTGTTTGCGGGCGATCTCCTTCACCATTAGCCGAAAGAAGGTGAGGCGATCGGCCATGGTCAGGGCATCGCTGTAGGCAAAGTCGGTCTCAAACTGGCCGTTGGCGTCTTCGTGGTCAAAGGAGTACACGTCCCAGCCCAGATCGTTCATGGACTCGACCAGTTCGCTTAGCCAGGGAGCGTTGTCGAGCAGGCTGGGCAGGTCGTAGCAGGGCTTAGCCAGGTGGTCGCGATCGCTCACCGGCCCAAAGCTACCGTCCGCATTCTCCTTGAGCATGAAAAACTCGGTCTCAATGCCCAGGTTAAAGGTAAACCCCATCGCCGCCGCCTTGGCCAGCATTTGCTTAAGAATGGTGCGGCAGCAGGCCTCAAAGGGCTGCCCCTTGAGGTACAAATCGCTGGCAAACCACGCTACCTCGGGCTTCCAGGGCAGCACCGTGGCCGAGACCGGGTCGGGCATCGCCGCCACCTCCTCATCGCTGATCTCCTGGGGAACCCCGTCGAGGGCCGCGCCGGTAAACAGCTCTGAGCCCGCCATCATCTGGCCCAGGTGGGCGAGAGGCACCATCTTGGCCTTGCCCATACCGTGGATATCCACATAGCTGGCCAGGGCAAATTTGACGCCTTTGGCCTCCAGGGATGTTTTGAGCGCTTCGATTTCAGGCGTTAAAGAATGGGCCATAGGTGCGTTAGGTAACGATTCGATGGGTGAAGACGTGAGCAGGGCAATTTGAGAAAAATGGCATACAAAACAGCAGCCCGAGAGAATGACGAAGCAGTACTTCGCTATTCTCCCGGGCTTTTATCCCGCCGTGTACCAGCAGCCCTAGCCCCATGCTTTGATCGCAAGGCCAGTAACTATCTGGCGGTTTCTCTCGGACCAGACGCTTTGCCGTCGCTGCGGCAAGCCGGAACCCTAGAAACCGTTTGACTATTAAAACTAGTTGAGTGACTGCCGACTTGGTCTGACAACTGATGCACTAATAGGCTTAGCAATTGCTCAGCCAGTAGAAAGTAACCGCTGTTACTAAAACGACCTTTAAACCAAATTCAAGCTCAGAAGTAGAGAATTACCCAGAGAAAACCAATCGATCCCAAGCGGCCTAGCCCACGCCGATCTTCGAATTTCTTCCCCGCTTGGCGGTGAATTAAACCTACAATTTAAGGCAGTCATAATTTCTAACCCCATGGCCCCAGCTGAGTTTGATCACGCCATTGCCCTTCGCTATCCTCGGCGATCGCTCCAGCGGGCCGAGCGCGCCTTTCGGTGCTCGTCGTTTCGGCTTGATCTGCTGGCGGATATGCGATCGCAGAGCATCTCCATCCGCCAGGTGAGTGGCCCAGCTGGGGTCAGAAGCCGCTACAGCCGTCGCAACCTGGCCGAGCTCCAAGCCGAAAACGAGATGATGTGGCTGATCGCCGTGGGCATCTTACGCCGCGAAGTCGATGGCCAGGGCCTCACCGACAGCTTTCGCCTCACCCCCATGGGACGGCAGGTGTTTGATTGCCTGTTTCCCCTAAGCCCAGCCCAGTATCGACCCACCCTGGGCGATCATCTCTATAATGCATGGTGCCGGTGGGTGCGCTGGCCCTACTAAGCTGGTGACCATCATCCAGCCAATGGCAGAGCTAGTATCGTCCTGATAGGTTGCGTTGTTCCTGAAGATTCTGCAAAGGCAGTGGCTACGATCCGGCAGGTCAATTTACTCCGGCTCTGGCCCTACCCTCGAACTCATTCAATTTTGGAGACGCTCCATGAGAGCAATCATGGTAGTGGGAACAGCCTCCCACGTGGGCAAATCGTTGATTACCACGGCGCTTTGCCGTATTCTTAGCCGCCGGGGCTGGCGGGTTGCCCCCTTTAAAGGGCAAAACATGGCCCTTAACTCCTACGTCACCGCGACTGGTGGCGAAATGGGCTACGCCCAGGCGGTGCAGGCGTGGGCTGCCGGGGTGCCCCCCCAGGTCGAGATGAACCCCATATTGCTCAAACCCCAGGGCGACATGACCTCCCAGGTGATTCTCAAGGGCCGGGCCGTAGGGCGCACCACCGCTATGCAGTACTACGAGAACTTCTTTGACCAGGGCTGGCAGGCCATTCAAGAAAGCCTCACCCGCCTGGGCCAAGACTACGACTTTTTGGTCTGCGAAGGGGCCGGTAGCCCGGTCGAGGTCAACCTCAAGCACCGCGACCTCACCAACATGCGCGTCGCCAAGCACCTCAATGCTCCCACCGTGCTGGTGGCCGATATCGATCGCGGCGGCGTCTTTGCCCACATCGTCGGCACCCTAGAGCTGATGGATCCTGAGGAGCGCGCCCTGGTCAAAGGCATCATCATCAACAAGTTTCGTGGCCAGCGCGAGGTGCTCGAACCCGGCCTGGCATGGCTCAAAGAGCGCACCGGCATCCCCGTCCTCGGCGTCGTGCCTTGGATCGAAAACGCCTTGCCCGCTGAAGACTCGCTGAGCCTACTCGATCGCACCGCTGGCAGCAAAAAACAGGCCGATATCACCATCGCCGTCATTCGCCTGCCCCGCATCTCAAACTTCACCGACTTCGACCCGCTAGAGGCCGAGCCCAACGTGCGGGTGGTCTACCTCAGCCCCAAGGAAAAGCTCAGCTACCCCGACGCTGTGATCATCCCCGGCACCAAGACCACCATTGCCGATCTGCTGATTTTGCAGCGCACCGGCATGGCCGAAGAAATCCAAAACTACGTGGCTGCTGGCGGTACAGTGATGGGTGTCTGCGGTGGCTTCCAGATGATGGGGCAGTTTTTGGCCGACCCCGAGGGCATTGAGGGCCACGAGGGCCGCTTCCCCGGCCTCGATTTGTTCCCGCTGAGAACAGTCATTACCCAGCAGAAAATCGCCCGCCAGCGCACCGTTAGCTCCCGCTTTCCCCAGGAGGGGCTGCCGGTATCGGGCTACGAGCTGCACCAGGGCCGCACCCAGCTCTTGCTCTCCGACGGCTTAGACGAGAAGGGCAACAAGTTCGAATTCTTGTTTGAAGACCGCAGCCTGGGGGTGGTTGATGCCAGCCAGTCGCTGTGGGGCACCTACCTACACGGTATCTTCGACAACGGCCCCTGGCGGCGGGCCTGGCTCAATCGTCTGCGCCAGCAGCGGGGCCTAGGGTCGCTGCCCACCGGCATCCCCAACTACCGCGAACAGCGCGAGGCCATTCTCAATGAACTCACTGAAGCGGTCAGCGAGCATCTAGATCTGACGCCGCTGCTGGGCTAATCGACCCGCGCTAGGATCCGACGTGTCTATACCCAGTGCCCTATGCTTAAACGCCCCACCGCTGCGCGGCCTTGATCTCGGCGATGTTGAGCGGCTGTCGGCGCTGCTTTTGGGCATACATGGCAGTATCAGCCCGGGAGACCAGCTGACTCAACGTTGGGTTGCCGCCATCCCCCTGGCTCACCGCTAGGCCCACACTCATCGAGAGGGGATAGGGGAGATCGTGGTCTTGGGCAAAGATCTCGGCATTGGCTTTGAGCCGGTTGACCACCTCCTGGCCATCGGCGCAGTCGATCGCCAACACAACAAACTCATCGCCCCCTAGCCGCGCCAAAATATCGCCCTCGCGGAAGGTCTTATGCAGGCTGGCGGCAGTGCCCAAAATCAGCCAATCGCCCGCTTCGTGGCCGTAGTGGTCATTCACCTGCTTGAGATAGTCAACATCAATAAAGAAGACCGTCACCGGCTGTTGCTGACGATGGGCCTGCCGCAGTTTTGGATTGGCCAACAGAAAAAAACCGCGGCGGTTGTATAACCCAGTCAAGCCATCGGTGAGCGACAGCCGCGTTAGCTCAGCTTCGCTAGTGTGGCGCTGTAGGACTTCGGCCCGCAGTTTGGCATTGGTGTGCTCAAGGACTTCGAGCTGCGATCGCGCCTCCGCCTCTGGCACTTCTTGACCAAGCAGGCGATCGAGCACCGTGGCGGTGGTGTCGGCTAAGATTTGCAGCAGCTCAACTTCCTCGGTCAGGGGTTGATGGCGTTCGGCCCAGTACACGCCGATTACGCCCACCGGGTTGTCCTGGCGCATGGGCACCACGGTCAGGCTTTTCACAAAAGTTGGGGCATAGGCCTCTACCGGGATCCGCGCATCGCTGTACACGTCTTCAATGATGGCGGCCTGTTTGTGGTTAATTGCCCAGCCGCAGATACAGCTACAGAGCGGAAACCGCTGCCCCTTCCACAGGGGGGCAACTGCGTTTTCGTGGGCGTAGAAGCACTGATCCCCTTCTTTGAGTACAAAGGTAGCCCCGTCGGCATGGGTGAGTTCGCGAGCGGCGACCCCTACCAGGGTCATGAGAATGTCGAGGCTAGGGGCGAGACATAGATCGCGAATAATCTCAACTAAGCGTTTGGTGGCCTGTAAGTCGTTAGCCATTGGTGTCCTCCACCACAATCTGTAGGTGGCTCGATAGAGGCGCTTAGTAGGGGCTTATAGATTGGGCCTTGACGCGTCGTTTGCGCTATATTATCGCTCGGCGTAGCAAGGTAGTCGCTACATAAAACGCCCTCACCTCCATTAACTCCGATCTCGCAGGCGGTCTGAATCCGTAAAAACACTGTTTCTTCACATGCTCTTCAAGTAGGTTTTTTCCATTACGGAATCGGCTGCTGCGGTTGTGGGATTCTGTAGGTAGACTAGGTTCTCCATGCTTGTCGGCAATCTATGACCGTATCCCCGCGCCCGGCCCGCCAAAAAACGTGGCCCCTGGGTTTTACAGTTCCTCAAGGGGTGATTCCCTACCTGTTTCTGCTGCCCGCTCTGGTAGCCCTGGGCATTTCGGTGTTTTGGCCAGCGCTGCGGGCGTTTTATCTGAGCTTTACCACCTTTGGGGTAGACCTGACGGCGGCCCCTACCTGGGTGGGCTGGGCCAACGTGCAGCGGCTGAGAACCGACCCGATTTTCTGGCAGACGGTGCGCAACACCCTAGTGTACCTAGCTGGGGTCGTACCGATCTTGACCTTTGCGCCGCTAGGCTTAGCGATCTTGGTGAATCGGCAATTGCGGGGCATTCACTGGTTGCGGGTAGCCTACTATTCACCCGTGGTGGTGTCGATGGTGGTGGCGGGCATTGCCTGGCGCTGGCTCTATGCCGAAACCGGCCTGTTTAACCAGGTGCTGAAGTCTTTGGGACTGACGGAAAACGGTATTCCCTGGTTAACCAGCCCGGCCCTGGCGCTGTTTAGCGTCATGGCGGTGACGGTGTGGAAAGGGCTGGGCTACTACATGGTGATCTACCTGGCGGGGCTCCAGGGCATTCCCCAAGACCTGTACGAGGCGGCGGCGCTGGATGGCTCCGACGGCTGGCGACGCCACTGGGATATTACCCTGCCGCTGATGCGACCCTACCTGGTGCTGGTGGGGGTGATTTCTGCGATCGCCGCCACCAAAGTCTTTGAGGAGGTCTACATCATGACCCAGGGCGGGCCACGCCACAGTTCTAAAACCGTGGTCTATTACATTTACGAGCAGGCCTTTCAAAAGCTGGAAATTAGCTACGCCTGCACCATTGGGCTGGGGCTATTTTTGGTGATTCTGGCGCTGTCTGCCCTGCGCTTAGCCGTGGGCGACGACTCAACGCCTGTGGCCTAAATAATCTAGGACAGCCTCAAGCCGAAAAGTTCAGAGTGTTTGTAGGCTTGGCAACCAGTCGGGCGGGGTGCGGTCAGCTCAAGCTACCTGCGCTGACCGGACTAGCTCTAGATCGTTGACCTGCACATCGTGTACTTCAACGTGGGTAGCTCCTTCGGTGTGCAGCGCCAGATCAACTAGCTGATCGAGCAAGTCTAGGGTGTCTATCTGGCCGCTAAGAATGACGGCTGAGCCCCGCTGTTTAACGGTGATTTGCTTGACGGCGTCGCGCCCTACCTGGTTGTGAAAGCTCGTCTTGATGCGCTTAACCAAGCCATAGTAGTCATACTCGCCGTTTAGGCCGACCCGCTCGGGGGGAATAGCCGACAACGCCGCGATCGCCTGGCTCAAATAATTGGACTTGGCGTAACAAACCCCACGAATAGTGTGGCCCGTCGCCACCAGCGATTGCATGACGTTGGTCATTTGAGCCCTACCCCTTTGTCTCTAGGACAAAACCAGCACCTACAGCCTCGAACCCATCTGGGTTAGCTTTGAGACAAAACCAGCACCTACAGCCTCGAACCCATCTGGGTTAGCTTTGAGACAAGACCTAGATCTAGGCTCAGCAATAGATACACGGCCAATACCGCAAATTCCGCTTCAAAACCTTGTCAAACTTGAAGATATTATAAAGTAAGTTTACGGGTTTCTCGAACAGATTAAGTATCTTTTACAACCATTGCTGAGGGTTGTTTGGGTCAAATCTACATCTATAGGGGACTAGTTGTGAAGATTTTACAAAGTGGTTTGACTCTCCCCTAAAACAAAAGGTTCCCGCCCCGTGCGAGTTAAGCCTCACTATTTTGTAGGCCGGTTGTGGGAGCCGAGAGTGCTAGTCGGCAGTTGTGAGCAGCGCGACGGCGTAGGCGGCGATGCCCTCCTGGCGTCCTACGGGGCCGAGTTTTTCGTTGGTGGTCGCCTTTACCCCGATCTGATCGGGGGCCAAGTTTAGCTGGTTCGCTAGGCGCGATCGCATGGCTTCAATGTGGGGCTTGAGCTTGGGCTGCTCGGCCACCACCACCGAGTCAATGTTGCTCACCTGCCAGCCCCGCTCCTGCACCATAGCATTCACCTGGGCCAGCAGCTTGAGGCTGTCGGCCCCCGCCCACTCCGGGTCACCGGGGGGAAAGTACAGGCCGATATCGCCCAAGCTCAGTGCCCCCAGCAGCGCATCCATGATCGCGTGGGTCAGCACATCGGCGTCGCTATGGCCGTCGAGCCCCAGATGGTGGGGAACGGTGACGCCGCCCAAAATCAGCGATCGCCCCTCCACCAGCCGGTGAATGTCATACCCGTTGCCGATTCTAATGCCGCCCATAGTTGTCCTGCTTGATCAATTGGTTTGCCGATGGAGTTGGGGAGTAGGGGAGTGATGGAGGAACGAAAAGGCCACCAAAACCACCTGACAATTCTATCCTCCCCCAATACCCCATCT